>JAGAGD010000117.1 GCA_017627765.1 Prevotella sp. | reverse complement strand
ATGCCACGTTTCGCATCGCGAAAGGACACCTTTCACTTTTTCGTTCCGCACGACCGTTCACATAGTTTAAGCCGATTGATTAACAATTAAACGCTTTTTTACATTTCACCTCGTGCCAAACGGAAAATCCTTCTCTAGAATTAAAATTCCGTTTGTCAAGATTTTTTACTTTTTTCATCAAGATTTTGGGGGTGAAAATGAAAGTTACAAACTGAAAGTTGCGGGTTTAAAGTTTTCGGGATTAAGGTTGAAACGTAAAGTTAGCGTTATCAAAAAAACAATTTATGGTGGGCAAGGCATCCTTATAGCCTTAAGCCTATGATGTTTAGAAGTTTCGATGTTTCACTCTGACTTGTGTCTACGACTGCTTATACTCCATCGGAGTCATGCCCGACAGTCGCTTGAAGAACTTGCAGAAGAAGGCAGTATTTGGGAAGTTCATCTCGTCGCTTATCTCGTTCACCTGCTTGTCGGTATGTCGGAGTTCCACTTTGGCCTTCGTGACGATGGCATTATCAATCCATTCCTTAGCCGATTTTCCACTCACCTTCTTTACTATCGAGCTCATGTAGCGGGCAGAGATGAAGAGTCGGTCGGCATAGAAACCTATGTTATGCTGCTGCGGTGCATATTTATTTACGAACTGAATGAAGTCAGCAAAGAGTTGTTGCTCTCGCGACTGCGACTGGCGGTGTGCGTCTTCGTTTCTTTGCCAGAGCGAATCAACATACCAGAGTATTGTGCTGATAAGATGCAGCGTCACCTGCATGCTGCCATTTTCCTTGCTTATATTGTCATAGAGCAGGCGATGGAGCGTGTCAAAAAACTCCAACTCGTCGGGTTGCAGCGGGAAATGGAAGTCGCGTATGTGTCCGTCGAAGGCTTTTGGAATCCTGTTGCCAAGCGCAAGCCCGAACAGTTCGCTCGACACAGAGACGGCAATGCTCTTCAGGTCGGGGGAGACGTTGTTGACTTGTGCAAGACCGTTAGGCCCGATAAACACAAGCTCGCCTGCACTGAAGTGGTTGCTGAGCAGGTTGATTGTGGGTTCTGTCCATCCCTCCATGACAACGAATATGCGCATTTCGTCCATGTGAAATGGCTTTTGCACAAATTCGGGCACTATCTTGGGATGAAAATTGCGGGCTACAGCCAGGTTTTCCGTTATGTAGTTGTTTGCCATTCTCTCGTCAAAGGCACTAAGCATGTCCTTAACTTGCAGCAGGGAATAAGTCTTCAGTTCGTCTTTTTGCATGGCGTATTGTTAGTTTTTATTTGGCAAAGATAATAAAAATAAAGTTATAAGGCAGAATTATTGCAGATTTTCTTACAAAAAGAACATTTATTCATTTGTTTAGATAACTGCATTATGAATATATCTGCATATCTTTGCATCCAGTAAAAAAAAAACTAAATGAGTATGACAATATTAAGAATGGCTGTGGGGGTTGCTGTCTTTACTTCTGCAATGGCTTTGCGTGGGCAGACCCTCAGCGAATGTCAGCAGGCTGCGCAACAAAACTATCCGCTCATTGAGAGATTTGACCTGATAGGCAAGACCACAGCCTACACTCTGGATAATATTCAGAAAGGGTGGCTGCCGCAGGTTTCGGCAACAGCACAAGCCACACTGCAGAGCGACGTGGCAAGCTGGCCCGACAACATGAAGCCGATGCTGCTGCAGATGGGTGTGGACTTCAGGGGCTTGAAGCGCGACCAGTATCGCATTGGCGTTGATGTCAGCCAGACTGTTTACGACGGTGGCAGCATAAAGAACCAGAAGGAAATGGCACGACTACAAGGAAAGGTTGAAGCAGCAGAGAACGAAGTAAATCTTTATGCCGTAAGGAAGCGGGTGAACGAGTTGTATTTCAGCCTGCTGCTGATTGACTCACGCATCAGCCTCAACAAGGATTTGCAGGAAGTGTTTATCGCAAACGAGCGCAAACTTGCATCAATGCTGAAGGAGGGGACTGCCGCCGAAAGCGACTACAACTCGGTGAAGGCAGAACGGCTAAACGTAGAACAGCAGACAACTAACCTCACTGCTCAGAGAAACACTCTGAAAATGTTGCTCAGCGCACTGTGTGGCATTGAGGTGGAAAAGCCCATTATGCCTGACGAGACTGACATTTCTGACAGAAACAACCGCCCTGAACTCAGGTTGATTGACACGCAACTGATGCTTGCCGATGCTAAGGAAAAAATGCTCGACTCGCAGTTGCTGCCACGTCTGAGCGTGTTTGCATCTGGCTTCTACGGCTATCCTGGCTACAATATGTTCGACGACATGATGAACCGCAGGTGGTCTCTTAACGGAATGATTGGCACTCGGCTGACTTGGAATATCGGTGCACTATATACAAGAAAAAACGACAAGGCAAAAATCAGGCTGCAACGTGAAGAAGCGGAAAACCTCAGGAGCGTTTTCTTGTTCAATAACAATATTGACAGACTCCAGCAGAGCGAAAACATCAAACGTTATAAGACTCTGATGGAAAGCGACATGGAGATAATCAACTTGCGCTCTTCGGTGAGAAAGGCTGCCGAATCGAAACTGTCGCACGGAATAATTGACGTGAACGACCTTGTTAAGGAAATAAATAATGAGAATGCAGCACGGCTTCAGCTATCAATACACAAGATTGAAATGCTGAAGGAAATGTATGACTTGAATTTCACTACGAATTGAGTTGACGATGAAATGACAGAGACTTAAAAAACAATTTAATAAAGCAAAAGAACAAATATAAAAAAACATATTACCATGAAATATAGACCATTCTTAACACTGTGTGCAATGGCTGCATTGCTTCTCATTGCCAGTTGCGGAGAGAAAGAAAAGGAATTTGACGCAACGGGTACATTCGAGTCTACCGAAACAACTGTTTATGCTGAACAAAGCGGAAAACTTATCAACTTCGGTGTGAAGGAAGGCGATGAGATTTCAGCAGGTCAGGAGATAGGACTGATTGACACTACTCAGATCTGGCTGAAGATAAAACAGCAGAAGGCTGCAAGGGATGTTTTCTCTACTCAGAAACCAGACTTAGAAAAGCAGATTGCAGCAACACGCCAACAACTCGACAAGGCACGCAGAGAACAGAAGAGATACTCGGAACTGGTAAGAGATGGTGCCGTTCCAAGCAAGATGCTCGACGACGCTACAAGCCAAGTGAAGGTGCTGCAGAAACAACTTGAAGCGCAGGTTTCTTCTCTCTCAACACAGACTAAGTCGCTCGATAAGCAAATGGCAGCAACCGATGCACAGACTGACCTGCTCTACGACCAGTTGAGAAAGTGCCACATACTGTCGCCAGCCAACGGCATAGTACTTGAGAAATATGCTGAGCAGGGAGAGTTTGCAACCATGAGCAAGCCGCTGCTGAAGATTGCAGACACGAAAAAGATGTTTATCCGTGCCTACGTTACGTCGACACAGTTAAAGTCTATCAAAGTTGGCCAGCAGGTGAAAGTGTTTGCCGACTATGGCGACAAGCAGAAAAAAGAGTATAAAGGCAAGGTTACTTGGATTGCGAACAACTCTGAGTTTACGCCAAAAACCATACTAACCGACGACGAACGTGCCGACCTTGTCTATGCCATAAAGGTTGCTGTTGACAACGATGGATATATAAAGATAGGCATGTATGGCGAAGTTAAGTTCTGAACTATCTTGAAAAGAAATATGGACATTGCAATAGAAGTAAGAAATATCTCTAAGTCTTTTGGCAAAGTTAAGGCATTAGACGGTGTAAGCTTCAGCGTTGGCAGGGGCGAGATTTTCGGATTGATTGGTCCTGACGGTGCGGGAAAGACTTCTATGTATCGCATTCTCTCCACCCTTTTGCTGCCCGATGGCGGCTACGCCGAAGTGTGCGGGTTAGATATTGTGAAAGACTATTCCAGCATTCGCAAGCTTATTGGATATATGCCAGGCAGGTTTTCGCTCTATCAAGACCTCACTGTAGAGGAAAACCTGAAGTTCTTTGCAACTCTTTTCAGCACAACAATAGATGAAGGCTACGACAGCATCAAGGCGGTTTACTCGCAGATTGAACCGTTTAAGAATCGAAAGGCAGGTGAGCTGTCGGGGGGAATGAAGCAGAAACTGGCTCTCTCATGTGCGCTCATTCACTCTCCCGAAGTGCTTTTCCTCGACGAACCTACAACAGGTGTTGACCCTGTTTCACGCAAAGAGTTCTGGCAGATGCTTGCTTCGCTGAAAGAACGCGGAATGACTATCGTTGCATCCACCCCCTATCTTGACGAAGTGAGACAATGTGAGAGAATCGCCTTCATTGACAAAGGATGTGTCAGCGGCACTGGTTCGCCTGAGAAAATACTCTCCGACTTTGCCGAAATATTCAATCCTCCTGCTATAAATCGCAGTCATGGTCTTGCAAAAGAAAAGCAAAATAATGCAGAAAACACAGAAAAGAGAAAGTCGGAGAACGCCATTGAGGTGAGCAACCTTGTGAAAGCGTTTGGCAGTTTCCATGCAGTCGACGGCATTTCTTTCTGCGTAAAGCATGGCGAGATATTCGGATTTCTTGGTGCAAACGGTGCTGGAAAAACTACAGCCATGCACATTCTTACAGGACTAAACCAGCCTACGAGCGGAACAGGTACCGTTGCTGGCTTTGACATAAGCAGGGAACATGAGCAGATAAAGCGACACATAGGCTACATGAGCCAGCGCTTTTCACTCTACGACGACTTGACTGTGGCAGAGAATATCCGACTCTTTGCGGGCATATATGGCATGAACGACAAAGAGATTGCAAGAAAAACCGACGATTTACTGAGCAAACTTGAATTTGCAGACCACAGAAACGACTTAGTCGGCACGCTGCCTTTGGGATGGAAACAGAAACTGGCTTTCTCCGTAAGCATATTCCATGAGCCTGAGATTGTTTTCCTCGACGAGCCTACAGGAGGTGTAGACCCAGCCACAAGAAAACAGTTTTGGGAACTGATCTACGATGCTGCGGAGCGCGGAATCACTGTCTTTGTAACAACCCACTACATGGACGAGGCTGAATATTGCGACAGAATCTCTATCATGGTTGACGGAAAGATAAAGGCAATGGGGGCGCCTGAGGACTTGAAACGCGAGTTTAAGCAACCCGACATAGACCATGTTTTTACATTTCTTGCACGTCAGGCTAAACGAAAAAGCGATTAGACGATGAAAAAGTTTATAGGTTTTGTAATTAAAGAGACCAAGCACATTCTGCGCGACAAACGCACAATGCTCATTCTTTTCGGCATGCCGACGGTGCTGATGATTATTTTCGGCTTCGCCATAACCAACGATGTTAAGAATGTTCGCACCGTTGTGGTTACTTCTTCAACCGACCATCTCACTCAGCAGGCTATTGACCGTCTGGCAGCATCGGAGTATTTCAACATTGTAAAGACCGTAGACACTCCGCAAGATGCAGAGCTGATGATACGCAACCAGAAGGCTGACATTGCCATAGTCTTTGCTAAAGACTTTGCCAAAAAGATTAACAACAGGCAATATCACAGCCAAAGCGGTTCGCTGTTTCAGCTTATTGTCGACGGCAGCGACCCAAACATGGCGCAGCAATGGACAAGTTATGCTATGCAGACCATGACAAACAGCAGGCAACCAGCTGTAAACCTCAAACTTCTCTACAATCCGCAGATGAAGTCAGCCTACAACTTTGTGCCTGCCATAATGGGAATGTTGCTCATGCTCGTTTGTGCAATGATGACGTCGGTATCTATTGTCCGTGAGAAGGAACGCGGCACAATGGAAGTTTTGCTTGCCTCTCCAGTACGCCCGCTTATGATAATCGTAGCAAAGGCTG
Source organism: Prevotella sp. (assembly GCA_017627765.1). Classification (GTDB taxonomy): domain Bacteria; phylum Bacteroidota; class Bacteroidia; order Bacteroidales; family Bacteroidaceae; genus Prevotella. Next base: position 2,168 of record JAGAGD010000117.1, on the reverse strand, counting down.
TGCCCTATCTGATACTGGCTTTCCTCATTCTCATAGCCATACTCACAATGTCTCGCTTCGTATTCGACGTTCCTATTCGCGGCTCACTTGTCAGCATCGTTGGATTATCGCTTGTCTACATCATCCTTGCTCTCTCGCTCGGACTGCTGATATCTAACGTAGCCGACACTCAACTGACAGCCTTGCTGCTGTCGGCAATGGTTCTGCTCATGCCTATAGTGATGCTTTCGGGCATGATGTTCCCAATAGAGTCAATGCCAGAGATACTGCAATGGGTTTCGATGATTGTTCCTCCGCGCTACTACATCGCTGCCATGCGCAAACTTATGATTATGGGTGTGGGCATAAGAGAAGTGGCACAAGAATCAATAATACTCATATCAATGACTCTTGCTCTAATGACTCTTGCTCTCGCCAAGTTCAAGAAAAGGCTGTGATTATGGATTAAGGATTAAGGATGAATGAGTTATGAGAACGGGAACCTTAACGGGAACGAGAACCTTAACGGGAACGGGAACTTTGACAAAAACTATGAACTATACTAAATTCGTCAGCTTGTCTACTCATAAATTCGTCAACAAAAAACTTAGCAATGGCATATTTACGATTTCTGCTTCAAAAAGAATTTCTCCAAATAAGGCGTAACAGTTTTCTGCCCCGCCTGATTATCATATTCCCAATAGTGATTATGTGCGTAACGCCCTTCGTAATGAATCAGGAGGTGAAACATATTGTTGTGGATGTCGTTGACAACGACAAGACAACATCATCGCGACTGCTGACAAAGACGATTGAGGCTTCAAGCTATTTTGTCTACAACGGGCAGAAACCAACATACAGCAGTGCACTGAAAGACATAGAGCAGAGCAAGGCCGACATCGCCGTTGTAATACCGAAGGGCTACAGCTCAGACAGGGCCGAGGGCAAGACGCCGCAGATACTGATAGCAGCAAATGCAGTGAACGGAACGAAAGGGTCTATAGGCTCAGGCTATCTCTCGCAGATATTCACCACATACGCAAATCCAACCGCCACCGCCTTGCAGTCGCAGATATCGGTGCTCAACCTATACAACAAGCACCAGAACTATAAGGTCTACATGATACCTGCACTCATGGCCATACTCATCCTGCTGATGTGCGGCTTCCTGCCAGCCCTAAACATCGTGGGCGAGAAAGAGAAGGGAACAATAGAGCAGATTAACGTGACGCCTATATCGAAGTGGACTTTCATTCTCTCTAAACTGATACCCTACTGGATAATTGCTTTCCTCGTCATGACCGAGTGCTTCGCACTTTCGTGGATGGTCTTCGGCATAACTTCACAAGGCAGTCTGCTTCTGGTCTATCTGCTTGCCATGCTGCTGGCTCTCGTCTTCAGCTCCTTCGGACTCATAGTCTCCAACTATAGCGACACCATGCAGCAGGCCATCTTCGTCATGTGGTTTTTCGTCGTCATCCTCCTTCTGCTTAGCGGACTGTTCACTCCAACAGCCTCAATGCCTGAATGGATCTACACTACTACATACGTTAACCCGATGCACTATTTCATTGATGCCATACGCACAGTGTTCATTCGCGGTGGCACATTCCAAAGCATATCCCGTCAGGTCCTTGCCCTCTCCGTCATAGCCGCCACAATGAGCGCTTGGGCTGTCATCAGCTATAAGAAGAACAGTTAAAAAGCTAACGGGAACGTTAAACTGTACACTGTTTTTTTGATTAATGATTAAAAGAATAAAGATTAAAGATTAACGTTATCGTTCCCGTTAACGTTCCAGTTATCGTTAAAGTTCCAGTTATCGTTAAAGTTCTTTCAGTCTGAAACCAGTTTTCGGTTTCCTGCCCTTGCTGAGCGAAAAAACTGCAATTTTCAGAGCCGAGTTGGGTAAAAAATTGATTAACTAAACCTGCTCATAACTTAAAAATTTGCGACCGAGCAAAAAGAAGTTGCAAAATATGCGAGTATTTGGAGGTTTCTCGCTCTTTTTAGTAAATCGTTCAATATCAAGACATTATACGTTTCGCCTCATAACACATAAGTGTTAAAAAAGTCAAAGGGCATCTTTCGCAGTGTGAAAGGGCACCTTTGGCACTGCAATATGCCACATATCGCAGTGCGATATGCCACGTTTCGCATCGCGAAAGGACACCTTTCACTTTTTCGTT
>JAGAGD010000116.1 GCA_017627765.1 Prevotella sp. | reverse complement strand
TTTGGCACTGCAATATGCCACATATCGCACTGCGATATGCCACGTTTCGCATCGCGAAAGGACACCTTTCACTTTTTCGTTCCTTATGTTCGTTCACATAGTTTAAGCCGATTGATTAACAATTAAACGCTTTTTAGCATTCAGCCTCGTGCCAAGCGGAAAATCTTTCTCTAGAATGAAAATTCCGTTTGTCAAGATTTTTTACTTTTTTCGTCAAAATATCGAGACGATTTTGGAACTTTCGGTTTGTAAGTAGTAATTACAAATAAGCATCTACTCCAAATAAAAAGTGATGATTTTCATAGAATGACTCAAAACAAAAAAAGACTCTTTGGCTTGCACACTCGACAAACCAAAGAGTCTTTACCTTATTGTTTCGGAAATATAGGCAGAATGCTGATTTAGCTATTTCTATTCTGCCGTTACTCTATCCTGTTTACTTAACCATGATTTTAACAGTGCTGCCATCGCTCATCTTAACGATGTTGAGACCGCGCTGTGGCTGAGCAAGCTGACGTCCGTCTACACTGTAGTAACCAACTGCTGTTGCTTCCTTAACAGTAGCATTGTCTGCTATACCCAGTTCTTCGCTTGGTTGCAAGTAGAACTTAGCTCCATTCTCTATTGTTCCGTCAGGATTAATAATGAATGCAAGGACTGCAACCTTGTCAAGTATGATAGCTTTCTTCAGGGCAGCCTTTGTAGGCATCTTCAATGTGAATGTATTCTCCTTAACCTCGCCTGCTGTCATTGTACCGATAGGCTCTGCCTGATTCATTGATGAAGAATAAGAACTTGCAATAGCTACGTCGTTGAATACGAGAGAAACTTTATCCTGTCCCCATGCACCGCCATTTCCGAATGGAGCAATATCTTCAGGAAGCTGAGAAGAAGAATAAGATGTATAATAATTAGACTGCTTCCAAGAGCTTGTACCACCTTCGAGTCCATCAGCAATCAGAACATACTCTATTGCATAAGGACCGCCATCGATAAGCGCTTCAACAGTAGCTTTAGCATTTACCTCTGTGCCGTCTTCGTTATATTCACCAGTTACATCCAAACCTACCACTGCAGGAACTTCAAGTGCAGCCTGGATATCGTCACAAATATCATCACCAGTACCATAATAAGGGTCGATACCACCAGATGCACGATTAATCATACAAGAAGGAGCACCTGCAAATCCTAATTTAGCATAATTTGCTGGGGTAATATACATAGGGTCTGAGCTATTGTACTGGTGGATAGCAGCGCCGATGAATTTGTCACCAAACTTCTCGCGCATCTTTTCCATTCCTACCCAGCCACGTGGACACCATCCACAGCCTGTACCAGTGTACTCTTCAACAACAATGCCACGATCAACCAGCTTTGATACTGTTGCTGTTGTAATCTTTCCTGTTGCAGCATTTGCTTCAACCTCACTGCTTTCGCCATTAACCTTTGTTACAGTCAATTTAACATCTTGTACTTTTGCTTCAGAAGCACCAGGGAATTCTATTTCTACATTGCCTGTAGTTCCAAGAGAAATTGCAGGGTTAACATTGACAGTCTTTTCTTCTTGATCAACACCGTCAATAGTCATCTTATAGCTGATGTTATTTATCTGATTTACACCTTTACCTATGAGTGCAACATTTTTCTTTACTGTTCCATTCATAGCAACAACTATATTGCCAAAGTCAGCAAATGCAGCATTGTCTGAAGCGAATTCGCCTTCAAGCAATACGCGAGTAGCACACATACCATACTGCTTTGCATCTTGCCATCCACCTATAGCAGGAGTGCTGATGAACAATGTATTAGGTACGTCGGTTTCTTTCAACATTACGATAGGATACTGACCACCTTGTCCTGAAACGTTAGTAACAGTAAAGGTATATCCAACGTAAACACCTTGATTTGTTACTGTGTAAGCCTCTGGCAACTCAACGTCAATGGTCTTGCTGTCGGTATATAAATCAACTAAGTCTGCACTTGGAACATCTACACAGCAAATGTTGGCTGCTGAAGCAGAAGTTGGCAAACTAGTAGAAAGCCAAACCTTAACGTCCTTGAGTACACTTTTCTGATACAAAGCAACGCTGATAGCCTTGATAGCTTTACCTACAACTGATGAATTATCGCCAGTGATGCGCATTGCAATGTCATAAGTTTCTGTTCTCTGAGTACCTAAAACACCGTAATCTTCTACTGTATTAATATCTCCATAACCCCACCAGATTGTTCCAGTTGCTGCCTTAGCTGGTGAAGCCATTATGTTTTTCTTAGCAAAGTTTTTCACAGACTCTGCCTTGAACACCTGAGCATTCATGCTCAATGCGGCTGCAACGAATGCAACCACTGTTAGTAATCTTTTCATCATAATCAGTTTTGTTTTAATATGTTTAACTTACAATTTATTTTACTAATACTTTCTTAATAGAACCGTCTGACATCTTAACGATGTTGAGACCTCGCTGTGGCTGTGTCAACTGGCGACCGTCTACTGTAAAACGAGCAACTTCAACAGCACTGCCATTACCTACAGAAGCAATTGAGTTTGAAGTCTCATCATAAACGAAACGAATGTTTACGGTGCGGCTTTCGCCATTTGCCTCAACCTTGATTGTTGAAAGCATTGTACCGTAATCTTCCATTTCTGGTTCTATATCAACATGATATTCTACGCTTTGGCTGCCATTTGCAGGAAGGGTTTCATCCATATCAAATGGAGTAGAAGGAACTGGTTTACATGTCATTCCCATACACCATGATATTGCCCAGTCTGTTTCGTTCTCAGGAGTTGTAAGAACTGCATGATAAGGGATGTCACTACCTGTATTATTCTTTAGAAGCAAGTCTTCACCTGTGCCACAATCAATAAGCCATTCATAACGTATCTCACCTTTATAATCATAAGGTGAGAGATACTCATGGGCTTTGATTTCAACAGTTGCATTGTCGTCAAGCACTTCACCCTTCATAGTGAATACGAATGACTGTGCGTTTGCATACGCTGCCATACCAAATACGGCGATTAGTGTAAATAATTTTTTCATATTCTTGTTCAGTTTTTATTGTTATTACCTTTAAAAACAAAAAAACAGATAACTCCACCGAAACTATTCGGTTGGAGTATCTGTAGTATCATTAACAATGACTTCTTTAAGAGGTTTACGAACAACCTGCTGCACACCGCTATCGTTATAAACGAAGGCAACTACAGCAAGATTCTCAGCTTCCCAGTCTTCTGGAACTGTATAAGTATAGTTGAAAGGAATCTCTGCACCTGCTGCTGCATTATAGTCAACTCCCCATGTTCCATTTACTGCATCGCGTAAAACATTGTTATGAACATAGTTGTTGTTACGTTTGCCATTAGGCATCATCTGGCGCGAAACGATTCCGTCTTCAGTCAGCCACACTTGAAGTTTACCATTTACAGCACTTCCTGCCAATGTGCTTACATTGATAGTCAAGACTCTATTCGACTCGTTATAGTCTGTAGCTACATGAATGTCTAAAGGCGTGGTCTTCTGAATCTCGCTATATACCGCAGCACTCCATGATGTATATGGCAGCACGCCTGTTCTGTTTACAAGTCCCATTGGCCAAGACTCAATACCCCAGTGATTGTTATATTCATCGCCGAGAGGAAACTTTAAACCGTATGGGTGCTTTGCATCGTTTGCTATAGCCAAAGCGCCAGCGTGGATGCTGACAGCCACAACGTGTCCGTTACCATAGTGTGCCAGGAGTTCGTCTACAAGTTCGTGAGCGTTAGGACAATTAACACAATTCTGACCAGTGAAGTCTTCGATAAGCACATTGCGACCCACTTCTGGTGGAGGCATATAGATATATCTGTCTTCTTCATCTACATTGCTGCACGAATTAAGTGCTAATGCAGCAACACCTAAAATAGAATATATTAAAGTTTTTAGTTTCATGTCTTTTTCTTTCTTATAATTATCACAGAAATCAGAAATTGTAATTATATGAGACGGTTACACCTTTTTGTGCTGGCACATAACGGCAGACACCACCAGAGCAGTTGAATCCCGCACGGGTACGGCCATAGCCGACAGCCAAGCGGTGAGAACCTGTATTGAATGTAACAAGACCTTGATAGTAATGGATATCGGTCTTACCACAGTTATACATATCGCTGACTGTAAACATCCAGTGAGGAACAAGCGAAAGTTCCAAGAGTCCGAACATCCAGTTGCCTTCATCCTGGCTTGTCTGCAAATACTGCAACTCTCCACGAAGAGTGGTCTTGTTGTTAAACTTATTCTTTGCGTCGAGAACAAAGATGTTGGAACGTATCTTGTCGCCATGTCCTTCTACAACAGCTTTGTTATAGAACTGGTTCATATACATAAAGTTAAACGAGAATGTCTTTGTTACTCGCTTTGCTATCTGTATGTTGATGTCCTGATAGTACATGCCGTCATCGCCCCACTTCCAGAATGAAGAGCCATAGCCTTCGCTACCTCTTGACAAACCATTGAGTGTCTTAGGATTCTTGTCGATGCCCTCAACATGAGAGAAGTTAATCTTCACGCTTGTTCCGTACTTGCCGCCTAAGAATGTATTTTTCTTGAAAAGATAACCGAACTCTGCCTGATAAGCCCATTCTCCATTAGGATTTGTTGCGTATGGGTAAAGTGCAGCAAGTGCATATGTGTGGTCGAGCGTGAAGGCTGGCAAGTGGTTGATGAAAGAAGAAGTACCTGTCATTGTTCTACGGCTACGGAACGACATGTTGTCTGAGCGTTTTGCCTGTAACAAGAGGCTCATGCCTCGCTGCGAATAACTTGCAGAAAGCATGGCTACGTTTCCACGACGGTAGATGTATCCATTGTCGTAAGAGGGGTCTTGAGTCTTCTGTGCATACTCAGCAAGTACATTGAATCCTCCTTTCTGCAATCTTACTCGTGCATCCCAAGCATTAACATTGTGAGGAAGGTTGAGTTTATGAAGCGGGTCTGCCATGATGTCCTCGTCAGACTCATGCTTGTTAACGAAAGAACCACCAAGAGTGATATAAGTATTATTGTTTGAGAGTCCTTTAAACCACTCGTCAAGGCTCAACTCCATGTCGGCACCCGAAACCCAAGAGTCGTTGTGTGCCCAATAGCGGCGTTGCTGACCTGTAAGTCCTTTTATCTGAACTCCCTTAACTGGGCGTACTGCCAGGCGGGCACCAAGCAGAGAATTGTCAATGCCAAGTGCACGCTCTTCGTAAGTTCTGAATATGAATCCAGAACCAAACTGGTCGTAGAAGTTACCAACAGTTAAGTCAAATTCCTCAGTATGAAACTTTGCATAGATGTTGGCAAGTCCCCATCCCTTAAAGTCTTTTTCAAAACCAGGCAACGGAAAGCGCAGGAATTCCACTCTCGCTCCAGCGTCAAGATATTTACTTCCTATCTGAACGTCTGCATAAGAATTGGTAAGTCCCCAGTGGCTTGTTTCCTCTGTGCCGATTTTCTTGTCGTCTTGAGGAATTAGCACGTCACTCTGAATACTTCCACTTACAGTCACCTTGTTGTCGTCTTGGGCAGAGACACTACCACATACGAGCAAAGCCGTAGCTATAAAAAGGTAGATGCGTTTCATGTCTTTGTGTTGTCTTATATATACGGATATGATGTAGAAGCACATTGCTCCGCTCCTACATCCATTCTTTATTATTATTCTGTTATACTATTGCGAATCATTGCAGGAGTTCGCGTACTTTCTCTATTAGTTCTATTTCAGCTCCGTCAGTATAGCCGTTATGCTTGTAGACAATGTTACCATTTCCATCACATACCAGCACGTAAGGAATCATCTGAATACCTAATGCACGTTTGAAGTCGCTATTAGGGTCGAGCAGCACGTCGTATTCCCATCCGTGATTGTCAACAAGAGGTTTAACCTTGTTAACATTCTGCGCTACGTCAATTGATATAGCATAGATTTTCACGCCAGTTTCTTCTTTCCACTCGTCATAGACCTCTGCTATAGCATCGAGCTCGCGATTGCAAGGCTTACACCATGTGGCGAAAAAGTCCACGATGAAAGGTTTACCATTGTTTGACAATGTGTCTGTACGAACAGTTTTTCCGTCGATAGTCTTTAGTGTTACCGCAGGAAGTTGAGCTTGTACGGTTCCGATAAGTCCGAACAAAGCTACAGTAATTGATAAAAGTAACTTCTTCATAGTCGTTTTGTGTTTATTGTGGTTGCAAATTTAGTTATAAATGCTCTCTTTAATATCAAACTTGAAGTTAAAAAACGTTTAACACTCTGATTTTTCAGAAAAAAGGCTATGTGTGCTACAAATATTAAGTTACTATTCCAACTTACAAAAATATGATGTTGGTGGAGTTGCAACTCATTTGGCACGCACTTTTACTGACTATCTTCCGATAATCACATCGGGCTTTATTATAAAGTGAAATGACTGATTGTCGGGAATTATTCTATACTTTGGCAGTGTTTCTGCGCGACTGCTCCAGCTATCAATGCCTCCCAATCCTGCATGCCTCCCATCGATAAAGAGATTGGTATAGCGTGAGCGCGGCACGTCAGCAGGATGGCGCTGATGCTTCTCATCGCCTTCGTCAAGAGTCTCAACATCGTAGTGTAGTGCAGACATGCATAGCTTCTTTCCTATTATCTTAATCTTAACATCCTTGCCGTTGCCCTGCTCCCACCAGTCCACATCAGTCTTCAAACCTGTCTCCTGCGGACGTATATAGGGATAGAATTGTTCATCGGCTGTCTGCTTGTAAACACCAAGACGTTGCGAAGAGTTGCGGTCGGGATAGTTCTCTATAGGACCTCTGCCATAATATTCGCTTTTATCCATATCGTAAGGCAACTGCATTACCATGCCAAAGCGAAGCATTGCAGGCAGCTCTTCTATGCCTTCGGTGTTAATACTTTGCACAACATCAATACTTCCATCGCCTTGTATTGAATAGCTGATAGTCAATGTAGCATCAACTTCTGGCAGACCATATATTGCTTTAACTACAACCAGGTTTTTCCGCTGTTTCAAGAGCCCTAAAGACAGCAGGGTCATCTTTGGATTTCTCCATACCTTCGACTTGCGTTGCAGCGATGCCCCCATGTCGTTGTCAGTAACAGCACGCCAGAAGTTTGGTTTCAGCGTTCCGCCTTCGCCAAGCAGTTGTCTGCCGTTTGCCTGATAGCTTGCGAGCAGTCCTGTTGCCTTATCAAAAGCCACTCTAAAGTATTTGTTACTAATAACCAACATGCTATCGCCTCTTTTGTCAACTACTTTCAGACTTGGCTGCTTTATTTCTTTATATGAGTCTTTAATATCATACATTACCAGTTGCTGATAGGCCACAACATCGCCTTGCTTCAGCAAAGACTCATCGTTTTTCAGCTCGTAATCAATATTCAGCAATAATTCATGATTGTGATTGTCATCATCATATAAATGCTGAAATACATCAAACTTTTCAGGAGCTACATCTGTGTCAAAGCATAGGCTGACAGACTGTTGTGGTTTGCAATCTATGTTTTCAACTGTTCCTTCTTTCAAAACAGCTCCCATACACATCAGTCTCCAATGCAACCTAACATTGCTAAGGTCGCGGAAGAAGTTTTCGTTGTGAATGCGAATCTGCCTATTGCCCACATCTTCCCATTCCGTCCAAATGTTCTGATACTGGTAGCCAACTTCGTACATGTGCGGATTTGGCACACGGTCGGGAGAGACAAGTCCGTTGCAGTTGAAGTTATTGTCAGAAGGATCATAGTCGTTGAAGTCGCCCCCATAGTGGTATGACAGTTCATGGCCCTTGCCTTTCATGCGAAGTCCCTGGTCAACAAAGTCCCAGATGAATCCTCCCTGATACTTAGGATATTTGCGCACAAGGTCCCAGTACTCCTTAAAACCTCCGCACGAATTGCCCATAGCGTGAGCATATTCACACTGTATCAGTGGCTTTGTCTGTTTCTCATCTTTAGCATATGCCTCCACTTCGTCATGAGTCCAATACATAGGGCAGTTGATATCGGTGCTCTCTCCTCCTCTTGCCTGTTCCCACTGAATAGGGCGCATCTTGTCTTGGCTTCTAACCCACTGGTAGGCAGCAGCAAAGTTTGGTCCGTCGGCAGTTTCATTACCAAGTGACCATATTATTATTGAAGGATGATTATAGTGAGTTGCAACATTATGCTGATTGCGTTCAAGAATCTGCTTCGCAAACAAAGGTTTCTTTGCATAGGAGTCTTTACCATAGTCCAGACCGTGACTCTCTTGATTTGCCTCTGCCACTACGTAGAGTCCATACTCGTCGCAGAGGTCATACCAAACAGGGTCGTCGGGATAATGGCTGGTGCGCACTGCATTTATATTGAAACGCTTCATCAGCCTGATGTCTTCAATCATGCGCTCCTTGCTTACAATATATCCGCCGTCGGGATCCATCTCGTGGCGGTTTACTCCCTTTATTAGTATTGGTTTGCCATTTAACGTAAGCTGCGTGCCGCCTCCAATACCTTTGTTTGGCAAGATTTCAACATGGCGGAAACCTACTTTTGTACATATTGACTCTACATTGTCAGCAACATTCCGATTATCATTGGCATTACTTATTTTTTTCTTTTCAGGTCTTTCCTTCACGGTTGTTTCAAGAGTGTAGAGATAAGGTGTCTCCGCAGTCCATGCTTTAACGTTCTTCAGCGTTATGTCGGCTTCTGTTCCTCGCCACACTTCCTTTCCGTCAGCATCGAGCAGCCTGTGACTTAACTCCACATTGCCCGTAGTCTTAGTGTCAATAAGCAGATGTCCGTCACGATAGTCATTTACCAAATCGGCGGTAACGCGTATGTCGTCAAGATGTGCTTTCGCATTACGACTGTACAGATAGCAGTCGCGTGCCACTCCGCTAAGCCGCCAGAAGTCTTGGTCTTCACACCATGATCCGTCGCTCCACCTGAACACCTGAAATGCTATCAGGTTCTTTCCTTTATATATATAAGGTGTAATATCAAACTCAGCTGCCGTCTTTGAGTCTTCTGCATAGCCTGCAAACCTGCCGTTAACCCACAAGTAGATGCAAGAGGTTACGCTGCCAAAATGGGCTATCACCTGCTTGCCATCCCAGTTTTCGGGCAAGTCTATAACTCGGCGATAGCTGCCAACATGATTGTCCTTTACGGGTACAGCGGGCGGTGCTTCTTCGAAGTGTCCTCGCCACGCATAGCCAACATTGAGGTAGACAGGGTCGCCATATCCGTTCAGCTCCCACAAGGCAGGTACATCCAGCAAGTCCCATGCCGAGTCGTCATAGTCTGTACGATAGAAGTCATCTGGTCGCTTGTCGGCATCAGCCACCCAGCAGAACTTCCATTTGCCATTCATCGACAAATATCTGTCGCTGCTTTCCTTACTTCCAGACCTTGCTGACTGCGCATCGCTATAAGCAAAGAATGAAGTGTGCATTGGCAGGCGGTTTATCTCGTTCACCTCCATGTCGTGCCATTCCGTCATGGTTGGCTTTAAGCTGCCAGTCGTTACCTCAGTTTCACTTTCTCCCTTCACCGATTTGTTTTTTACGGGATGCCTGTCAGCCATTACTGCAAAGAGAGGCAATGCTACAAATATCAATATAAGTAATGTTTTCCTCATCTGGATAAGTGCTATTAAACTAATAGACGAATGTATCAGGTTTGTTCCAAACTGCATCAGTCACAGTTTTATTTGTCGCAAAGTTAAATAAATAATTCGAGACGGACAAAGCAAATTGCTTTTTCTTTATTCATCAGAGCCTTTTATTATTCTCTCAATAGAAACCTGCAACAAATTCAGCGAGTCTTATTCGTTGACAAAGACACTGGCAGTCAGCAGATTGCAGATAGTTATAAATAAAATCAATCGGCAAATAGAAAATATCAGTTGGAGCATGCTTGTTTAAAATATATCTTTGCAGTGAAAAAGAGAAAATAACAACTTAAAAAATTAAAGAATATGAAAACATTAGAATTTACTGGTTTAGACCAGAAGAAAGTAAACAAAGTAGTTGAAGGCTTATCACAGCTATTAGCAGATTTGCAAGTGTTTTATAGTAATCTTCGCGGTTTTCACTGGAACGTTAAAGGCAAGGGGTTCTTCCATCTCCACGAGAAGTATGAAGAATACTACGACGACGTAGCCGACAAGGTTGACGAAGTTGCCGAGCGCATACTCCAGTTAGGAGCAACACCCGAAAACAGATACAGCGAATATCTGAAGGTGGCAAACGTAAAGGAGGACGGTTTCGACCCATCAGGCCGCGAAGGAATGGAAAAGGTTGTAGAGACTCTGTCTGTACTGATATCACAGGAGCGTAAGGTTTTACAATCCGCGTCAGAGGCTGGCGATGAGGTAACCGTTTCGCTAATGAGCGACTACCTGAAAGAACAGGAAAAGAAGGTTTGGATGATTGTTTCCTTCCTATCCAAGAAACCAGCCTGAGACAGATATTTTAGCGAACGAGGGGAGAGCGCAGAAACGCTCTCCTTTTTTTCTATTATGGTTTGAGTTATGAATGCAGAGAACTTCTCAACTCGCCTACATTCCCTTAATACTTTAATCAAGCAAAACCATGAACTATAGTTGAATGCCTGTTCCAATCAACGGCAACAACTAAATATTCATATTGAGGACAAAAAGAAGTTCTCTTCCTCGCAGCGGCATTGACAGATAGGTGGTGGTAAGACCTGAGAAAGATACATCTTCGTATTGCTTGCGATTCAGCAGATTACTCAACCGCAACGAAAGTTCGGTGCGCTTGTTAAGCACATACTTTGCCGAGACATCAAGAAATATATTGGTGGAGTATTTTCCTCTATCCGTCTCCGTAGTGTTTTGCTCCAGCGACATCTGCATATTCAGTTTCTGCAGGGGATAGCAGTCAATCTGGAAAATACTGAATATACTTCGTCTCGAATTGTGGCTGCGATTCTCAAAACGGTCTTGCCAGGTAATATTGAATGTTGTACTGTTTCGAAGAACAATCCACGAAATCTTATCCCATATAAGCATCAGATTGGCAGACAAGGCATTTGAACTGATGTCTTGTCTCATTCCGTTCTGCTCCAGCGGAATCTCATTGCGAGTATAGCTCAATGCTGTTTTTATCTGGAAGTCTATTCGCGTCAGCGTCTTGTCGGCTGTGAGTCCAGCAAAATAGAATGACGAAACGGCATCCTGCCAAGTGGGCACAATCTCCGTAAGTTGTTGGCGATAGGAATAGATATTATAGTGGTCTGCCTTTCGTCTTGATGCCATACCCGTTATGCTCCACGTCACCATGTTTGAGAAATTAGCATAATAGGCTGACATTGAAACCGACGAAGACTTAATCCAGCCTATTTCGTCGGGCAACACCTGCAACGACCTGTAGCTGCTGTAGTAGGCATGGCGGGATACTATCTCGCTCGATATATCCTTGCCTATGCTTGCTCTGAAATTGAATCGCAACATTGGGGTGATGTTATACCGCCACGATACCGACGGGGATATATATGTGTAGGTTGCATCTGTGTTCTCCTTCTTCCATGCCAGATGACTGACAAGCAGGTTGACGGGCAGCTCTATATTTATAGAATTGCGGGGGAACGATATATGATAGTTTGTACTAATATTGTTCTTAAACAAACTATACTGGCTGCTGACTATGCTGCGCGGAATGCTGTCGGTTCCTAATTTGTGTCGGGCATATTCCATTCCGTACTTCAGTTCAAAACTGTTTCCCCACAGAATCCAGCCAGTAGAGGCACTGTTGCGCATGAGAAAGCGACTTAACTCGGTGCGTGAATAAGGAACTATGCTGCTGCCTATCGTGTCGGAGCCTTCAAGCTGGTTTACATTAAGCTGCTCGCTCCTTTTATAATAGTTTACTATTGACTTAAGGCTAAGATACTTCCTGCCGCTTCTCAACGTCATCTGCAAACGGTTCTGCAACTGGAAGGGATGGCGGACATTGCTCTCGCTCATGTGCAGCGAATTGCTGTTCAGCCTGTTTCGGTCAACCGAATAAGAGAACATTCCTGATAATTCATCAGTCATATACACCTTTGGGGCATTTATCTCAAATTTCCACTCTGGGGCAATGGTGTGTTCTGTTGCCTTATGCCTGTTGGCCTCATATAGTGAAAAGTCGTAAGCACCGCCATATATTCGCGAAGTGCTGTCGGAAGCCACATCGCTATTTCCGTAATAAGTTATGTTTGTTCGCAAATTGCCATACCTGCCCAGTCTGCGAAGATGATTCTGTCCTACAGAATACGATTTGTTTTGCAGATACCTGTTTTCGTTAGTAGGAGGCAGAAGCCTCAAGCCCTTAGTCAGAAGATTTTCAGGTTGCTCTATCCGGTTGTCGAAATCAATCATGCCTATATGCGACATCGTGTTTGTGCTGAGATTCTTTCCGTTATTATTCATGCTTGCATTCATCAGCATCTGGTTTTTCCTTCCAACCATAATCAGCGTCAGCTTGTTGTCCCAGATCGTGTTTTTGTCAAGTCCAAGTCCTATGCCTCCCTGCCATTCTCCAAACGGTCGGGCAAGAAAACCTTTCTTCTGCTTTATGTTAAGCGTTGCCTTGCTCGAAGGCTTTCGACCCTTAAGCACATGTATAGGCTGGTCGTTTTCCACCACCTGCACTTGTGCAATAGCATCAACAGGCATATTGCGAGTAGCTTGGTTATATCGGCTGCCAAGCAGGTTCTGCCCTTCTATCGTGAACTGACCTATGCCCTCGCCTTTATATGTGATGTCGCCACTTGCCGAGACAGCAATTCCAGGCATCTTCTTCAACACATCTTCCAGATACTTGTCGGTCTTGTTTCTGAAAGCAGACACGTTATACTTCACAGTGTCTTCGCGCTGCTCAATCTTACGAGGCGTAACAGCAACCTCCTTCAGCACATATTCCGTAGGATCCATGCCCACATTTCTCCTGCTGCCTACGCTCTTTACAGGAAACACCACATCCTTATATCCTATGAGAGAGAACACCAGCGAGTGAGCATCTTCTACAATCGCTACCGAATATTCGCCTTTAGTGTTGGTTGTAGAAAATGCAATAATCTGCTCTTGCTGGTTCATCACCTTGCAAGAAACATACGGCAACGCTTCTTTAGTCTCCGTATCAGTCACTTTCCCCGTAACTCTGCGCTCCGAATATTGCGCATGAATATTAAGAGAAAACAAGCACAAGAATATTATTGATAACAAATGCCTCATTACCTTTGCTCTACTCAAGCTCTATTGGGTTGTAAGGAACACCATGGCCTTGAGTATAAACTTCAACTATACTTTTTTCATCTTGAGATATCAGCCCTTCTGCTCTCATTGCCGCTGTAGGATCTTTACACGCATTCTTTATTCCTTCGCGGGCTTTCTCACGAGTAGTCTCTATCTCATTTTCTATCTTGTTCATATAGATATATCGGCCTGAGCTGTTCTTTTCAATGCCCTTGAACTTAAAGGCAAAGTTCTTTTTCTTATCAACAACCTGCATAATCAATCCTGGCAGACCGTTAAACAAATATGGACCGTAAGGCATGGCATACTCTGGAGCATACCAGGCTGTCCAATCCCTGCCCCCAAAGCGACAAGTAGCCTTAAGGCACCTGATGCCCTTTATCTTCTTTTCTTCATTCTCCAACTTCCAGTCTATTCTTGGGAGTTGCTGTTTATACTTGTAGTGCAAACCAAAGAACATAGAATTCTGTAATATTGCTTCTTGCTTATCTAAGTCCACAACGACTGGATAATTATAAGACGGACGATAACGCTCATCATTTACAATTAAATTCATAAGGTCATCAAAATTGCCTGTCTTGTTCCAGTAATAATCTGCCGTGACTGAATCTATCAAGAAAGAAGCCTTGTCCATCGTTCCCATATATCTATCACCTATGAGCAACAACACTTCACCATATCTTTTAACAGGAATATTACGAAGGAAAGAGTCTTTACTGCCATAATCGTAGAAAACAGTTATCTTAGCAGAATCAAACACTTCCTTGTGCGGCAGTTTTATCGGTGAGGGAGCACCTACAGACTCTATCTTTATCTGCGCAGACACATCATAAAGACTGATTAAGAGGATTGTAATAAAAATAAAACGCTTCATATTAATCTCTTTTTATTCAAGTTCTATTGGATTGTAAAGAAGACTTTTCTTTGCATTTAGAAGGATATTATCCTTTGGGAGATTACCATTTTCAACCATTGCTCCTATTGGATTCTTATATATATTCTTCACGGCTTCTCGCGCTTTTTCACGGGTAGTTATAATTGTTTTCTCATTGTGGTGTAAATATATACAGCGTCTATACTCATGCTGCTCAATACCCTTGAACTTAAATGCAAAATTTTTCTTTGTATCAACAACCTGCATTATCAATCCTGGCAGACCTTGAAAAAGGTAAGGTCCGTAAGGCATGGCATACTCTGGAGCATACCAGGCTGTCCAATCCCTGCCCCCAAAGCGACATGTTGCCTTTAGGCATCTGATGCCCTTTATCTTCTTTTCTTCATTCTCCAGCTTCCACTCTATCTTTGGAAGTTGCTGGTTATACTTATAACTTCCAGAAAAAGATTGTATATATAATGTTGCCTCTTGAGAGTCCATGTTTACAACAACAGGAAACCTATAGGCAGGATGAAAACGCTCATCATTTACAATATAATTTGCAAGGTCATCGCTATTACCTCTTTTATTCCAATAGAAATCATCTTGTATTGAGTCAACTTTATAATTTCTCCAATCCATTGAGCCTATATATTTTTCTCCAATAAGCAAAATAACCTCACTGTATTTACGGACATTCGGGCCATTAAAAGTTGGTTCTAAACAGCCATAGTCATAGAATACGGTAACCTTAGCAGAATCGTAGATTTCTTTCTGCGTAAGTTTAACAGGTTGCGGAGGACCTACAGACTCTATCCTTATCTGTGCAGACACATCATAAAGACTTATTATTAGGATTGTAATAAAAATAAAACGCCTCATATTAATATCTTTTTATTCAAGTTCTATTGGGTTGTAAGGCTTACTATACTTAATTGATGCAAGCTGAGCACTCTTTGACATTGCGCCAGCCGATATTTGTGCTCCATGCGGGTCTTTGTTGTAGTTCCTTACAGCATCACGAGCTTTCTCACGTGTTGTTTCAATTGTTCCTACAGCATTACGCAAGTAGATATAGCGTCTAGGTTTATTCTGCTTAATACTTTTGAACTTAAAGGCAAAGTTCTTTTTCTTATCAACAACCTGCATTATCAAGCCTGGCAGGCCGTTAAACAAATATGGACCGTAGGGCATGGCATACTCTGGAGCATACCTGGCTGTCCAATCCCTGCCGCCAAAGCGACATGTTGCCTTTAGGCACCTGATGCCCTTTATCTTCTTTTCTTCATTCTCCAACTTCCACTCTATCTTTGGAAGTTGCTGGCAATATCTATAATCCGATAAAGTTGTTGACAGAAGCAATGTAGCAACTTGACTTTCTAAATTTACAACAACAGGATAACTATATGCAGAAATATTCTGCTCATCATTTATATAACAATTTAAAAAGTCTTCAAATGAGCCTCTTTTGTTCCTATAGAAATCATCTTGAAGGGAGTCTGCCTTAAATCCTCTCCAATCCATTGTCCCTATATACTTTTCTCCAATGAATAGCGCAACTTCACTATACCTCCGAGAAGGAGAACCATTAACAATGGCTTCAGAACAACCATAGTCATAAATCACTGTGACATGAGCCGTGTCATAGATTATCTTTTCAACTGGCTTCATGGGTGTAGGAGAGCTGCCAGCATCTACTCTTACCTGCGCAGAAGTCAAGAGTAAACAAAAAAAAGCTATTAAAGTAAATAAGCACCGCTTCATAATTATCACTATCAACAGGAAAAGTAAATCTGTTTATTAGTTTGTTGCCTCAAATATATTACTTTATTTTTAATTTACATCAAAGATGCCTCAAAGTTTAAGCCTATATAACAATAGGTTAATTTAAGTTTCGTAAGAACTCAACTTATTTAGGCAATAAACTATTAAGGCTTGATCTGAACACCATAAAAAACTTACGAAAATGTACTCGTTGGGAAATCAGTGATTAGGAAGAAATACATGCAACATTTTAAAGTCGTTTTGTCAAGATTTTTCAACAAGAAAAGTATGAAAGATTTTGACAAACCGATTTTTCAATCTAGAGAAAAAATTGGAGTCGTTTTTTGAACTGGCACGCACGAAATGTAAAAAAGCGTTTATTTGTTAATCAATTAGTATAAACTTTGTAAACAAGCATGAGGAACAAAATTGCGAAAGGTGTCCTTTCACTTTTTCAGAAATTATGAATTTTGAGATAAAAGTTATAAGATGTTGATTTATAACGAGTTGCCTAAAATTGCAAGAAACCGTTCAAATACTCGCATATTTGCAAGAAAAAAATCTCAAGTTCGAAAAGTTGCCCTTAATTTTACGCTTCAGTTAATCAATCAGAAAAATTTTGTCAAAATTTTTCTGATTATTCTGGGTAGTCTGATTATTAGGATTTTTTCTGAATAATCGGATTATTCTGATTACTCAGATTTTTCTGTATTCTTTATCAGAACTGACTTTCACCCTCTTCATATTCAGAAAGAAGGAGGTGTTCGCCATCGAACACAGCATAGGTAAACTGCGAAATCCAGTCGCCTATAATCATCATTCTTGTATTTCTCGAAAGCATCAGGTCGAGCTCTATGTGTCGGTGTCCATAGATGAAATAGTCTATGTCGGGGTGAGTTGCCATATACTCTTTTGTGAACAGCACCAGATGCTCTTTATACTCGCCCATGTAGGGAGGTTCTTTTCCGTCGATACGCTTCAGACGGGAGTGCTTAGCCCATTGCAGTCCGAAACTCACCCCCCAACGCGGATGCAGGCTGCTGAAGAGGAACTGGCACACACGGTTGTGGAAGACTGAGCGCAGGAACCTGAACCTCTTGTCGCTGTCGCCAAGTCCGTCGCCATGAGCAAGGAAGAAGATGCGGTCGCCTATCTCGCAGGTGAGCGGCTGACGATGGATGATTACTCCACACTCTTTTTCGAGATAGCCGTAGGTCCAGATGTCGTGATTGCCCGTGAAATAGTGGACTTCCACTCCGTTGTCGGTCAGTTCTGAGATTTTGCCTAAAAAGCGTGTATAACCTTTAGGGACAACATATCGGTATTCATACCAGAAGTCGAACATGTCGCCAAGCAGGTATATGGCAGAAGCCTTGTCCTTTATGGTGTCTAAGAACCTTACGAGTCGTCGCTCCTGCATTCGCGAATGTGGAATTGCCAGCGAACCGAGATGTGCATCTGAAAGGAAATATACGTTTTTCATTTTCGTGGGTTATTTAATGATTTGTTGAGTTTTTAAGTTAAAAACTTACAAACTTATATTCTCGCTAATCGAAACCAAGTTCAACTCGTGCCTCTTCGCTCATCATGCTATAGTCCCAAACTGGTTCGAACACGAGATTGATATTGGCAGCCTCAATGTCTTCTACGCTCTCCACCTTAGTCTTCACGTCGCTCACGATGTAGTCGGCAGCAGGGCAGTTAGGAGCAGTCAGCGTCATGTCGATATCAACGGTCTTATCTTCGTTGACTTCTATCTTATATATCATGCCCAAGTCCCATACGTTGACAGGGATTTCGGGGTCGAAAACTGTTTTAAGCACATCAACTATGCGCTCTTCTATGTCTGTTTTCTCTTCTTGTGTCATGGTTATTTTGATTTTATAGTGTTACAGGTTTTGCACCTTTAAATCATTCATCCTTAATCACTTAATCCCTCATCATCCTTCATTAATCCTTAATCCGACCTCACAGCCTTCCCTGCTCGTGGTAGGAATAGTAGTTGCCGTCAACAACAATGATGTGGTCAAGGAAGTATATTCTCATCGTTTCACAAGCCCGCTTCACCCTTTGCGTCAGCTGGTCGTCGTTGGTGCTTGGTCGCGGATTGTTAGAAGGATGGTTGTGGCAGAGAGCCAGTATCGTAGCATTTTTCAGAATGGCCTCGCGCATTATTATCCTCACATCGACAGCAGTTTCGGTTATGCCTCCATGAGAGATGCGCTTATAGTCAATCAGTTTATAGTTCTGATTCATCAGCACTATCCACGCTTCCTCTACGTCGATGTCTTGCACCTTCGGATGGATTAGTTCATAGATAGCCGTTGCCGAACTCAAGTCCTTGCGCTCCTCTGCCTTCTCTGTCTGTCGGCGCTTGCCCAGCTCCGTTGCAGCAAGAATGGTTATGGCCTTAGCCTCGCCGATGCCGTTGTATTCGCAGAGTTGGGGAATTGAGAGCTTGCCTAAAGTGTTGAGATTGTTGTGGCAGTCGTTAAGCACACGCTGCATCAGTGCCACCGAAGTTTCTTTCGAAGAGCCCGAACCTATAAGTATAGCCAGCAATTCGGCATCGGAAAGAGCCTCAGCGCCGAGCGACATAAGTTTCTCGCGCGGCCTGTCTTCCTCTTTCCAGTCTTTTATGTTCAGCTTATCCTTCATTCTTTATCACGGCAAGCAAACGCCTGAAATGTTTATAATTATTTATAGAAAGTCTTTTCGAATGCCTGAAACTCGTCTTTCTTCCTTACGCAGCGACGCCACCAAGCCTGCAAGAAGCCAGAACCATAGCCCATCAGCTGCACGAAAGCAGCAGCAACACTAAGCATACCGATGCGTAGCGAGCGGTTTTTCAGGGAAGAGTCGGCAAAGATGAGCAGGCAATAGAAAAGTAACAGCAGCAGCGGAACGGCACAAACCCAGTACCACATGCGCCAGTTGGCAGCATCGTAGTGCATCATGGCACGGCCCACAGCCGATACAAGCACAAGAAGGCACACTCCTACCGTGAATACGGCAGGCAGCAAGTGAACAAGTTTAAGTGATTCGGGATATTTCTTATATAAGTTTATTCGTGCTATGCCACTATTGAAAACCTGACGGAAAAACTTACGGAAATCGGTGCGGCGCTTATGCCATACCCACGCTTCGGGGAAAAGGCGGCAGTGGCAGCCAGCCTTGAAGATGCGGATGGAGAAGTCGATGTCCTCGCCAAAGCGCATCTTTGAGAAACCACCCAGACGCTGATAGACCTCGCGACGGATGCCCATATTGAAAGAACGTGGATAGAACTTGTCGAGTTTTTTCTTTCCGCCACGAATGCCTCCTGTGGTAAAGAAAGAAGTCATGGAGTAGGAAATGGCTTTCTGAACGGGTGTGAACGACTCGTGGGCAGCATCAGGACCGCCGAAAGCATCTGCATCTTTGCGTTGCAGTTCGTCGTCAATAGCCTTCAGGTAGCCTTCGGGCAGCACTACGTCGCTATCTAAAACAAGGAGATAGTCGCCGTGAGCACGCTCTGCCCCGTAGTTTCTGCTTTGTCCTGGACCGCTATTGGGTTTATTAAAATAATGGATGTCCAACTTGTCAGAATAGCGTTGGCACACGTCTTCACAAGGCAAAGAAGACCCATCTTCGACGATGACCACCTCGAAATCGGAGGTGGTCTGCGTCGTTAGACTTTGCAACAATTCGTCAACCTCGTCGGGACGATTGTAGACTGGTACTATGATAGAATATTTCATTCCTTTACACGCTGCAGATAGCTGCCGTCGCGTGTGTCTACCTGAATAAGGTCGCCTTCGTTGATGAAGAGAGGAACACGCACCTCTACGCCTGTCTCAAGTGTTGCAGGCTTTGTTGCATTTGTAGCAGTGTCGCCCTTGATTCCTGGCTCAGAGTGAGTGATGCGCAGGTTAGTCTTCACAGGCATTTCAGCATAGAGGATGGTATTTGTGTCAGCGTCGCTAACAACTTCAACGATGTCGCTCTCTTTCATGAAGTCAACACCTGTAATAAGATCCTTAGCAATAGGAATCTGGTCGAATGTCTCCTGATTCATGAAGATGTAGTCCTGTCCCTCCATGTAGAGATACTGATAAGAGCGGCGCTCAACGCGAACATCTTCAAGAGCCTCGCCGATGTTGAAACGCTTCTCGAGAACTCGACCGCTTACTACGTCCTTCAGTGTAGTACGCATGATGGTGTTACCTTTACCTGGCTTAACGTGCAGGAAGTCGATGCAGAAATAGAGCTTGCCATCCATACGAATGCAAGTACCTTTCTTAATGTCTTGTGATTTAATCATGATGATTTTTCTGATATATTTATTAAAAAAATTGTAATTCAATGAGCATAAATGCGCTGCAAAGTTACGATAATTCTCGAAAAAAACATAAAATATGGTCTAAAAATCACATAATTCTTTGTTATTTCAAAAGAAATGACTAATTTTGCAGCCCGAAGTGGAGTAGACTCACATTATTTAGGTGATAAAAACGAAAATAAATAATAACATTAAAATAGTATAAGACAATGAAAAGAACATTTCAGCCTCACAACAGAAGAAGAGCTAACAAGCATGGCTTCCGTGAGAGAATGGCTACAAAGAATGGTCGTCGAGTATTGGCAGCACGTCGCAAGAAGGGACGCAAGAAGCTGACAGTTTCTGACGAAAATCACGGAAAGTAATCTCTTTCGTGTTATGTAACACTAATGAAAAGGGGCAGGGGAAGATTATTCTTTTCCTGTTTTTTTGTGTCTTTGAAAAAAATCTCTTATCTTTGCATTCACATAAGTAAATAGGGGCAATGACTATAAAGGAGTTTATACACAAGATAAAAAGCACATATCTCTGGGGCAATCTCGGAGCGATGCTGCTCGTTGTGATATTGTTTGGACTGGTTATCAAGTTTGGGCTCGACCTATATACGCACCACGGACAAGTGGTTGAGGTGCCCAACCTGATTCACAAGAGCTACAACGATGCAGAGGAGCTGCTTGACGAACTTGACCTTGTACTGGTGGTCAGCGATACTGGCTACGTTAAGTCGCTGCCTGCTGACTACATACTTGAGCAGTCCATCTCGCCAGGCGAATATGCTAAACCTGGAAGAATAGTCTATGTGACTATAAACTCAGCACACTCGCCTACGCTGGCTATACCTGACATTATAGACAACAGTTCCTATCGAGAGGCAAGAGGGAAGCTGAAAGCTATGGGATTCAAACTCGCTAAGCCAGAGTTTATTCCTGGTGAGAAGGATTGGGTCTATGGCATTACTTGTCGAGGAAAACAGCTTTCAGCAGGCGACAGAGTGTCTGTAGAAGAACTTCTCGTATTGCAGGTTGGCGACGGCCGTCGCGACTTAAACGACTCTGTTGCATATATAGACCCTGTATACGAGCCTGAAGACGACGAGGGTAATGCAGAAGAACAAACTCCTCAAAACAGTGAAGAAGACGATTTTGAGGTTGTAACAGGACCAGAAGACTAACATGGAGGATATAAACGACATAAGAACAGTGGCTCAGATTGAAGACGACGAGCAGCAACTGTTTGAGCACTTCCGCATTGTTGCCGATGCAGGACAAGTGCCGCTGCGTGTTGACAAGTTTATGGCAGAGCACCTGCCACACTCTTCGCGCAACCGCATTCAGAAGGCTGCCGATGCAGGATTCGTGCATGCCAACGACAAACCTGTCAAGAGCAACTACAAGGTTCGTCCTGGCGATGTAATCACTCTGATGCTTGACAAGCCGCAGAACGATACTACTATTTACCCTGAAGACATTCCGCTCGACATTATTTATGAAGATGACGAGCTGATGGTGGTCAACAAACCTGCGGGAATGGTGGTGCATCCAGGATGCGGCAACTTCACAGGAACGCTTGTGCACGCAATAGCATGGCATCTGCGCAACCTGCCGACTTACGACCCAAACAATCCTGAAGTAGGACTGGTTCACAGAATAGACAAGGACACAAGCGGACTGCTGGTAGTGGCAAAGACACCCGAAGCAAAGTCAGAGCTTGGACTCCAGTTCTTCAATAAGACTACTCATCGCAGCTATCTGGCTCTTGTCTGGGCAAACTTCGTTGAGGACGAGGGAAGAATTGAAGGCAACATAGGCAGAGACCCCAAAGACCGCCTGCGCATGGCAGTGTTTCCACCCGACTCAGAAATAGGCAAGCCTGCCGTAACTCACTATAAAGTGATGGAACGATTCGGATATACAACTCTCGTTGAATGTCGTCTTGAGACAGGCCGCACACACCAGATACGCGCCCACATGCGCCACATAGGACATCCCATGTTTGGCGATGAGCGATATGGAGGAATGGAAATACTGCGAGGAGAGCGTACCAGTTCTTACAAGGCATACATAAACAACTGCTTCAAGCTGTGCCCGCGCCAGGCTTTGCATGCACAGACTCTTGGATTTGTCCATCCTAAGACACATCAGCAGATGGACTTCTCTGTCCCGCTTCCTCCCGACATGAACGCCCTGATAGAGAAGTGGCGCAACCTGAAAGCTAACTGGAAGTATGAAGAATAGAAGACAGACTTGAAACAAAATAAAAAAGATAACAAACAAAAATCAGAATAGAATGAAAAACCAAAAACGTACTATCGCAATCGTGTGTGGAGGAGATTCCTCAGAACACGATGTTTCAATAAGCTCTGCAAAAGGACTTTATTCGTTCTTTGACAAAGACAGATATAATATCTACATTGTTGAAATTAAAGGTACTGACTGGCGTGCTTGGCTGAACGACGGAACAACAGCACGCATCAACCTAAATGATTTCTCTTTCAAGGAGAACGGCAATACTGTTCTTTTCGACTATGCCTATATCACTATTCACGGAACACCTGGAGAAAACGGCATACTTCAGGGCTACTTCGACCTAATACATCTGCCTTACAGCACAAGCGGCGTACTGGTGGAAGCAATGACTTTCGACAAGTTTGTGCTCAACCAATACCTGCGCGGCTATGGTGTTCGCGTTGCTGAAAGCGTATTGATTCGTCGCGGTCAGGAAAACAACATCGACCCGAAGTCAATAGCTGAGACTGTCGGCATGCCTTGCTTCGTTAAGCCTGTCAACGACGGCAGCAGCTTCGGGGTGTCTAAGGTGAAAAATCCTGACCAGCTTGCTCCTGCCTTGCGCAATGCCATGATGCAGAGCAGCGAGGTTATGGTTGAAGCATTCCTCGACGGAACAGAGATAACCGTAGGATGCTATAAGACGAAAAAGAAGACAGTAGTATTCCCCGTAACCGAAGTCGTTACAAAGAATGAGTTCTTCGACTATGATGCAAAATACAACGGACAGGTTGACGAAATAACTCCTGCACGCATTCCAGATGAACTTGCAAAGCGTGCTCAAGACCTCACTTCGGCAATCTACGACATACTGCACTGCAACGGCATCATTCGCATTGACTACATCATAACACGTGGCGAAGATGGAAAGGACAAGATAAACATGCTTGAGGTGAACACAACTCCTGGCATGACTCCGACAAGCTTCATTCCTCAACAGGTTCGTGCTGCTGGACTGAACATCACCGATGTGCTTACAGAGATTGTTGAAAACCAATTTTAGTTAGCACTACTCCACTCTTATCAGACTTGTGTCTGAAACTTATCTTTACACCTTTATATATATACTGACATGACAGAGCTGAAACAATTTGACGCAATAAGACCATTCGAACCAGAAGAATTGCCCGAAGCCTACGAAAGACTATTGGCTGACGAGCAGTTCAGGCTGGTGCTTGGTCACGTTTTCCCAGAAATGGATGTCGAGACGATTGGCATAATGATGCAACGCTGCCTTACAAGCCTTGACTTCCAGAAAGTTTTCTGCTACAGTTTCTTGGAGGACTTGCTCGAAAAAGCATCTACAAGCTGCACTATGGATGTTTCGGCTGTTGAAATATTGAAGCGATATACATTTGTTTCAAACCACCGTGACATAGTGCTCGACTCTGCTATCCTCAGCAAGTTGCTTGTTGACTATGGCTTCTCTACCACTTGCGAAGTTGCTATTGGCGACAATCTCCTGTCGCGTGGATGGGTCAAGGACTTGGCTCGCATCAACAAGACGTTCATTGTGGAGCGTTCATTGCAGCCGCGACAGATGCTTATGGCAAGCCAGCGAATGTCTGAATATATGCACTATGTCATCAAAGAGAAGAACGACAATATCTGGATTGCACAACGTGAAGGAAGGGCTAAAGACTCAAACGACCTGACCCAGCCTGCGCTTCTGAAGATGATGGCAATGGGAGGCGAAGGCAGTCTGGCAGAAAGACTGAAACAACTCCACATCGTACCGCTTGCAATCAGCTATGAGTACGACCCATGCGACTATCTGAAAGCACAAGAGTTTCAACTGAAACGCGATGTCGAAGGATGGAAGAAATCGGCAGAAGACGATGTTGTAAGTATGCAGACTGGCATAATGGGATGGAAAGGCGATATCCACTATCAGTGTGCTCCTTGCATTGACAACTGGTTAACTGAAGTAGGCAGCACGCTTTCAAGAACTGAATTCTTTGATGCTACAGCCAAATATATCGACAAAGAGATTCACCGCAACTACAAGATTTATGCCAACAACTATGTTGCTGCCGACTTGCTG
Organism: Prevotella sp.; assembly: GCA_017627765.1. Classification (GTDB taxonomy): domain Bacteria; phylum Bacteroidota; class Bacteroidia; order Bacteroidales; family Bacteroidaceae; genus Prevotella. The sequence continues at coordinate 8,316 of JAGAGD010000116.1, read as the reverse complement.
ACAGGAAAGAATTATTATGCCAACAACTACTCTGACACTGACGTGAAGCACTTTGAGGAATATCTTGCCGCACAGATTGAGAAGATTGACCTGCCAAACAAGGACATTCCATTCCTGCGCGAGCGAATGCTAACCATGTATGCTAATCCTCTATTCAATTACGAAAAAGCTAACAAGTCAAATTAATAATTATTACCATGAGAAAGACATTATTTTTATCACTACTTTGCATGGCTCTGCTCACAGCATGCAACGATGACAGTTATGAACCTGGAAAAGGCGATTTATCTGACCTTGTAGCCGATTTGGTTGACCTTCACACAAAGGCAGCAACACAAGTTGACTATGCAGTTACTGACAACAACACTACTCTTACTTTTAATTCCCTCATGGAAGTGCAATGGGCTAATAAGGCAGACACCATCTATAGAGGACTATTATATTACAGAAAGGCAAAGAACTCGAATAATGTTGTTCCTTACAGTCTTGCTCCTGTAACAGTTCTTTATCCAGTTTCTGCCGATAAGATTAAGGAAATGAAGACCGACCCAGTAGAACTGGAAAGCGGATGGATGGCTGAAACTGGCAGATATCTCAACATATTAGTTAAGATTATGACAGCATCGAGCGGCGAAGGCGACGACCGCCAAAGCGTAGGCATGGTGCTTGACAAAGTTGAAGACAATGCTGATGGGCATAAGACTTATTACTACACATTCTATCATGCACAAAACGGAGTGCCTGAGAACTACTCTACTGAGGTTTACTTCAGTATTCCTACAGCAAACATTGCAGGTGGAGACAAAATCGTTCTCAAGGTTAATACAAGAAAAGGTGTAGTAGAAAAAGAGTTTGTTCAGAAATAAGTTTTAAGAGAATTGAAGTCCTAAAAAAACTATGATAAATAAAAAAGGAAGCCGAGTGGCTTCCTTTTTTATTTATCCTTATTTCAGCAGTCGTGCTGAAAGTTTCTCAAGCATATCCTTAGTCATAGCAGTAAGGTCGTACTGTGGCTTCCAGTCCCACTCGTTGCGAGCGCAGCTGTCGTCCATTCTGTCTGGCCAGCTTTCTGCGATGCTCTGCTTCAGAGGGTCAACGTCGTAAACCATTTCAAACTCTGGCTTAAGTTTCTTAATCTCATTGTAGATTGTTTCTGGGTCGAAACTCATTGAAGCCACGTTGAATCCGTTGTGATGAACAAGGCGAGCTGGGTCTGCTTCCATCAGAGTGATAGCAGCATTCAGAGCGTCTGGCATATACATCATGTCCATCAGTGTACCCTTCTTGATTGGGCAAGTGAACTTTTCGCCGCGAACAGCAGAATAGTAGATGTCAACAGCATAGTCAGTTGTGCCGCCACCTGGAGGTGTTATGTAAGAAATGATTCCAGGGAAGCGAACTGAACGAGTGTCAGTTCCGTATTTCTTCTGATAGTAGTCAGAAAGTAATTCTGTTGTAACCTTAGAAACACCGTAGATTGTTTGCGGACGCTGAACAGTATCCTGAGGTGTTGGGTTGTGAGGAGTGCTATGGCCGAAAGAACCGATTGAACTTGGAGTGAACACCTGGCAGTTGTTTTCGCGAGCTACTTCGAGGATGTTCCAAAGTCCGTCGATTCCGATTTTCCAAGCCAAACGTGGTTTAGACTCAGCAACAACAGACAGCAACGCTGCGAGGTTGTAGATGGCATCAACATTATACTTCTTAACAACTTCGGCAATCATCTCACCGTTAGTAACGTCTGCCATAGCAGAAGGACCGCTTTCAAGGAGTTCGCCCTTAGGCTCGGCACCTGTGATATAACCTGCGATAACATGCTCGTTGCCATAACGGTGGCGGAGCTCCATAGTAAGTTCTGAGCCAATCTGACCAGTAGAACCAATGACTAAAATGTTTTTCATTATTGTTTTTATTTACGATATTTTTACTTACGGACTGCAAAATAAGTGTTTTTTTTTCATATTCACAATCTATCAAGTATAAAAAATTAAAAAATCAGAGTGTTTTGCAAAAAAAAACATTCAGAAGAAGTCGTATGTCGAAAATATTCATTTATTTTGCATAGTGAAAACAATTTTTAATTAAAATATTAACAAAATACTATGTACGGAAAAATGAAAGAACATCTCAGCCAGACTCTTGCTGAGATTCGTGAAGCTGGACTTTACAAGGAAGAACGCCTCATTGAAAGCCCACAGCGTGCTGCCATTCAGGTAAAAGGTAAGGAAGTTTTAAACTTCTGTGCAAACAACTACTTAGGTCTTTCTGACCACCCACGTCTCATCGAGGGTGCAAAGAAGATGATGGAGCGCAGGGGATTCGGTATGTCTTCTGTTCGTTTCATCTGCGGAACTCAAGACATCCATAAGGAACTCGAGGCTGCTATCTCTGACTATTTCAAGACAGAAGACACTATCCTCTATGCTGCATGCTTCGATGCTAACGGTGGTGTGTTCGAACCTTTGTTTACCGAAGAAGATGCTATCATCAGCGATGCCCTCAACCATGCATCAATCATCGACGGTGTACGTCTCTGCAAGGCTAAGCGCTATCGCTACGCTAATGCTGACATGGCAGAACTTGAGAAGTGCTTGCAAGAAGCTCAGGCTCAGCGTTTCCGCATCATCGTTACCGACGGTGTATTCTCTATGGACGGAAACGTTGCTCCTATGGATAAGATTTGCGACTTGGCAGAAAAGTATGATGCACTCGTAATGGTTGACGAAAGCCACTCTGCTGGTGTTGTTGGTCCTACAGGACATGGCGTAAGCGAGTTCTTCAACACATACGGACGTGTTGACATCTATACAGGTACACTCGGCAAGTCATTTGGCGGTGCACTTGGTGGATTCACAACTGGTAGAAAAGAAATCATCGACCTCCTGCGTCAGCGCAGCCGCCCATATCTCTTCTCTAACTCTCTTGCTCCTTCTATCATCGGTGCTTCTCTCGAAGTGTTCAAGATGCTGAAGGAAAGCAACGAGATTCACGACCGCCTTGTTGAGAACGTTAACTACTTCCGCGACAAGATGATGGCTGCCGGCTTCGACATCAAGCCTACACAGAGTGCCATCTGCGCTGTTATGCTCTATGACGCTAAACTCTCTCAGGTTTATGCTGCAAAGATGCAGGAAGAGGGAATCTACGTTACTGGTTTCTACTACCCAGTTGTTCCAAAAGAGCAGGCTCGTATCCGCGTTCAGATTTCAGCTGGTCACAACCGCGAACAACTCGACCGCTGTATCGCAGCCTTCATAAAGGTTGGCAAGGAACTCGGTGTTCTGAAATAAGAAATATGGCTTGAAGGTTGTTAAGGCTATGAGGTGAACAGATTTACATATCTGAACAAAAAACGGCTTTAAGACTTCAGAACTTATAAATATAATAAAAGGCGACTCTTGTGGAGTCGCCTTTTATGTTTATGCTATATTCAGAATACTTACATCCAGATGTTTTCTTTCTCTTCTTCATCTGTTTCCTCGTCAAAGAAAGTCTCTTTGCCGAGTTGATCGCCGTCGCCTTCCTCTTCGTGCTTGCTCAAGCAGATGAACGACTCTTCTTCTATCTTCTTAATCTTTATTGATGGTTCAATATATCTTTTCATTGTCATTTCCTCTTAATACTTTTATTTTTCCTAATTAAATAAATTTCATTAGTCTGGCTTTAAGGATAAGGGCGGGAAGGCAATCAATACCTACAACCCTCATAACCTTAAAACCTCATATTCTCACTTCTATTTTACAAGCATTTTCTTTCCGCCTACTATATACAAACCTTTAGGCAGGTTGTTTCCTGTCATCCTTATGCCAGACAGAGTGTAGACATTCTTCATACCATTACTCTCAGCTTCCACGCTTTCAATGGCATCTGTACCGTTCAGCATGTAAGCCTTAGCTGCCATGCTTTCAGGCACAGCAAGGTAAGCCTTATGAGCTTTGTTGACAAAAGCCTCGCCGTTGGCGCATCCCTTAGCATAATAGAAACCGACAGACTGCGGGTCCTTGTCTGCATTTATTGAAAGCATATAGAACTTACAACCCTCGCCAGTAGTTTCTTCGTCAACATCAGAGCCTTTCAGCATGTTGTCGTTGTCAACATCGCCCTCGTCGGTTGTAACGTTAAAAATGTATTTGCCTGCCTCAGCTTTCAGAACAACACCAGTTGCAGCAGGGATAATTTCGTCAGGTCCATACATCCAGCTTTCTTCGAGTTTTCCTTCTTTCACAGCATAGGTATAAGCCTCAACACCTTCTGGGACAACAAGATTCTTGTCGCCATAATAAAGAGTTGCATAGCCCGTAGCACCTATTGTCAGACTGACTGCTTCTGAATCTATAATTTTACGATATATACGAGGAAGCTTAGAAGTGCTATTGTAGCAAGAGAAAATATTGTTATTTGGATTAAAACATATTGTATTTCTTTCATTACTACCTTGGAATACTATTTTTGCATTTCCATATTCATTAATAGTAATTGCAGCCTTTGCATTATCATCCTTATCCGCTTTCGTTCTTAGATAATTGCTCTTACTGCTTGCAGCATAGAGATATTCATCTCCTACATTTAAATAGAATCCATCCTCAAGTGTTATTTGCTGAACAGTGCTGCCTGGAGTTATTGTTCCGTCATCATTTATGGTAGCGTCTTCAGCCGAGCGGTTATTGGGATTTTGAGTTATTCCCATTGCCTTTGCTGTTCCATCTTCTCTGATATATGCAAGTATAATTACGTCGCCTTCAGCAAGTGAACTATCGTCAGTTACCAATTCAAAAACATCTTTTCCCTCAATGGATTTCTCTTTCACGACGAGCATATAAGAAGCCTCACCAGCCTTGTAGCTTTCATTTTCTTCGGTAGTAGCCTTAATAGTTGTCTGACCTGCAGCAAGGAGAGTAATCTCACCGTTTTCATCTACAGTTGCAATTTCTTCGTGTGTAGAAGCATAGGTAACATCAAGATTGTTTGGATTTTCCAAAACAGGGAAATCCGTTTCCTCGCCTATTGTAGCCGTGAAATTACTAACGCTATATTTTATGCCTGCTTCTTCTTTTTCAACCGTTTCTCCTGCAGCAACCGAAAAGTTCTTTATCTCCCAACGACCTGGATTCTCTGTAGTAGCCATATACTTGAAACCGAGTTGAATAGTCTTGCCTGCATAATCATTCAAGTCTATTGTGCCGACGTTGCTGAAATTATTGCCGTCTACATTTTCGTGAGTAGGAATTGTTAGTTTATTCCACTCTCCCTTATCTCCTTCACGAACCCAGAGCGTAGCCTGTTCTGCTGCAGTATTTGTATCAGCAAAATATCTCAAGTTTTCCTCGAAAGTAAGTTCCAACTGCTTTTCTGAAGTTGCATCAATCAGTGGACTGACAAACCAGCTTTCAACATCTCCTGTGCAATTATATCCATTAGCAGTCATACCATATTTTGAAGTCTTCCATACCTCAGTAAGTCCGCCCATTTCAACATCCTCAACCGTAAACTTTCCTTTACTGCTCACGAGTGTCTCCTCATAAGGCAGCTGCACTGTTTCATAATTTGTATCCTTTACCGTTACAGTGAAAGACTTGCTTACCTCATTATATTTCTCATCGTCAAGAACCGTAACCGAGACTGTTACATCTGCATTGCCAGCTGCCTTAGCTTCATACATACTGCCAGCAACATCAACTACATCAGTATTGCTGCTGCTCCAGTTCACTTCATAGTCCTCGCCTTCAGTGAGACCTTCAGCAAAGGTTGCATCAAGAGTAAACTCTCCCATGTCGCCAACAAGCATTGTTGTAGGAGAAATTGAGTTTAGCTTTGCAACATCAGTCTTTTGCGGGACAGGAGTCTCGCCGCCATTAGAGAACTCTATTTTAAGAGCAGTAAAAGAAAGATTTCCTGCATTACCATCAGCCGAAAGAACTACAGGATTAGAAGTAGAGCCAGTCCAAATACCTCCACCTTCTACAATAATAAATTCACCTTCTTCAGAAGATAATGTCGGTGTTGGCTTATATCCATTTTTATTTGCATTTATAGCAAAAGTATATTCAATTTTGCTTATTGTAATACCACTCCCCTATTTTGGTGATATTGTCAGAGTTCCACGAGCATATAGTCTTATGCCATGTGGTTCTTTTTCATAATAAGCAGGAGCAGTTCCGCCATTATTTTCAAAACTAATATCAAAGTTGTCGGAAACGACCTTAAGACTCGTGATGGTAATTAATTCCTCATCAGCAAATCCGCTTAAGTTAAACACCGCCAATAGCAGCATCAATAATAAATAACGTAATTTTTTGTTCATAATATTTAAAGTATTTTGTAGTAGCTTTTTTGAAAAAGTCTGCAAAGTTACGAAAAACGAGGGAAATGCAAAATATAAACTTGTTTTTCTTTTCATTTCCTAATGTTAAAATGCTAAAGTTGAGCATACAAGCTGGAGTTAAAGTTAAAAATCTGAGTAATCTTGACAAAACGAGTGTAAAAAAATATTGCGCCGTAACCAATACGACGCAATATCTGGATTTGTCAAAATTAACCGCTAAACATTTAGGAATTATCACATTGCGGTTTCATACATAATTAAACTGATTATATAGAGTCATAAGTTATCTGCCATGTGTATGGATCATTATTTCTCTTAATTGTGTCCTTTTGTTTTCTGTCTTCGATTTAATGTTCCTCCCATCCCGCAGGACAGGAGGAACGGATGGAGTTAGTTACATCCTATTTTTTAAAATTAATATCAATTATGTTTGTGTTTACAGATGCCACTCCTTTTCTTGCTTAGCACGAGCGGTCACCTTTGGTCCATATTTCAGGAAAGTCTTGTAAGATTTAAAGGCTTTCAGTAGCTTCGACGATGCTAGCTGCTCAGGAACAGTGCCAGAGAACTTATTCTGGTAGATGTGACACGTCTTCATGTTACGCAGTTTCACCAATTCATCAACATTTCCTTCTAAATGGTTGTTGTTGAGATATAGTTCTGTAAGCGAAATCATGTTATTCAACGAAGGCAGTCCACCCTCTAACTGGTTGAAATGCATGTGCAGAACCTTAAGTTTGCAAAGCTTGCCTAAAGTTGAAGGAAGTTTTCCTGCTATGAAATTATATCCCAAATTGAGTTTTTCCAGATATTCCAATTTGCAGATATCATCTGGCAATACTCCTGAAGAACCTTTCGAAACATGTGCATGCAGATAGTTGTTTCTTAAATCCAGTTCAACTACACGCATCATGCGAATTACCATAAAGCGATTTATTCTGACAACTCTACAAGCCGTCTTTACTCCGTACCATTTGTTGAGAGAAGCCACAGTCTTCCAGTTGGTTCTTCTGGTCCAGCTCTTTCCGCATGTAGCATCAAACAATCTTGACAAGTAGTCGCGCTCAGAGATTGCATCTAAGAAAATTCTCTCTATTTTGAGATATTCGTCTTTATTTATTTTGTATTTAGCCATATTGACCTTCACTTCTTCAAGATGTTTCTTGTAATTACCATCAAGACGTGTTATGCGGTCGTCTAATTCAATCAAGGTTGCAACATCTTTGTAGAGAGCTTTTTCTTTTTTAGAAATACCTAATGTTTTAAGTCTGCGTGTAATTGCTGACTTATCAACTGTAATTTTTAAACCTGCCATAGTTTTAATTTTTTAGTTGTTTGTATATTTGAAATTTTATTATGTAAAAGGAGTGTCGGACTGATACCGACAAGACTCCTTTTTGTTTTCGCTATTTATTTCTGAACTTTCTTACCGTTCACGATGTAGATGCCTTGTGGCAGGCTTTCGAAGTCGGCATTAAGTCTCACTCCGCTGATGGTATAGATGCCTTGTTTAGTCTGTGAGTCAGCCTCAATGCTATCGATTGAATTAGGGTCATTGCTAATTACGACCTCCTCTTTACAGTCGCTGCCGTCAAGTTTTACTGTCCCATTTTCAATATATGCGCCTATAGGAGAAACAATCTCACAGCCTGATAGTTCTATTTTCTCCAGGTCGCATATAGAGGCATCACTGCCTTTAGCCTTCACGTTGGCATTGACAAACCTTAGATAACCTTCCCTATAAGTTGGTCCTGCAATGCCCCATATGCCTTCAGCATCAATCAAGCCAGTACAGCTTATTTTAAAGTTATGGTTTCCAAACACGTATATGCCACAATCATCTTCTGAATTGCACTTCAGCGAACCACTTCCTTTTATAGTTGCATCACTATTGGCAAGTGAAATTGAAGAACCACGTGACGTTATCTGATTGCTACCTTCCAGGTTTATGATAAACTCTGCCACATCAATATCTGATTTTTCTTTATCATAAC
>JAGAGD010000115.1 GCA_017627765.1 Prevotella sp. | reverse complement strand
TAATTCTTTTTGCTATTTTTATTGCTTTGCAAGTTTCAGAAATAATATCATACACATCAATTCTGAAGCAAGCAAAAGCAAAAAATGCCATTAGAAATGTATTAAACGGTCTTTTAATAAAAGTGGAATACCAACTTTCATTTTGATTTATAATAGCATGGATTGTATGTTCTCCAAATAAGTAGGTGAAATATATGAAGATTAACCCTAATAAAATTTATAATCTTTCGCTTACTCATTTGCTATTTACGCTAGTACTCAAAAATGCCAAACTCTGATTTTATAGTAAGGCTTTTCCTTCCTTCTTCAATATGTCCAATAATTTGAGCGTCAATATTGAAAGATTTTGAAATTTGTATGATTTTATCTGCCATTGCTTGGTCTATATATATTTCCATACGATGTCCCATATTGAAAACTTGGTACATTTCATGCCAGTTAGTGTTTGAGCATTCGTGTATTGCACGGAATAATGGTGGAACTTCAAACATATTATCTTTAATAACATGGCAATTGTCACTGATAAAATGGAGAATCTTTGTCTGGGCCCCTCCAGTACAATGTACCATACCGTGAATGTCATTTCTGTAAAGATCTAGTATTTTCTTTATTACTGGTGCATATGTGCGAGTTGGTGATAGAACTAACTGGCCAGCGTCAATAGGTGAACCACTAATATTGTCAGTGAGATTATATTTACCACTGTAAACTAATTCATTTGGTACAGCATGATCATAACTCTCAGGGTATTTTTCTGAAAGATATTTTCCAAATACATCATGTCTAGCACTAGTAAGTCCATTACTTCCCATGCCTCCATTGTATTTTTTTTCATAGGTTGCCTTGCCTGTAGAGGAAAGCCCGACGATAACATCTCCTGGCTTAATGTTTGCATTGTTAATGACATCTGAGCGCTTCATACGACATGTTACAGTTGAATCCACAATAATTGTTCTCACTAAATCACCCACATCTGCAGTTTCGCCTCCTGTTGGATAAATTCCAATCCCCATTTCTCGCATTTCGGAAAGTAATTCGTCAGTTCCATTTATAATTGCAGAGATTACTTCAGCTGGGATCAACATCTTGTTCCTTCCTATCGTGCTACTAACCAATATATTATCAACAGCACCAACACAAAGTAAATCATCTGTATTCATTACAATGGCATCTTGGGCAATACCCTTCCATACAGAAATATCACCAGTTTCTTTCCAATACATGTATGCAAGACTTGACTTTGTACCTGCACCATCTGCATGCATTATATTGCAATATTCAGGATCTCCGCCAAGTATGTCTGGTATAATTTTACAAAATGCTTGTGGATAGAGTCCCTTGTCAATGTTTTTGATTGCATTGTGAACGTCTTCTTTGGCTGCGCTAACTCCGCGCATCATATATCGATCGTTGTTCATAATCTTTATTTTTTTGTTTTGAATTTGAATTTGATTATAATTATTGTCAAATATATTGTTAAATCACTATATATCCGATTTGTTGCTATTCCATATTTTCCAAGCATATTCGGCTTGCAGGTGCAGCATTTCAAGTCCATTTTTTATAGTTGCACCTTTTTCTTTTGCCTTTTGCATAAAACTTGTCAGTTGTGGATTATAAACTAAATCATAGAAAATGTGTTTAGATGTAGTCCATTGATAATTTATTGGTGGGTATGTATCAATATTGGGCCATGTTCCGCATGGAGTACAATTTATAATTAATAAATGCTTTTTAAACAAATCTTCATTTAACTCATCATAAGTAATTATTTTATTCTTGCTTTTCTTTGATCTACTGACAAATAAAGTATTAATACTAAGTTCTCTTAATACATAATCAACAGCTTTTGAAGCCCCGCCCGTACCTAATATTAATGCATCAGTATGATATTTTTTCAGCATCGGAGATATAGAGTATTTAAAACCCAAAATATCTGTGTTATGTCCAATCAATTTTGTATGCCCGTTTTCTCTTATTATCTCGATTACATTTACAGCACCAACTTCTTTTGCCTTAGGATTAATAACATCTAAATAACTGCTAATTACTTGTTTAAATGGTATCGTTACATTTAAACCGCAAATTAAGTTGTTTTTTTCAATTAGTTTAGGTAGTTCTTCTATACTATCAAGCTCATAGTTTTTGTAGCAAGCATCAATATTATTATCTTCAAAAAACTGATTGAAATAGTCTTTTGAAAAACTATGTCGTAGTGATGTTCCTATGAGCCCAAATTCTTTCATTAATAATTGATGTTACTTTGTTGCGATATACATTGTGCAAATACCAAATGTAAGTCGTTTGAAAAATGCATCTGAAAAACCAGCTTTGCTTAATATACTTACCATTTTTTCTCCTTGTGGAAAAGCCTCAATTGTTGCAGTAAGGTATCTGTATGCTGATTGATCTTTTGAAATCAAACGGCCATACAGTGGTAGTACAGTGTGAGAGTATATCTTAAATAGTTGTTTCATTGGAAATGATATAGGTGTTGTTAGCTCTATTATACATAGTTTTCCTCCCTTTTTCAATACTCTGCACATTTCCGAAAGTCCTTTGTCTAATTCGGAAAAATTCCTAATGCCGAATGCTGCAGTAACGGCATCGAAACTATTATCCTCAAAAGATAGTTGCAAACAATCTTCACGTTGGAATGATATAATATTTTCAAGTGATTCTTCTTTAACTTTTCTTTTTCCTATGCCCATCATTCCTTCAGAAATATCAATTCCAATGATTTTATCAGGATTGAGCATTTTTGCAGACTGTATAGCAAAGTCACCTGTACCCGTTGCAATATCAAGTATTAGTTTGGGGCTATCTTGGATTAGCGATTTTATGGCTTTTTTTCGCCAATACTTGTCAATATCCAAAGAAAGACGATGGTTTAGAGTATCATATGAAGAAGCAATATTGTTAAACATTTCTTCAACTTGAACACTTTTTTCTCCGCCTTTTTCATATGGCTTTATGGTTTCTTGTCTATACATAACTATAATAATAAGAGTTTTGAATAATAATTTAGTTTATTCTAATTGATTATTCAAAACTCATAATTTTTACTTTTTCAGTTCTTTAAGATAATTAGTAACGTTTTTTTCAATTCTTTTTGCTATATCGTCACTTTCAGCAGCCTTATTAAACTTTTCTCCAGTAATGTGCTCATAAAGCTCAATGTACCTTTCGCTTACACTTTCTGCATATTCATCTGTTATTTCTGGCATTTTTTGTCCAGGTTCATTCATGAAATCGTGATCAATAAGCCATTGGCGTACAAATTCTTTAGATAATTGTCTCTGTGGTTCACCTTTTGCCAGTTTATCTTCATATCCGTCTGCATAAAAGTAACGACTGCTATCTGGTGTATGTATTTCATCAATAAGATATATTTTGCCATCTCGTTTTCCGAATTCATATTTAGTATCAACGAGAATTAAGCCTTGCTTAGCTGCAATTTCCTGACCTCTTGCGAATAGACGACGTGTATAGTTCTCAATTATTTCATAATCTTCAGGGCTTACAAGTCCCTGCTTGATAATTTCTTCTTTCGAAATATTCATGTCATGACCTTCATCTGCCTTTGTGGTCGGAGTAATTATTGGTTCTGGGAAACGTTCATTCTCCTTCATACCATCAGGTAATTTTACACCACATAATTTACGACATCCCTTCTTGTATTCACGCCATGCAGAACCTGTAAGAATTGAGCGTATTATCATTTCAACACGGAACCCCTCACAATTCAGTCCTACTGTAACCATTTCGTCTGGTGTTGCTAGTTTCCAATTTGGACAGATGTCTTTAGTAGAATCAAGGAACTTAGCTGCTATTTGGTTTAGAACCTGTCCTTTGTAAGGAATACCTTTTGGAAGTATTACGTCAAAAGCAGAAATTCGGTCTGTTGCTACCATTACAACCAAATCGTCTATAAAATATACATCTCTAACTTTTCCGTGATAAACGCTCTTTTGTCCTTCGAATTTGAAGTCGGTTTTTGTCAGTGCTTTCATGTTATTTATTTCTTTTTGTTTTCTTTGAATTATTTAATTCTAATCATTTTTCTCATATGCTTGAACTATACGTGTAACAAGCCTATGGCGAACGATGTCATTTTTATTCATTTCAATAAAACTAATTCCATCAATATTATGTAGAATTCGATTAGCCTCACATAGTCCGCTTTCTTGTCCTTTCGGCAGGTCTATTTGGGTCAAGTCTCCTGTTATTATCATTTTTGTATTCCAGCCCATTCGTGTTAGGAACATTCTTAATTGCGCAGATGTTGTGTTTTGTGCTTCATCAAGAATTACCACAGCATCACTAAGAGTTCTTCCTCGCATAAAAGCAAGTGGGGCAATTTGAATTATACGTTTATCAATCATGTCCTGTAGCTTTGCAGCAGGTATCATGTCTTCTAGTGCATCATATAGAGGTTGCAGATATGGATCTATCTTATCTTTCATGTCACCAGGTAGGAACCCCAATTTCTCACCAGCTTCAACAGCTGGACGGCTTAAGATTATACGTCTTGCAGTTTTATCTTTCAATGCCTTTACTGCAAGAGCTATACCTAAATAGGTTTTACCTGTTCCTGCTGGACCGATAGCAAATACCATGTCATTGCGTTCAAACTCATCAACCATAAGTTGCTGGTTTCTGCTGCGCGCCTTTATGGGTTTTCCTGTAACACTGTAAACTACAATATCTTTGGCGGATTCACCTCTTGTGGCATTACCATTGAATATGTCAAGAATGTCTTCTTCGTTAATGGCGTTGTAAAAAAGAACATGTTTACGTATTTTCTCAACAACAGCCTCAAATTTTGAGAGTTCGTCTTCATTTCCAAGAATCCTCATTACATTTCCTCGGGCAACTATTCTTAGTTTTGGAAATAGTGATTTGAGCATTGTAAGATGACTGTTGCTCGTACCATAAAACGTTTGTACATCAACATCTTCTAATATTATATGTTTCTCAATCAAAAATATTCTCCTCTTTTTTCGTGCAAATTTACATCTTTTTCCTTTTACTGGCAAATCTTTAAGCTATTTTCCTTAATTATGGCACATTTTATATATGATAAATAACGAATAAGTCTATAATAGATGTCTATAATATTTTTAACTTAAAGAAGAATGACTATATCATTTTGATAGAATGATAATTGTGAGTTGTTTATAAAAAGAATACTTTTGTCTTTAAAAAGTTTTGTCTTTCTTTTTTTTGTTGTATTTTTGCATGGCTAATTGCATTTGTATAAAAGATAGTACATAATAATGAAAAAAATACAAAAAAGATATTTACAAGTTTTTGGGGGACTCATTTTGTTATTAGCATTAGTGAGATGTGCTTTTCCTTCAGTATCGAATAAAGCATATTCTGACGAAAATGAGTTGTCTTCTAGTGAAAATAATGATTCTACAGATATAAAAGAAGAGCTTCTTAATAAAGATGATTACATTGTGGCTAACAACAAATTAGTTTCTACAAAGTTTATTAATTCTGAAGGTAATCTTATAAAAAATGGAATATATAGTGTCCGAAAATATTCAGAGGCTTTTCCTGATTCTAACAATGTTCAAATGTTGGCTGCAAAACGATGGGGAGTTAATCCAGTAGAGGATAGGGTAGAAGCTGAACAGAGGAAGATGGATCTGGTTTACGTAGGTAGTAATCCTTACTTTTATGTTGAGAAACTGCATCGCAGTATTCCTTATCTTGTACCTCGAGCCGCTGTATTATTACAGGATATCGGCCGAAATTTCTTTGACAGTCTTCAAATTAAGGGAATAAATCTACATAAACCTATTGTTACGAGTGTAACTAGAAGCAAATCTGATGTGAGGAAACTTCGCAACTATAATAGAAATGCAACTGAAAATTCTTGTCATTTGTATGGTACTACATTTGACATATGCTATAATAGATATAAAACTGTCAGTCCTCCAGAAGGAGAACCTCGTAGACAAGTTAGAAATGATAGTTTAAAGTATGTCTTGAGTGAAGTGCTTAATGATCTGAGAAAAGAAGGACGTTGCTATGTTAAGTATGAAGTTAAGCAAGGCTGTTTTCATATAACAGTAAGGTAAGTATCGGTTGTTAAAGTCTAGATAGAGAGTAGTTATACAATAAAAAGATAAGTTTTGCGTTTTTATAATATGATAAAGCTTATATTTAATTGTTTGTGTTCTTGCTGTTTGGTTTTTTTACTTGCGGCATGTAACGATGATGATACATTTACCTTGTCATCATCAAATTTATTGACATTTTCTACCGATACCGTTTGTATGGATACTGTTTTCTCACGTGTTCCTACTTCCACCCGTACATTTTGGGTCTATAACAAGTCGGGAAATGGCATACGTTGCTCCAATGTAAGGCTTGAAAGAGGAAATCAAACTGGATTTAGAGTAAATGTTGATGGTCAATACTTAGGTCAGGCACAAGGTTTTCAAACCAATGATGTAGAAATAAGGAATAACGATAGCATACGTGTTTTTGTTGAATTGACATCTCCTACAAATAATCAGGATTTGCCTCAAAAAGTAGATGATAATTTAATATTTCAATTAGAGAGCGGTGCCATGCAAAAGGTCAATCTAAATGCATGGTCTTGGGATGCGGATTTTATGACTAATATAGTTATAGAACGTGATACAACGATTAATACTTCGAAGCCTACAATTATCTATGGTGGAATAACAGTTAATAAAGGTGCTACTCTGACAATTGGTAGTGGTACTACACTATATTTCCATGACAAGGCTGGTATTGATGTGTATGGTAAACTTAAGTGTGAAGGAACAGCCCAAAACAATGTTGTTCTGAGAGGAGACAGAATAGATAGAATGTTCGACTATTTGCCTTATGATGGTGTGAGCGGACAATGGAAGGGTATTCATTTCTATGAATCATCTTATGAAAACATGATAGACTTTACTGATATCCATAGTTGTTATGACGCAATAGTTTGTGATTCTTCAGATGTAAGTCGTTTGAAGTTATCGTTATTAAATAGTATTGTCCATAACTCGCAAGGATATGGTTTGAAGAGTATTCATTCTGCAATTGATGTTGAAAACTGCCAAATAACTAATTCATTGAATGACTGTGTTGGAATATTCGGCGGAGATGCATATATTAATCATTGTACAATTGCACAGTTCTATCCTTTCGATTCAAACAGGGGAAGTGCACTTCGATTTACAAATTATTATGAAGACGTTAACCTTCCTTTATATGGTTTTAAGTGTGTTAATTCTATTGTTACAGGATATAGCGATGATGTGATAAATGGTTCAGTGCGCGATTCGATGGTAACTTATTCCTATAAGTTTGATCATTGCTTGTTGCGTACTCCGAAAATAGAGGAAGACACTTTAAATATAATAGATGTTATATGGGAAGACCCTTCAGATACAATTGTTGCTGGAACTAAAAACTTTAACAAAGTTGATATTAGTTTATTACAGTATGATTTTAAGTTAACTGAAAAATCAAAGGCAATTGGCAAGGCAAATAAAGATAAATCTATTGCCTATGATCGTTTAGGGATTAAAAGAGATGATGAACCAGATTTAGGGTGCTATGAGTATCAGTCAACAAACGAAAATAAATCTAGTAATAATATAAGAAAAAGGAGATGAATTATGAATAATGTTCATATTGATATAGATATTCAAAAAAACAAAATGGAAGAACTTCTGCCAGAAGAGCAGTCTTTGATTATGAAAGCCATCTCTGCGACAGAGCGTTCATATTCCATTTATTCAAATTTTGCAGTAGGAGCTGCTGTTGAGTTGGCTAATGGCAAGGTGATATTAGGAGCAAACCAGGAGAATGCGGCGTTTCCTTCTGGACTATGTGCAGAGAGAACCGCAATATTTGCAGCTCAAGTTCAATTTCCTGACCAACCGATTACGAAGCTTGCCATTGCAGCTCGCAACAAAAATGGTGTGCTAAAGCAACCAATTACTCCTTGTGGTGCATGTCGGCAGGTCATCTTAGAGATCGAAGACCGATACAAGAAACCAATGAAGATTTTTCTTTATGGAACAGATTGCGTATATGTTATAAAGTCAGTTAAAGACCTTTTGCCGCTTTCTTTTGTAGGCGATGACATGGCAGGATGAATCCTGATAGAATATAAATTTTGTTATGGATGTAAGATGTTACATCCATATTTTTTGCTTTTTATTTATTTGTATCTACTATTTTATTTGCCTCTTGATCTGGTTCAAATTGTTTTATTCTATCTTCTTCTGGAAGCATTGATTCACAGCCTTGAATCATGTTTTCTATTTGTCTGATTCGTGATTTAATATCAGATACATTTCTATACTTTGCGTAAAATGTGAGTGCATCTTTTAGATAGTCTTGCGCTTCTTTCCACATTTCTTTCTGAATATAGCAATATCCTAATCTAAAATATATATCCCCCTTCTCATTATCATAGCATAATGACAAAGCTTCATTATAGTGGGGAATTGCTTTTTCGTATAGTTCTAAAGCAAAATAACTTTCTGCGCATGTGTAATAATATATAGAACGCTCGTGTGGGGCAAACAAATTTAGTTTTGGCAGTGATTCCTCTAGATGCTTGTAGGCATTTTCAAAATCCCATTCATAATAGTAGCATAATCCCATATATGCTATATATCGTGGATTTAATTTGTGATTTTTCTTTAGATCCTCAAATATTAATAATGCTTCATGGTATTTGCTGCTTTGAAAATATTCAATTGCAATGCCAAGCTTCTCGTTGTCAGAGAGTCGCTGGGCATGGCTGAATAATGGAGTCAATGCAAGAAGCATGCTTAGAAAGTGTTTGTAGAATGTTTTATTCTGCATAAAAATTAATCAGATTAACCAATGCTCGTTCACACACAGGGCAGAAGTTTGGATTTTCATTTGTTCTCATTCTGCAATCTTTACTGGGTCTGAATACACCTTTCAAGCTATAACCAGCTCCTTCAAAAAGACCAACTCCCTCTATCTTTTTATCAATCATGTCTTTCCATTTGCTTTCAAAGTTTACCATAGTTGTAAGGTTTGGTTCCCATGGTTCTATGTCATGTGGATACATAGCTAAATCTTCCTGCTCATATGCATATTCATCGCCAAGTCCTGCAAAACTGTGTCCGAATTCATGAACAACAACAGGGCGAAACATCTTATGATGGGTCATTGACAGATTATATGAATTTAATATGCCTCCACCTCCATACTTATCAGTATTGACAAGGACTATAATGTGTTCGTATGGAGTTCCTGCTAGCAAATCATGCATTACCTTCAGATTTAAAGTTGTAAGATATCTGTCACTGTAAAATGTGTCAAAGTGCGAACCGAGGGCTGTGTTTTTCCAAATTCCTTTCGATGGCTCACTTGTACCGCTGTCTTTTGACTCTGCACATACTGCTATTATGTTGAACCTATCCTTCAAACTTTTGAATGGTTCATGTGCAAATAGGGCTTCTTGGGCAATCTTTGCATCTTTAAGAAAAAGATCTATTTCCTCTTTAGTATAACCTTCTGCTAAATATGCAATGTTAATACACTTACTTGTGTCTGCTGCTTGTTGTAGGGTTACATATGGAGTAGGGGTGTCGCCAATATGGTGTATTAATATATCTGTTGGTATTACAGTATGTGTTAAAGTAGTCATTACTTCTCTTCGGTTATTATACAATTCCACTGTAATGTCAACGGTATCCTTTGGCATAGGTACAAGGAAAACATTCTCAAATGAACGTGTTGTTGTTTTTGCCTCATCGTAAGTAATCCATTCCTGGAATAGAGTTGAGAATGAATTTCTATATATCACTTTTGCGTTATTATGTACCTTTACAATTATTTGCCCATTACCTTCTACAGGTACTTCATCTAATCTCTTATGTTTGCCATACCAGCCCTCTATGCTATTTAGTTTGTCTAATGCTATATATTGTTGTTCCTGGTTCCCGGCAAAAATATAATCAAGACGCAAAGTCTTTTCTGTAAAATAATTCTCAAATGATTGCGCATTTATACTTGAAGAACATAAAGTAATAGCAATCAGAATTTTAATGCGTTTTATTAAATCCATTTCTTAATATTTTAATAATGTATTCAGTCTTTTAATTTCGTTTTTAATATACTCACGATTCCAGTCGTCTTCGTGATATTTCTTTGTATCATATAATAGTATGTCAATATCCATCATTATGATATTTTTTTTCCGCAGGTCTCTGCTATTCCCACAATACTTTTCTGTCTCTTTTGTGTGATAAAGCAAATTGTCATACGACAAGTCTGTCTCACCGTATGCTAAACCATTCAAAAACCAGTCTCCATCTATCCCAATTGGGGCAGTGTACTCAAATTTTGTGAAACAAATACCGTCAATTATACCATGTAAATAGTTTTTTGCATTTTCGATATTTTCACTTTGTTTATAATTACTTCCTATTGCCAGGATAAATCTTTTCATATATATATATCATTATGTCTTTCTGCTGCAAAAGTAAACAAAAAATATTAAAATCTTGTAAGATTCACATAAAATCAATACTTTTGCAAAATGAGCAGATTAGACCGCATTGTAATTGTTGTATTCGTATTTAGTCTTTGTGCCAATCTTTCATTACTTGCACAAGGACCAAACTCAGCATACCAAGACTATATTAATCGTTATAAGGACCTTGCCATTGAGCAGATGCTGAAATGGAAAGTGCCAGCTAGCATTACTCTAGCACAAGGACTTCTTGAGAGTGGAGCGGGTAAGAGTGAATTAGCACAAAAAGGTAATAATCACTTTGGAATTAAATGTCATGGCTGGACTGGTGCTAAGACATATCATGACGACGATCTATCACAAGAATGTTTTCGTGCATACAACAATGTTCGCGACAGCTATGAAGATCATAGCCAGTTTCTGGCAAGACAGACACGGTATAGCAGGTTGTTCACTCTTAGTCCAACAGACTATCGAGCTTGGGCGCATGGTCTAAAAGCATGTGGATATGCTACAAGTCCCACTTATGCACAAAAACTTATTGGAATTATAGAACTTTATAACCTAAGCCAGTATGATCATGCAAAATCGTATAGCCATTTTGCTGCTGAGCATCTTGCTGCTGTTGACCAGACTGACAAGAGTGTGTCTAATCATAGTGTATATTTCAATAATAAAAACTATTATGTCCGTGCCCGCAAAGGAGATACTTTTGCTTCTATTGCCCGCGAATTTAATCTGAACTACAGACGCATAGCACGCTACAATGAGCGTAGTAGTAAAAGCCAGCTAGAGATCGGGGAGCTAGTGTATTTAGAAAAAAAACAGAAGCGTGCCGAAAAAAAATATAAAAAACAACCACATACAGTTAGAGCTGGTGAAAGTCTATATTCTATTGCTCAGTTATATGGTGTTCGTTTAAAAAATCTTTGTAAAAAGAACAATATTAATCTCCAAAACTACACTATTAAAGTTGGAGATAGACTGAGAGTTTATTAGTAAAGTTGTTCTTAGAAAATTTGTTAAAATCCTATTTATTTAAAAGGAAAATTAAAAGTGTTTTTTGTCAAGATATTTCATAATAAAAAACGGGAACGATAAAGGGTACTGGAACTATTTATTGTTTTTTTAGTTTGGCACGCTGAAAACCTAAAATCCATGAAGTTGTTAATCAATATACTTAAAGGTTGTGAATAATTTTAACCGACATTCACGATTGAAAGGTTTGTTAGCGTTTGCGATATGTGGCATATGGCAGTGCGAAACGATACGTTTGACATGGTCAACCATCACATATGATAATGCGAAAGGGCACCTTTCGCATTAAGAGACGATATCTGTCGTTTTTCCTCCTTTTGCAAATCGTTGAATGATAGGTGTTTGCGGAAAAATTCTTTTCTAAGCGTGCAAAATCAGGTTAGTGGACAACTATGAGGGAAGGAGAATTTTAACAGATTACAGGGGATGTTTTTTCTGCAAAAATAAGGCATTTTGTCAAAAATTTTCATACATGAAAAAGTTGTAGACGTCAACATTATTATAAAAAAAATATTATTCTACAAAGCGACGACAAAAAGATAATTATACCTTAATGCATTACGAACTTTACATGTTGCACTTTTGGTTTATTGCTTTTGCAACAATGTAGGCGGTAGTCCATGCAGCCTGAAGATTAAAGCCTCCAGTGACACCATCAATATCTAGAATTTCACCTGCAAAATAAAGATTTTGACGGTGAATGCTTTCGAGTGTCTGACTATTAACCTGATTGAGTGCAATGCCTCCGCATGTTACAAATTCGGCTTTATTACTTGCTTTGCCCGAAATTGTATAAATGTCATTTGTTAGTTGGTTGGCAAGTCGATTAAGTTCTTTTCTGCCAAGTTCACGCCAACGTTTTGTATTAGGATTGTTGACAGCCTTGCCGACAAGATGTGCCCATAGGCGTGTTGGGAGATTCAGTGGAGAATATTTTATTATTAGTTTGTCAGGATTTTTGCACAATGCAATATTGATATCTTCAATTACTTGATCAAGAGGCATACTTAGCCAGTTTATGCTTACTTGGGCGTTGTATTTGTTTTGATTTAGCCACCTGGCTGCATGACTAGAGAGTTTAAGTGCTGCTGGACCGCTAAATCCCCAATGGGTTATTAGAAGAGGACCTGATGATTTGTATTTTGTACCGACAACATGCAGACTTGCCTGTTCTGCAACAGTCCCCATGAGTGTATGAATTGATTGCTCAAGTATTTTAAGTGTAAACAGCGAAGGAACAGGTTCTTCAATACAATGTCCCTCTTTTTCTAACCATTGCAATGAAGAACGACGAGGCGAACCTCCAGTTGTTATGGCAATGAAGTCGAATTCTGAAAGTGAATCTAGTGAGTCTATGGGATATAATGTCTTTATGTGTATACCACTTTTGTGTGCTTCTTGAAGAAAACTGTTTATGATGACGTGTGAATCTTGGTCTTTTGGGAAAACACATTGGTCTGGCTGTGTGACCAGTTCAACTCCATGTTGTTCAAACCATTTGTAAGTGTCTAAATGGTTGAAAGTCATAAATAGGCGTTTCAATAGCCTGTGCCCCCTAGGATATACCTGTTGAAGACTGCTTATTTCTGCAAAACTGTTAGTGCAGTTACATCTTCCTCCACCAGAGAGTTCTACTTTTCGTAGGACCCTTTGTGATTTCTCAAAAATTGTGATATCCATACTCGGACACATTTCTTTCAAATTTATTGCAAGGAAGAAACCTGCTGCTCCGCCTCCAACGATTGCTGTTTTCATTCTTGTTTAATTCTTTATCTTTTAAAAACATGCAAAAATAGGAAACAAAAAGCACAAAATTGAATTTTTAGGCAACTGAATGTATTTTTTTTTGTACTTTTGTGCCAAAATTAAATTATGTAGTGCTAAATATAAGGTTTTCATGTTAATAGTTATTGTAACTTGTTTGTTTTTATAAAATTATAAAGGCATGGAAAGTTATGTATTGGGCATTAATTAAATACGATTATAACACAGTTAAACAATATGAAATTATTCGGTTTTTTTAATAAAAAGAAAAAAGAAACCCTTGATAAAGGTCTAGAAAAAACTAAACAGAGTGTCTTCGATAAACTTACAAGAGCCATAGCAGGCAAAACTAAGGTTGACGACGAAGTGCTCGACGACCTTGAAGAGGTGTTGATTACATCTGATGTTGGTGTTGACACTACGTTGAAAATAATTGAGAGAATTGAAGAGCGTGTTGCTCGCGATAAATATGTTTCAACATCAGAATTAAACAGCATACTGAGACAAGAGATAGCGGCTCTTCTCGCTGAGAATAATACAAACGACATGGATGATTGGGATTTACCCACAGACCATAGCCCATACGTTATTCTTGTTGTTGGTGTTAATGGAGTCGGTAAGACTACAACGATAGGCAAACTGGCATATCAATTTAAGGAGGCAGGCAAGAAGGTTTATCTTGGAGCTGCAGACACATTCCGTGCAGCGGCTGTTGAGCAGCTATGTATTTGGGGAGATAGAGTGGGAGTTCCCGTTATTAAACAGCAAATGGGATCTGACCCTGCATCTGTTGCGTTTGATACTCTTACTTCGGCAAAAGCTAATAATGCCGATGTTGTTATAATTGATACTGCAGGACGACTCCATAATAAAATTGGACTAATGAATGAGCTTAAAAAAATCAAAGACGTTATGAAAAAAGTTCTTCCACAAGCTCCAGATGAGGTGCTGCTGGTGTTAGATGGAAGTACAGGACAAAACGCTTTCGAGCAAGCTCGGCAGTTTGCTGCAGTCACACAAATTACAAGTTTGGCAATAACAAAATTAGATGGTACAGCAAAAGGCGGAGTTGTAATTGGAATTAGTGACCAGCTTAAAGTTCCTGTAAAGTATATAGGTTTAGGTGAAGGAATGGAAGACTTGCAATTGTTTAATAAGACACAGTTTGTAGACTCATTATTCAAAGAAGAATAATATTTTCAATTACGATATAAGACTGGAACATTCAGCGAATGAAGGAAAATCAGATTGATATTATTACTTTAGGTTGTTCTAAAAATCTTGTTGATAGTGAGCGACTTATTCGTAAACTTGAAGGTAATGGGTATCATTGCACTCATGACACCAAGCGTCCTAATGGGGATATAGCTATAATAAACACATGTGGATTTATTGGAGATGCCAAAGAAGAAAGCATAAATACAATTTTAGAGTTTGTTCAGGCTAAGGAAGAAGGACGACTAAAAAAACTCTTAGTCATGGGATGTTTATCACAAAGATATAAGAATGACTTGGTGAAAGAAATTCCGCAGGTAGACAAATATTATGGCAAGTTTGACTTTAAGCAGGTAGTAGAAGATTTAGGTAAAGCTAAGAGTTCTGTAAAATCTGCTCCAGCAAAGTTGACACCTCATCACTATGCATATATTAAAATCAGCGAAGGATGTAATCGTCATTGTGCTTATTGTGCAATTCCAATAATTACAGGAAGTCACAAAAGCCGTTCAATGGATGATATTCTTGATGAAATTAGACGATATGTTGACAATGGAGTTTATGAATTCCAAATAATAGCTCAAGAATTGACATACTATGGCATTGATTTTGACGGGAAATCCCATATTGCAGAATTAATTGAAAAAATTTCAGATATAAAAGGAGTTAAATGGATAAGGCTTCATTATGCTTATCCTACAGATTTTCCTTACGATTTACTTCGTGTGATTAGAGAACGTGACAATGTCTGTAAATATCTTGACATTGCGTTCCAGCATATTTCAGATAACATATTAAATTCTATGCATAGGCATTTTTCAAAGAATGAGACCTATGAGCTTATACGCAGAATTAGAGAAGAGGTTCCTGGAATAACTTTAAGAACTACACTTATGGTAGGATTTCCAAATGAAACTGATACAGACTTTGAAGAGTTGTTGGAATTTACTCGTTGGGCACGTTTTGAAAGAATGGGAGCCTTTGCATATTCTGAAGAAGAAGACACTTTCAGCCAGCGCCATTATGATGATAATGTTCCTGATAACATAAAACAAAGTCGTCTTGATAAACTGATGGCTATTCAACAAGAGATAAGTGCAGAGATTGAAGCTTCAAAAATAGGAAAAATCTTCAAAGTTGTTATTGACAGAAAGGAAGGCAATTACTATATTGGAAGGACTGAATTTAGCTCACCAGAGGTTGATCCAGAGGTATTAATTCCTGTTGGCGAGAAAACGCTTAGAGTTGGCCGTTTTTATAATATAAAAATAACCGATGCCGAAGAATTTGATTTATATGGTGTAGTTGAAGAAAAATAAAATTATGAACAATAAAGAGTTTTTACAGCAGTTGTCAAAAGACACTAATACTTCTTTGGAGAATACAAAGAAACTTGTCAATAGTATAATTGACGAGATGGGAATTGCATTTGAAGAAGGTGAGAATGTCTTGTTTAATGACTTCGGAACTTTTGAAATAAAAAAGAGGATGGAACGAATTGTGGTTAATCCTTCTACACAGCAGCGTATGCTTGTTCCACCTAAACTGGTTCTGAATTTCAAACCTGTTAGTTCTTTAAGGGATAAATTCAAGAAGAAAGGAGGCAATTAAAATGATTAAGCTACAAGAAATTGCAAGTAGATTATCTATAAAACACAATTTGCCTATTTCTCAAATTGAGATATTTCTTAATGCATTTGTAAAAACGATCCTGGTAAACCTTGAAAAAAGTGATACAGTTAAAATAAAAGGATTGGGAACATTCAAGGTTGTAAAAGTCAAGGATAGAGAAAGTGTAAATGTGAATACTGGTGAAAGATACATTATTTATGGACATGATAAGATTACATTTACACCTGATTCATTGATGAAAGAATTGGTGAACAAACCGTTCTCACAGTTTGATACAGTTGTGTTAAATGATGGTGTTTCTTTTGATGATATTGAAGAAAAACAAAGTGAAGAAGATGATACCGAAGTCATCGAAAATGTTGATGAAATAATACATGAGATAGTTCAGAGTACTGATGAAGAGAATATTGATGATGTTGAGATTAAATCTGACGTCAACGATAATGAACAGGATGAAGTTCTCCCTACAGAAGGAGATATAAATGTTGTAATTGATGGTCATTTGCAAAATAATGCCGACGATATTTCTATAGAAGACGAATCATTTTTGAATGAGAATGAAAGTATAAATGAAGATTTTATTTCATCTGAAGTTGATGATAAAAATATACAATTAAAAAAAGAAAATGTAGAAGAAAAAATACTTGAAGATATTCATACTGAAGAGGAAGCAAATGTTGAGCATAATACGATGTCAAATTTTGTTCCTGAATACGACTATGACACAGAAGTATTATCAAATGGTTCAAGTGGCAAGAAAAAAACACTAATATTTACTATCTTAGCTCTTGTTATTGGTTTTATTGGTGGATATTTGTTTGGACATTATCTGATTCCACCTTCTCCTGCAGTAGTATACATTGAACAGGACATTGATAGTATTGCAACTAACGAAAATTCATTTAATCGTGAGAAAATAATAAATAAGACTAAACATAACGAAGAACAAAATGATAATTCTGCTCATAACGAAGAAACTAAAACCTTAGAATATAATATTAATAAACAACAGTCTATAAGCGAGAATAAAAAAACGGAAAGTGTTCAGGCAAAAAATGCAGATGAACAGATTGTAGATAAACAGTCTGAATATGAAGCTAAATATGTAGCAATTCGCTATGGAGCATATAGGATTGAAGGTGTGTCACAAACAGTTACAGTCGCAAAAGGGCAAACTCTGAAATCAATTTCAAGAGCTCACTTGGGTTCGGACATGGAGTGTTATGTGATTGCTATTAATGATGGTAAAACAGAAGTAAAACAGGGTGATAAACTCAAAATTCCAAAGTTGAAATTAAAAAAGAAATTTAAGAAGTAGAATCCTTACAATATAAAATACCTTTGCATCTTACATAATATAGTGAAAATGCAAAGGTGTTTTATATTTGCATTTTCAAAACGCTTTTTTCATTTGTCTTTTGGCGCTTGAAGAATAATACTTGTAGCGCCTATAGTAAAAAGGGTTCCATCTGTGATAACTCTTTTTTCGCGTGGACCTAATATGGTATTGTCTACAAAAGTACCAGTATAACTAGGACCGTCTCTCAGAATATATTTAAGATTTCCTTTATTGTCTTTTGACACATTAATAAAACAATGAAGCATATCAACACTTGGGTCAACGGTCTCTATAGGTACCGTAGTTTTACTTCCTTTCATATATCTACCGATAGAATTGTCACCCAAATTTAATGGCAATATCTGCTTGAAGTGGAATACGTTCTCAATAACTAAGATTGAACCGAATGGAGTATCTCCATTATTTTCTAATTTGTTTTCTTCTTTCTGTGGTCTTCTAAGCTTGCTAACACCTATTTTTATACCAAATTGTTTACCACATTCCTCGCACTGGAAAATCAAAGATTGACCTTCGTGATATTTTTTTTCATCAAAAATTATAAAGTGATCGCACTTCGGACAACGAACTCTCTTCATATTTTATCATTTATTGAACTTTCATTACCCAAGCTTCTTTGAAAAAATCATTTGAATGCATTATGTTAAGTTTAGCGTAGGCTTCATTTTCTGTAGTATATCTACCGCAAATAACCTGTGCTCCTACTTTCTTTTCTAGAACTCTAGCATCCCCAATTCCTTTATTGTGGAGTTCGTTAACAAAAATTTTAGCATTGTTCTTTGTTACTCGGCTTGCTAAAACTAAAGTATAATATGAATTTGATTTTTCAATTTCAACATGTTTGTTTTCAGCTTGCTTAAATTGGGTATTTGTTTTTTTGTTTTCTGACTGATTAATTGAAAAATCAGAATCTTTGGATTCTTTTATTTTCGATGTTTTTTTATTTCTATCTATAATTGCAACTTCTTTTTTTGCATTTCCTTTTGAACTATTAATCAATATGTCTTTCATGAAAACAGACTCTATTGTCTTGGTTTCGTTTTTACTACAATTTTCAATAGGTTTCGCAAATATCAAAAAAGCAAAACATATTATAGCAGCTACGGCAACATTTGATGCTATGCTTCGTCCTATCTTTTTAAAGTTAACATTCCTTGTTCTATGGGCTAATTTATTGATTCTTTTATTTTTGGAAGGAGTACCAATAGTGGAATTGTTAGAGATCAGTTTTTTTATCTCATTAGAACCTAATCCATATAATTCTGGGGTTAGTATACCTGCTTCGCATGGCTCAAATGTATACTTTCCTTCATTGTTATAATAAAGAATTCCGATGCCTTTGAGCTCATATCTACCTTCTTGAACTAATATTTGTCTAAGTTCATTGACTTCTGCTTCTATTTTACGAAGTGACTCAGGATAACTAAGATCATAGTTTTCAATATATGATTGAACAAGGAGATTGTCATTTAGTTTTAATTGGGGATTAAATCCAATACTGCGATATGGAGGTAAGAATACATTTTCCTCATTATCAAAACATGCGTCAGCATGATGAGCCATAAATCCACCTAATTGTGGAACTATGACACAATCATTATCTAAAAGAAGAATTTCAATATGTTTATCAAAAACTATCACTTTGCAAAAGTACGTTTTTTTTATAAAGAGAGCAAATGTTATAAGATTTTTTTTGATAATTAGAATAATATGTGTACTTTTGCATAATTAAATTATAGGTCAATTCTTGGCAGATTGAATCTGTAAGTAATTACATAAATTAGCTATAAGTAATTAATATAAATGAATTACGAGAAAACAGAAATAGATGGCGTATACATTATTACGCCAAAAGTTTTTAATGATTCACGAGGATATTTTTTTGAATCATTTAAGCAAAGTGAATTTGATGAGAATATAGGTAAGATTAACTTTATTCAAGATAATGAATCGAAATCAAGCAGAGGTGTATTGAGAGGATTACATTATCAAAAAGGTAATTTTTCCCAGGCTAAACTAGTAAGAGTGATTAAAGGAACTGTCGTTGACGTTGCTGTTGATATTAGAAAGAATTCGCCAACATTTGGTAAATATATTATGGTTGAGTTAAGTGAGGAAAATAAAAAACAATTATATATACCACGCGGTTTTGCTCATGGCTTTCTAGTTCTAAGTGATGAAGCAATATTTGCATACAAAGTTGATAATGTTTATGCTCCTCAAAGTGAAGCTTCGATTCTATGGGACGATGTTGAAATAGGCATAAATTGGCCTATTGAGAATCTTGAAGTTCAGACAAGTGAAAAAGATAATAAAGCTTGTCACTTGTCTGAGGCTGAGGTTTTCGAATAAATAAAAAATTCCCATTTAATAATAGTAGAACCTACGTATGTTATTTCTAAATAAAGGATTTTGCTTTTTATTTCTATTGTTGTCTCTATTTAGCTGCCAATCAAAAAAAGAACAAATTGAAAAGCCGAGAGAAGACAAGAAAGCCAAACAGATGCTTCAAGGAATCTGGATTAATGAAGATTCTGAAGAAATTGTATTTCGTGCATTCGGTGATACAATATATTACCCAGATTCACTTTCACGTCCGGTTCGTTTTGAAATACGTAGAGATACACTTTATATGGGAGAAGATGAGGGTAGCAAGTATCTCATTATAAAACAAACTCCTCATTTATTCGTATTTAAAAACCAAACAGGAGAAGTTATAAAGTTAAGGTTGGGTGAAGAAAGTGAAAATGATATTTCGTTGTTTCAACCAACAAAAGCTGTATCAGTAAATCAGAACAAAAAGGTTAAAACTGATACCATTTTAAGCTATAATAATAAGAGATATCATTCTTATACTCAAGTTAATCCGTCATCATATAAAGTATATTGTGGAAGTTATAATGATAATGGAGTTAGGGTTGAAAGATTATATTTTGACAATATTGTATATATTGGCATTTTTGAAGGTAATATTAAAAGATACTCACATAATTTCTATAAACAAGAATTTCTAAAATATTTGCCTGCTAAATATCAAAAAAGTGGAATCTTAAGTGATATATCTTTAGAAAAAATTGATATAAATGGTTTCCACTATTATGCTTCAATATGCCTTCCTGAAGATAATGTTTGCTATATGGTTGGTATAGATATTTCTTATAATTGGCAAGTAAGCCTTAAAAAATTGGATTAAATATATCCAAACAATATTTGTATTAATTTTCAGATTACTCAATATGAATATTAAAAAGAAAAAGCACTAATACAATACTATTGTTGTATTAGTGCTTTTTTCATATAAATCATAAGCTAAACTAAAAAGCCTAGTAGTGCACCAGCTGCAACAGCAGATCCAATCACGCCTGCAACATTTGGGCCCATTGCATGCATCAATAGGAAGTTATGGCGATCATATTCCAAACCAATATTATTTGAAATACGTGCACTCATAGGAACTGCAGAAACTCCAGCATTTCCAATTAATGGATTTATTTTCTTTTCTTTCGATAAGAATAAGTTCATAAATTTAACAAATAAAATACCACTTGTAGATGCAATAATAAATGCCATTGCCCCAAGAAAGAATATCTTTATTGTATTAAGGGTTAAGAACTCACTTGCTTGAGTAGAACAACCTACGGTTAAACCTAATAAAACAACAACAACATCATTCAGTGATGAACCGGCAGTCTTTGCCAATCGAGTTGTTTTTCCACTTTCTTTTAACAAGTTTCCAAAGAAAAGCATACCAAGTAATGGAAGACCTGATGGAACAATGAAAGTGGTAAGCAATAATCCTATAATAGGAAATAATATTCGTTCAGTCTGACTAACCTTACGTGCTGGTTTCATTCGTATTACTCTTTCTTTCTTTGTTGTTAACAAACGCATCAATGGAGGTTGAATTACAGGTACTAACGCCATATATGAATATGCACATACAGCAATTGCACCCATGAGATTTGGGCATAGTTTCGAAGATAGGAATATAGCTGTTGGGCCGTCGGCTCCACCAATAATCGCGATACCTGCAGCTTGATTTGGCTCAAATCCTAATGCGAGTGCAACCATGTAGGCTCCAAAAATTCCAAATTGGGCAGCCGCACCAATCAATATTAATTTAGGATTGCCAATAAGCGCAGAAAAATCTGTCATTGCTCCAATGCCCAAAAATACGAGCGGAGGATACCAGCCTTGCCTGACGCCTTGATAGAAAATATTTAGTACTGAGTTGTCTTCATATAAACCGATTTCTAAACCAGCATCAGCGCGAAATGGAATGTTGCCTAGAATAATACCAAGACCAATGGGTACTAAGAGTAGTGGTTCAAAGTCTTTTCTTATAGCCAACCAAATAAAAACAATGCCAATAGCAATCATTATAAGGTTGCCATAAGTTGCGTTATAGAATCCTGTATAGGTCAGAAATTCATTAAAATTATTTACAATAAAATCTATAAATCCCATAATTCAACTTTAAGCTATTGTGACTAGTATTGCTCCTTCCATAACGGTTTCACCTTCTTTTACCATTATTGATGTAATGGTTCCTGACTGATCTGCCTCTATGCTATTTTGCATTTTCATCGCTTCCAGTATAAGGACAGTATCTCCTTGTTTTACTGTATCACCTACTTTTACAATTATTTCAGTAACTGTTCCAGGAAGTGGAGATGTTACTTTTGCTCCAGCTCCGATCTCTTGTTTTTCTACAATATTTGCTGTAGGTTGTATAGCTGTTTCTGTTTTTGTAGCGTTAACTTTAGGCATCTCTACACGATTTGGTTTGTTGTGAGCTGTTGACTTTAAGGTATTTTTCATATTAACCTCAAAAGGTCTTCCATTTACATTAACCTTTGCTTTATTTCCCTCAATCTCTTCAATCTCAACTTTATATTCTTTACCGTTAACGGTGTATTCGTATGTGTTCATATTATTTTTCATTAGTTTTATTATAAAAAATCATTTTAAACATTTCTCCAATGCACATTACTATGTTTAATTGTAATAATGCCGCTTTCTGAGTCATGAGAATTATCTTCATATTCTTTTAATGCCATTGCAATTACGGCAAGATATTCTTCTTCTGCCACATCTGAAATAATTTCATTATTAAGTGAAACAACATCTTCAATGGAAATTTCGTCTTCTTTTCTCTTAAGGTGAAATTTTCTACTGTGTTTTGTTTTCCGCCATTCTTCTTTCTTGCGTTTTCTTCGTTTCATAATATATCCCATTATGGTAAAAGCAACATATAATAGAAGAAGACAAGAAAAAACAATACCCATAGCAAGCACTGTGATACCAAAACCATTAGGGTCATTATTTTTAAGTTGTGATATCTTTGACTCTGTTCCAGCAACATAATTTTGTGTTGATGGAGTTACGGCATCAGTGTTTTTAACTACCCATTTTGATCTACCATCATTCTCACGAGCATAAGACGTATTGGCATTAAGAATTGGAACAGTAACAGAGTCTATAAGATCAACTCCATTACCGTCATACAGGGCAATCCATACTGGAGCCGTGGCGTCTAGTTTTGTTGATAAATGATGCGCACCATCTGTAGGTGAACTGTTGAGAAAGAAAAGTACATGTCTTCTTGCCGATAGTTTTGTGCAATCATCATTCGGTAATTGGCACATTTTTCGAATTCGTTCTGGCACAGATATGTCTTTATTAAGAACAGATTTGTCCGTAGTGATATACATACCACGGACATCATAAGAAGAAAAAGCTATATTTGCTAGCTCAATCCATGCATTCCGTCTTCCGTATTCATCTTGAATACTATTTTTATTGATTGTTAATACTTCATTAATCTTAATATTTTTAGCACCTTGGGCAAAGACTGATGAAATATAACAAAACAATAATCCAACAAATAATATTTTTTTAGACATTAGAATATTGTATATATGTGTGTGTTATTTTTAGAACTTTAAATTTCATTAGGGTGAACTAACCACAAAATAATAGAACAACCAATTGAGCCGTTAGTATCCTCAAGAACATACTTAATGGGTAAACAGTTGAATAGCCAATGGCTGGTGTGTTTCTTGAACAAACAGAGTTAGCATATGCTAATGCTGGCGGATCTGTATATGTACCGGCAATGAAGCCCATAATCATAAAATAATTGAAATGGTATTTAAGACGAGCATAAACTCCTATTATTAATATAGGAATTATAGTAATAAGGAAACCTGTATAAACATATTTCAGTCCATCGCCTACTATAATTGTATCAAAAAAGCTATTTCCAGCTTTAATACCAACACTTGCTAAAAACAAGACTAAACCTATTTCTCGAAGCATCATATTTGCACTTGTTGTTGTGTATGTTACTAAGTGTACACGGTAACCATAACGTCCAATAAGTATTGCAATTATTAATGGACCTCCTGCTAATCCAAGTTTAAGTGGAATTGGCATTCCTGGAATTGCTATAGGAAGACTACCAAATATTATGCCTACAATTATTCCTATAAAAATTGTTGCTATATTGGGCGCTTCGAGTCTGCGAATAGAATTACCCATCATTTCTGCCACCCGATTAACATTATCTTCAGGACCAACAACCATGAGTCTGTCACCAACTTGGAAATGGTGATTTCTGCCAGCAAATATGTCAATGCCTTGACGTGTTATTCTCGTTACATTAACTCCATAAAGACTTGCAAAACGCATTTTTGCCAATGTCTTTCCATTCATAGATGGCTTTGTGACAACAATACGCTTAGAAACTAGAGGCTGTTTTTCAAGCTCAACATTCCATTCTGCATCAATTTCTGGACCAATAAAAGCCTTGACAGGTTCACTGTTTGCTTCAGGACATACAACTAATATTTCATCATTAAGCTCGAAAACTGTGTTTGCATTTGGAATACTGACTTTGCCTTCATGTAAAATTCGTGTACAAACAAAGTCGCGGTTTAGAAAATTATGAATTTGAGCTAAAGTCCGACCAGCAAGATATGAATTAGAAACTTTTAAATGCATAACATGTGGTTTTGCATTTGGATCTTCTTTTTCAGCTTCTTCGAGCTCATTTTCTTCTTTATTAAAATTTATTCTGCAAATATATCTTATTAAAATAGTTGCTCCTATTATTCCTAACACACCAAGAGGGTAGGCGCAGGCATATCCTGAAGCTATTTCTGGCACTTTGTCTGAAGAAAAAACCGATGTTAATGCTTCATTTGCAGCACCAAGAGCAGGAGTATTTGTTACTGCTCCATACATGGTGCCAATCATCATAGGAAGGTTTATTGGATTTGAAGTGTCAAAAAATGCCCAATAGCAAATAAACATTACGAGGATATTTAGTAGTATACCAACTGTAGATAATAGGTTTAAAGTAATTCCACCCTTACGAAAACTTTCAAAAAAACCTGGACCAACTTGCATGCCAATCATAAATACAAACAAGATTAATCCAAAATCTTGAATAAAGGTAAGTATATTAAAGGGGGCAGTAAAACCAAAATGACCAGCAATAATACCAGTGAAGAGTACAGATGCTACGCCGATTGACACCCCCCCAATCTTTATTTTACCCAAATAAACACCAGAAGCAATAACAATTGCATAAAGTAATGCAATGTGTGCTACAGACTCCGTCGATGTGAAAAGTTCAATAAACCATCCCATAACTATCTAACAAATTTGAAATTAGATGCAAATGTATGAAAATTATTACTTTTAGACACATTTTTTTCATTATTATTTAATGATAAATATGTGTTTTTTGAATTTTTCACTATTGAGCTTTTTTTTATTGCTTTTTATTTTACAATATCAGAAAAAACACTTACCTTTGCACGGATAAAAACGAATATAATTTTATAACTTATATAATAAACGTTACACTATGTCAAACAAAAAGGAAAAACTCTTTACCGAGTTTAAAGCTCCAACCACTCAAGAATGGCTTGATAAAATAGAAGTCGACTTGAAAGGTGCGGATTTTCAGAAAAGACTCGTGTGGAGAACTAATGAAGGCTTTAATGTTCAGCCATTTTACCGTCGTGAAGATGTTTTGAAACTTAAAACACCAGATTCATTGCCAGGAGAATTCCCATTTGTTCGAGGCAACAAAAAAGACTCAAATGCTTGGTATGTACGCCAAGACATCAACGTTGAAGAAGCTAAAGCTGCAAATGAAAAAGCTTTAGATGTTCTGAACAAAGGAATTGATTCTTTATGTTTTAAGGTTCCAGGAGACAAAGTAAACTACGAATTTATTGAAACATTACTTGAAGGTATACGCTGCGATATTGTTGAGGTTAATTTCAACACTTGCAAGCGTCATACACTTGAACTTGCAGAAGTTTTAGTATCATACTTTGAGAAGAAAGGTTATGATAAAGAAAAAGTTGTAGGTTCAATTGATTTTGACCCGATGGAAAAAATTGTAATGAAAGGCAAGGATGTTACCTCATTACTTTCAGAAGCTCCAAAACTTATCGAAATTTTCAAGGATTATCCTAATTTCAGATGTATTACAGTGAATTCTGAATCACTAAATAATGCAGGTGCATATATAGTCCAGGAATTGGGTTATGCTCTATCTTGGGGTAATGAATATTTAGCACAGCTTACTGATGCTGGCATAGATGCTGATTTAGCTGCAAAGAAAATAAAGTTCAATATGGGTATTTCTGAGAATTATTTTATGGAGTTAGCTAAATTCCGTGCAGCGCGTATGCTCTGGGCTCAGATTGTAAAGCAGTATGATCCTAAGTGTGATTGTGCATGCAAGATGATTGTAAATGCTACAACTTCTAAATATAATCAGACGATATTTGATAGCTATGTAAATCTGCTACGTAGTCAGACTGAAGCTATGAGTGCTGCGTTAGGTGGTGTACATTCAATGGTAGTAGTTCCATTTGATTCAACATACGAATTGCCAACAGACTTTTCTGAAAGAATTGCACGCAACCAACAGTTATTGCTGAAAGATGAATGCCACTTTGGTGAGGTTGTGGATCCAGGTGCAGGTTCTTATTATATTGAACACCTTACTGATAGTTTAGCTGTTGAAGGTTGGAAGATTTTCTTAAAAGTGGAAGAAGAAGGAGGTTTCTTAGCTGCAGTTAAGGCTGGAACTGTACAAGATGATATTAACTCAACAAATGTAAAGCGACATGGTGATGCTGCAAAGCGTAAAGAGTTTATTCTTGGTACAAATCAATTCCCTAACTTTATTGAAAAATCTGAAAATAAACGTGCATTGTCTTGTGCATGTGGATGTGCTCACGGAAATGGTGAATCTACGTTTAAGTCAATTCAGAGTACTCGTTTAGCTGCTGATTTTGAAGATTTACGAATTCATACAGAAGAGTCAAAAACTCCAGTCGCATTTATGTTGACAATTGGTAATCTTGCCATGCGTCAGGCACGCGCCCAATTCTCTTGCAATTTCCTCGCATGTGCTGGTTATAAAGTAATTGATAATTTGGGATTTAAAACAGTTGAAGAAGGTGTTGATGCTGCATTAAAGGCTAATGCTGATATCGTTGTGCTCTGCTCAAGTGATGATGAATATGCAGAATACGCAGTACCCGCATTCAAGTATCTTGATAACCGCGCAATGTTTGTTGTCGCTGGTGCACCAGCTTGTATGGAAGACTTGAAAGCTGCTGGTATTGAGAACTTTATTCACGTGAAGTGTAATGTTCTTGAAACTTTGAAAGAATATAATAATAAATTAGGTATTTAATGTTGTTAAAAATTATAAGTCATGAGAAAGAATTTTAAAGACATAGATATTTATGCTGGTATTAAAGCCGTTAATGGTTCTGAATGGCTAAACGCTAACAACATTAAGGCTCATTGGAAGACCCCAGAACATATTGAGGTTCGTCCTGTATATACAAAAGAAGACCTTGAGGGAATGGAACATCTAGATTTTACAGCTGGTATTCCTCCTTTCCTTCGTGGTCCATACTCAATGATGTATCCATTCCGCCCATGGACAATTCGTCAGTACGCAGGATTCTCGACAGCAGAGGAGTCTAATGCTTTCTATCGTAGAAATCTTGCTAGTGGCCAGAAAGGATTGTCTGTTGCATTTGACCTTCCTACCCACCGTGGATATGATCCAGACAATGCTCGTGTTGTTGGTGATGTTGGAAAAGCTGGTGTATCTATTTGCTCATTGGAGAATATGAAAGTCTTGTTTGCTGGTATCCCATTGAACAAGATGTCAGTTTCAATGACAATGAATGGAGCTGTACTTCCAATACTTGCTTTCTACATTAATGCAGGATTAGAACAAGGTGCTAAACTTGAGGAAATGGCGGGAACGATCCAGAATGATATTTTGAAAGAGTTCATGGTGCGTAATACATATATTTATCCACCAGCATTCTCAATGAAGATTATTGCAGACATCTTCGAATACACTTCACAGTTCATGCCAAAATTCAACTCAATTTCAATTTCTGGATACCATATGCAAGAAGCTGGAGCAACAGCTGATATAGAGTTGGCATATACTCTCGCAGATGGTATGGATTATCTGAGAACTGGTGTTAATGCTGGTATTCCTGTAGATAAATTTGCGCCTCGTTTGTCGTTCTTCTGGGCTATAGGTATGAATCACTTCATGGAAATTGCTAAAATGCGTGCAGGCCGTCTGCTTTGGGCTAAGATTGTTAAGAGCTTTGGAGCAGAAAATCCTAAGTCACTTGCTTTGCGTACACACAGCCAGACTTCTGGATGGTCATTAACAGAACAAGATCCTTTTAACAATGTTGGTCGTACTTGTATTGAAGCGATGGCTGCGGTTCTTGGACATACCCAATCACTTCATACTAACGCACTCGACGAAGCAATTGCATTGCCAACAGACTTCTCTGCTCGTATTGCTCGTAATACTCAGATATATATTCAGAATGAGACTAAAGTCTGCAAGCAGATTGACCCATGGGCAGGTTCTTACTATGTTGAGACTTTGACAAATGAACTTGTACATAAAGCATGGGAGCACATTCAGGAAATAGAGAAACTAGGTGGTATGGCTAAGGCTATTGAAACTGGTCTGCCAAAAATGCGTATTGAAGAAGCTGCTGCGCGCACACAAGCACGTATTGACTCTGGTGTTCAGACTATTGTTGGTACAAATAAGTATCGCCTTGAGCATGAAGACCCTATCGATATTCTTGAAGTTGATAATACAGCAGTACGCTTACAGCAAGAAGAAAGTCTTAAGGAATTACGCGCAAATCGAGATGAAGCTGCATGTAAAGCTGCATTGGCTGAAATTACAGAGTGCGTAAGAGAATTCTCAGAAGGAAAGAAGAGTAAAAACAACTTGCTTGCTCTTGCAGTTAAAGCAGCAGGCTTGCGTTGTACTTTAGGAGAAATTAGTGACGCATGCGAAGAGGTTGTTGGTCGCTATAAAGCAGTAATTAGAACTATTTCGGGAGTGTATTCATCAGAAAGTAAAAACGATCCAGACTTTGATAAAGCCTGTGCGTTAACAGAAGAGTTTGCAAAGAAAGAAGGTCGTCGTCCACGTATATTTGTTGCTAAAATGGGACAAGATGGACACGACCGTGGTGCAAAAGTTGTTGCAACTGGTTATGCAGATTGTGGTTTTGATGTCGACATGGGACCATTATTCCAGACTCCAGCCGAAGCAGCACGTGAAGCAGTTGAGAATGACGTTCACATTGTTGGAGCTTCTTCTCTCGCAGCTGGTCACAAGACGCTTATTCCTCAGTTAATTGAAGAACTAAAGAAGCTTGGTAGAGAAGATATTATGGTTATTGCTGGTGGAGTTATTCCAGCTCAAGACTACGAATTCTTATATAAGGCTGGCGTTGCTGCAGTATTTGGCCCAGGTACATCTGTTGCTAAAGCAGCAGTTGAAATGATGAATATTTTGTTAGATAA
Source organism: Prevotella sp. (assembly GCA_017627765.1). Lineage (GTDB taxonomy): Bacteria > Bacteroidota > Bacteroidia > Bacteroidales > Bacteroidaceae > Prevotella. The sequence goes on along the minus strand of JAGAGD010000115.1, from coordinate 53,171 downwards.
ATAACATTAATTCCATAATTAAAAGAAAGTTCTGGAGTATAAAATCCAGAACTTTTTTATGTTATATACATATTATGTCTTAACTAGTTTGCAATAAACAATTTTTATTTAAGGGCAAACAATGTTTACCTCTAATAAATAAATATAAATATAAATATAATTATATTAGACTATTATGGCACAACATAATGAATTAGGAAAATGGGGTGAAGACGTTGCTGTTAAATTCTTAAGGTCAAAAGGATTTGATATAATTGAGCGTGACTGGAGAAGTGGGCATCGTGATATTGACATTATAGCTTTAGAAGGTGATATAATACATTTTGTTGAAGTTAAAACTCGCAGCAGCATCGAATTATCTTCTCCTGTATATACAATACCATTTGCAAAAAGGAGAAATTTAATGATTGCCATAAATCATTATGTTAAAAGTAAGTATTTAGATAATAATTTCCAATTTGATATTATCACAGTTATTGGGCAAATTAATTCTACACCGAAAATAGAATATATGGATGATATCAGGTTATATTAAATGTATAGAAAAATGCCTACAGCAATTTGTAATGAATAGAATATAGTTCTAGGCAAATTGCTGTAGGTGTTTTTTTATCAGTATCTTTCAACTGCATCAATATATTCTTTTACACCACTTTGCAAAAGTTTATTTAATTTTCTTTGTCTTATAAATTTATGGATTAAGTAGTAAATGGCACAAAGTATAAGTCCTGATGCCACACCAATAAGGAAATTTGCCATTGATTGTTTCATTAAAGCTACAATTCCAATAGGCAAGATGAAACAAATACCATACTTGGTATATATTTTTTTCTGTTCTTCTATACTTTGTGGACCACCCATCATTTCATATAGAAAATCATCAACCTCATCTTCTGTAATACTAAAATCTTCTGGTTTAGGAAAATCATTTAATCCTCTATTTTCAGCTATCTTTCTGCGTATTGCATATACTCGTTCTTTTCCTTTATTTTCTGTTCTCATGTTGTAATGTAATTTAGTTTATTGTGCGAAGTTACAAAAAAAGCAATTAACTGACAACAATTATTTTGCCTATTTCAAAAAAAAATAGTATTTTTGCAAAAATTGATGTTATAGGTGGGTATTTATATTAATACCTATTCGTTAATCATATTATATAATTATAACTATTAAAGTAGGAGATAAAATAATGGAATTACCTGATTTTATGTCTTATAAAGACAAATTTTCAAAATCTGAATTTGTTGATAAAATATCAAAGATTGCAAAACGTGCTGGTGCAAAACTTGTATATGTTTCTCTTATACTATATTATATGCTTCAGAGTAAGAGTGTCTCAGTAAAAGATAAGGCCATTATACTCGGTGCTTTAGGTTATCTCATAAGTCCATTAGATGCAATTCCTGATGCCTTCCCAATTGTAGGGTTAGGTGACGATTTAGCTGTATTGCTGTATGTATTAAAGAAGGTCTGGACAGATGTACCAGAAGATGTCAAAGTTAAAGCAAGAAAAAAACTTGACAAATGGTTTGATGAAGATGAAATAAGTGAAATTGAAGATGGAACGTTCCAATTTTAAGTTTGAGGTATGTGCTAATAGCGTTGAAAGTTGTTTGGCCGCTCAAGAGGGAGGTGCTGACAGAGTTGAGTTATGTGCAGGAATACCTGAGGGTGGTATTACACCATCATACGGAGAGATTCTTCAAGCAAGGAGATTTCTAAAAAAAACACGTCTCCATGTGATAATCAGACCACGTGGCGGAGATTTCTTGTATAATGATTTAGAAGTGGAACGAATGGCAACTGACATAAGGATTGCCTATAAACTTGGTGCCGATGGGGTGGTTTTTGGATGTTTGACAAAAGATGGTAATATTGATGTTGAAAAGAATACGTTCTTATTGAAAGAAGCTTCTGGTATCTCAGTTACTTTTCATAGGGCATTTGATTGTTGCAGAAATCCTAAGAAGGCCCTTGTACAGCTTTCTGATTTGGGGTTTAATAGAATTCTTACTTCGGGTCAGCAACCAACAGCTCCACAAGGTGTTAAGCTGCTTTCTGAACTAAACAAAGTGGCTTCGAATGGCATTATAATAATGGCAGGCTGTGGTGTTAACGAGAATAACATTTCACAATTATATAACGATACATCAATCACAGAGTTTCATTTTTCAGCTCGCGAAATTGTCAAAAGAGATATGATATTTTCAAATCCTAATGTATATATGAGTAGAGAAGGAGCGGATGAGTTTTCGCTTGCATATACAACGATGCGTCGTGTTAAAGCAACAATTAACGCTCTCATATGTAAATAAAGAAATAAAATAAAAAAATGCTCTTCATTCGAAGAGCATTTTTTTTATGAGGTGCCTGGCGGATTCGAACCGCCGTAGACGGTTTTGCAGACCGTTGACTAAGCCACTCATCCAAGGCACCAGTTCTGAATTGCGAATGCAAAAGTACACATTTTATTTGTTTTGTCCAAATTTTTTGTTGATTTTTTGCGAAACTCTCTTATATTTTCTTTAGTTTATTCATTTTTTGCTTCACATTCCAATTTACTTTTGTTTTTTCGCAACAATTAGAATCATTAATTATTGACGTATTATCCTTAAATGGACAAGATTCACATTCGTTACAACCGCACTTTTTCTTTGCAAACGTATGAAAGATTTTTAGCACAATGTATAAGATACATAATACTAAAATTAATCCTATTATGATGTATTGTATAATCAATATTCCTTCAAAAATTGTTTAAAAAGTAATTTTTATAATATCAACTAAACACCTGATACACCATAGCACTAACAATCCAAGCAAGAGCCGTGGTGTAAAATGCTGCAAATAGAGCCCAACGCCAAGAACCACTCTCGTTTTTTATGGCTGCAATCGTGGCGATGCATGGAAAATAGATCAATACAAATAGCAAAAAACAGAATGCAGAGAGCGGAGTGATTCCATCTGCTTCCATTTTTCTTCTTAGCTTCTCATATTTAGATCTGTCGTCACTATAACTATCCTCTTCTGCAAAACTATTGTCATCTGCATAAAGAACACCCATCGTTGATGCAACAATTTCTTTTGCTCCTACACCTGCAATAAGTCCGACATCCAGTTTCCAGTCAAATCCTTGTGCACGGAAAACTGGCTCTATTGTTTTTCCAATTCTCCCTATATAGCTTTGTTCCTGCTGTTGCTGTGTTGTCAAAGAATCATCATGAGGAAAATATCCGAGTGCCCATACAATAATACTAGCAACAAGAATTATACCTCCCATCTTTTTCAAATACTGTTTTCCTTTTTCCCAAGTATGACGCATCATAGCTTTTCCCGTTGGGAAACGATAGGGTGGTAGTTCCATGACAAAAGGTGTATCCTCACCTTTTATTAGAAATCTGCTAAATAATCTACTTATGACAACAGCAAGAAGAATGCCGATAACATACAAACTAATCATAATAGTTGACCTGTATTCTACAGCAAAAAATGTTCCTATAATCATTATGTAAATAGGAAGTCTTGCAGAACAACTCATTAGAGGCAATACCAACATTGTAATAAGTCGTGACCGTCGACTTTCAATGGTTCTTGTAGCCATAACTGCAGGAACATTACATCCAAATCCCATTATTAAGGGAATGAATGATTTTCCGTGAAGTCCCATGCTATGCATTAAACGATCCATTATGAAAGCAGCTCTTGACATATATCCTGAATCTTCCATGAATGAAATAAAAGCATATAAAATCAGAATTTGTGGTAGGAAGACAATCACAGCACCAACACCGCCAATAGCACCATCTACAATCATATCACGTATAGGTCCATCTGGCAGTGTATTGCTTAAGAAATCTCCAAGCCAACTAAATCCAGCCTCAATCCAGTCCATCGGGTATTGCCCAAGACTGAAAGTTACTTGAAACATTGCATAAAGTATTAATATGAAAATTGGAAAACCGAGATATTTGTGAGTTATGACAGCGTCAAGATAGTGTGTCATCTGATATGTGTCTTTTGCGTTTCCCGTTTCATATTCGGCTTCATGTAGCGCACCATGGATAAAACCATATTTTGCATCCATCATTGCAGTTTCAGAGTCTTCGAGCATTTCCTCTTTAATTCTTTGTGCTTCGATATTACGCGTCTTTATGATACTTTCTCCATTTGGAAGTGTTCTTATAAATGACTCTGTATCTTTATCCATTTCCATCATCTTAATAGCAAGATAGCGAGTCGAATAACGATGACGAATTTGAGAGTCTTTTAAAATCTCATTTTGCACTTTTCCAATACTTTCTTCAAGTTGGTTGCCATGATTAATGTGAATGTGCCTGAAGTCTGGATTATCACCTTCGTTTGTCTCAACCATTCTGATGACTGTGTGAAACAAGTTTTCCACTCCTCGCCCCGTTGTAAATACAGTGGGAACCATAGGTACACCAAACAGTTCACCAAGTTTCTTGTGATCAATATTATCTCCTCTTTTCTCTGTCTCATCAAACATATTTAGTGCGCAAACCATACGCATATGCATATCTATTAGTTGAGTAGTCAGATACAGATTACGTTCAAGATTGCTCGCGTCAATAACGTTAATTATAACGTCAGGGGTTTGCTCTATTATTTGTTTACGTACATAGAGTTCCTCTGGACTATATGCAGACAGAGAATAAGTTCCGGGTAAGTCAACAAGGTTAAACCTATATCCCAAAAAGTCAGCATAACCAGTTTTAGCATCTACAGTAACACCTGAGTAATTTCCAACTCTTTCATGTGCTCCTGATGCAAAATTGAAAAGTGAAGTCTTTCCACAGTTTGGATTTCCAACTAATGCAATATTTATAGTTTTAAATCTTTTGTCAGATTGTTGTAAATTACCATTTGTCTGATATGGCTCATTTGCCTTAATGCCAGGTGCTTGTTTTATTGAATTCGAGTCAGAATCACTATTGTTATTGCTCTTGTCATTGTTATTACTCCGCAATTCTTCATTGGTCAAAACTTCAATAAGTTCTGCCTCTTCATGGCGGAGTGACACTTCATAACCCATTATTCTATATTTAACAGGATCTTGCAAAGGTGCATTTAAAAGAACTTCAACAGTTTGCCCTTTTATAAATCCCATTTCAACAATACGCTTTCTGAAACCTCCATGACCAAGTACCTTTACAATAAAGCCTTGTTCACCTGTTTTTAATTCTGACAATCTCATTGGAATTAATCCTTACTTAAATACCCTTCAAAATAATTTATTTTGCAAAATTACACATAAAACACCACACTTGAACGTATTTTTATAAAAAATACCTATTTGTTATTAATAATTACTATGAGTACTGCAGTATTCTCGCATGATTTAAGTATTCTTATTTCTTTTCTATGTGATTGCTATACAGATAAAATATTTTTTTCATATTTGTCTTTAATTTCTAATTCGATGCAATATAAAAATAATATACAAAAGCATCACTCAAAATTTCAAAACCAAAATATCATTATGTCAAAATATTTCATAATAAAAAACGGGAACGGCAAAGGGTACTGGAACTATTTATTGTTTTTTTAGTTTGGCTCGCTGAAAAACCTAAAATCCATGAAGTTGTTAATCAATAAACATAAAGTATGTGAATAATTTTAACCGATGTTCACGATTGAAAGGTTTGTTAGCGTTTGCAATATGTGGCATATGACAGTGCGAAACGATACGTTTGACATGGTCAACCATCACATATGACAGTGCGAAAGGGCACCTTTCGCATTTCGAGACGATACCTATCGTTTTTTCGTCTTTTGCAAATCATTGAATGATAGGTATTTGCAGAAAATTTCTTTTCTAAGCGCTTAAAACCAAGCAGGTGGACAACTATGAAGGTGCAGACAAAACAAGCGACTCTGAAAGACTTTTCCCGACAAGAAAAAGGGCGTTTTGTCAAAATTTTTCATATACTTACTATTAAAATATAGACTGAATAATAATTAATTATTTGAATAATCTTTTTCATGATTTTATGGTACTAAATTATCAAAAAAACGCATATTTAATTAAGTTTTCTTTATCTTAAATTGTCTATAATATTTGTTTTTTGTAATTTTGCTGCAAAATAATTTGTTATATAATTGCCGAAAAAGGGATATAAATATTAAAATAAAATGAAAAGAATTACTATTATGTTAACCTTATTCTTTGCCGCTATGTCATTATCTGCGCAAGGAGTAAGCGTTCAAGTTAAGAAAGCAGGCACATTAGCAGAGTGCTTGAGTGATTATGACATTTTTTCAATTACGCAACTAACTGTAACTGGAAACATTAATGGCGATGATATTTTTTTAATTCGTCGCATGGCAGGTTATCTTAATGATGACAATGGCTCTCCAGATCCTGGTTATACAGTTGTGCCAAAAAAATATATAAGTAATATTTTCAAAGAGGCAGGTGATGAAGAAGATGAAGATACTCGTATCGGTATACTTGAAAAACTAGATTTATCTGGAGCAAAAATTGTTATAGGCGGTAGTGCTTTCTATACTAACAATGAAGGTAAGAAATATTATACGAAAGCGAATTCTTTAGCACCATATACATTTTGGTCATGCTGGAGATTAAAAGACATAAAACTTCCTACTAATATCACAAGTATAGAGGAAGGAGCACTTTATAATTGTTTCTATCTCTCTAGCATTGACATACCTGAAGGAGTTAAAACAATCGGAAAAAATGCTTTCAGGGGTGACTGGAGATTAAACAACATTAATTTTCCTCTAAGTCTAACAGAAATTGGTGAGAATGCATTTTGGGGAACTGGTTTTAAAGAGTTTATAGTTCCTGATAACGTTACTAAATTAGGTACACGTTTTCTTACTAGATGTGATAACCTAACAAAAATAACAATTGGTAGTGGTGTTACAAAACTACCACAAGCAGCTTTCGCAATGGATTCCTTCCTTGTTGAAGTTAGTCTTCCATCATCTTTGAAAACAATTGGTCAGAGTGCATTTATACAATGTCATGAATTAAAAAGTATTGATTTGCCTGAAGGACTTGACGAAATAGATCAATTTGCATTTATGAATATGCGTGGGCTTGAAAGCATTAGCCTGCCTTCAACATTGACACATATTGGAGCAATGGCATTCTCTCACAGTGAGAAACTTTCTGAAATAATTATACCTGACGCTGTAACAGGCATCGGACAATGTGCTTTTACTGGTTGTAAAGGCTTAAGACGAGCTGTAATGAGTAAAAACATAAAAGTTTTAAACGATGAACTTTTCCGAGAAAGTGGAATTGAAGAAATTGTTCTTTATGATGGAATTACAACTTTAAACGATAGAGTTTTCTATGATTGTGATAATCTTAAAAATATAGTTCTACCAGAAACAGTAACAAGTATTGGCCTTAATACATTTGCTGAATGTGAAAACCTTGAAGATGTATCATTTTCAAATGGTATATTACAACTAAATAATCCATTCTACAATACATTCAGTCTGAAGAAGGTACATTTGCCAGAAATACTTACAGAAATACCTGATCATCTTTTGGCATATAACAAAAATCTAACAGAAATCAATGTTCCACAACAGATAACCCGTATCGGTGAAGGAGCTTTCTATGAGTGCGAATCACTTGTGTCATTTCCTTTTCCAGAGACATTGAAAACAATAGATGATTATGGTTTTTCATATTGTAAGAATCTTGATTCTATAAACATTGATGGAAGTGTTGAGAGTATAGGAACAGGCGCTTTTGCATATAATGAGAAACTTGAGAGTATTGAGATACCAGCATCCATGACGCGAGTAGGAGAGCAATCGTTCGTCGGGTGCTCTGCGCTTAAATCAGTAAAAATAGAAGATGGTCGTCACTTCCTTCCTTATGGAATTTTTGCATACTGCTCAAATCTTGTAAATGTTCAATTGGCTAATAACACGGACTGGATTGCTTCTTATGCTTTTGCATATTGCCCAAAATTAGACCATATAGTTCTGCCTGAATCGTTAGAGATTATTGGCTTACATGCTTTCAAATCTTGTACAGGCCTTAATTATGTTCTGTGCTTGTCTGAGAATCCAATTTCATTTGATGATGATATTTCACCTTTCCAAGACATAAAGCGAACTTGTAGATTAGTTGTCCCTGTCGGTTCAGAAGAAGCATATAAAAATGCACCCGTATGGAAAGATTTTTATCGAATCGTTGACAGTGAGACATATTTTACAGGAATAGATACATTGGAATTTGGTACTGATACAAAGAAAGAAAGTCATGTGTTTACAATTGGTGGACAGTATGTTGGAAATGATATCAACAGAATCCCATCAGGTATCTATATTAGAGATGGGAAAAAGGTAATAATAAAATAGTTTTTTTACTTATTTCTATTATAACACAAAAAAGCGAGAATATCTCTCGCTTTTTTGTGTTATGTTTAAAAATGAATGAAATTATAAATCTCGCAAGGACAGTGCTATTCTATTGCGCTTACTATCAATATCCACAACTCTCACTTTTACATGTTGATGCAGCTTAACTATCTCATTCGGATCTCTAACAAATTTATCTGCAAGTTGGGAAATGTGAATAAGTCCATCCTGATGAACACCGATATCAACAAATGCCCCAAAATTAGTGATATTTGTAATAATACCTGGTAGTATCATTCCTTCAACAAGGTCGTCAACTGTACTAACATTTGGGTCAAATTCAAATTCTTCAAGTTGTTCACGTGGGTCTAATCCAGGTTTTTCTAACTCCTTTATAATATCAGTTAATGTTGGTAAACCAACTTCTTCTGAAACATAACGTTTAATGTTTATTTGGTCAATTACTTGTTTGTTACCTATAAGTTCAGCAACAGAACAGTGTTGATCGTGCGCCATTCGTTCAACAATTTTGTAACTTTCAGGATGTACTGCACTGTTATCCAAAGGATTCTTTGCATTTGGAATACGCAAGAAACCTGCACACTGCTCATATGCCGCAGGACCTAAACGAGGTACTTTCTTTAACTGTGGCCTAGACAAAAAAGCACCATGTTCTTTGCGGTACTCAATAATGTTTTTTGCTAAAGTGGGACCTAATCCGCTAATGTAAGTAAGAAGATGTTGAGATGCTGTATTAACATTTACACCGACTAAATTGACACAACTCTCTACTGTCCTATCAAGAGCATTTTTTAATTTTGTTTGGTCAACATCATGCTGATACTGGCCAACACCTATATTTTTAGGGTCAATCTTTACGAGTTCAGCTAATGGGTCCATTAGTCTACGAGCTATGCTAACTGCGCCTCGTACAGTAACATCTTCATCAGGGAACTCTTCGCGTGCTGTTTTTGATGCTGAATATATAGATGCACCATCCTCGCTAACCGTAAATACTTGTATTTTGTCATTTAAGTCAAGTTCTTTTACAAATAACAAAGTTTCACGGCTTGCAGTCCCATTGCCTATTGCAATAGCTTCAATACCAAACTTATTAATCATTTCTTCTGTATGGATTTTAGCCTGCATGACATGATTTACAGGTGGATGTGGAAATATAGCCTCGTGGTGCAACAGGTTTCCTTGTTCATCAAGGCAAACTACTTTACAACCTGTACGGAAACCAGGATCTATGCCCATAACTCGTTTCTGGCCGAGTGGAGCTGCTAGCAGTAACTGTCGTAAATTCTCAGTGAAAACCTTTATTGCTTCTTCATCAGCAATTTGTTTACTTAGGGCAGAAAACTCATTTTCTATTGATGGTTTTAACAAGCGCTTGTATGAATCTTCAATTGCTTCATTAACCAATTTGCCACAAGGTGTTGTACCTCTGACAAATAGACGTTGTAGTCTGCCGATACATTCATCTTCATATTCAACATCAATGCTTAATCTTAAAAAGCCTTCTTTTTCACCTCGTCTCATTGCTAAAAGACGATGAGAGGAGCAGTGCTTAAGTGGTTCGACAAAATCAAAATAATCAGAATATTTTGCTGCGCCTTCAAACTCAGATTTACTTTTTATAACTTTTGAGAACATTAATGCTTCTCTACGGAAAGTATTTCGCAGTTGTATTCGTGAACGTTCATCTTCACTAATTTGTTCAGCAATAATATCTTGTGCTCCTTTTATTGCCTCTTCTATGCTGGTAACATCCTTACTAATAAATTTCTTGGCAACTTCAAATGGTTTTTGTTCTTTTTGAAGCATAATAATAGTAGCCAAAGGCTCAAGTCCATACTCTCGTGCAACTTGCGCTTTAGAACGACGTTTCGGTTTATATGGAAGATATAAATCCTCAAGTGTCGTTGATTCCCAACAATCATCAATTCTCTGCCGCAAGTCATCTGTCATTTTACCAATTTCAGTTATAGTTTTAATGATTGTTTCTTTGCGCTTTTGCAGTTCTTTAAACTGTTCATACTTACTGCTTATTTGGCCAATTTGAATATCATTAAGACCTCCTGTGCGCTCTTTCCTATATCTTGCGATGAAAGGGATAGTACATCCTTGATCTAATAAAGAAAGAGTATTTTCGATTCCTTGCTCTGGCATTTGAAGCGCTTTAGCAATGAGTCGCGTAAAAATATTCATAACGTTGCGGTTCTATTGTTTGTCATTTATAATAATTAATGGTGCGAAAGTACGTTTTTTTGATGAACAAACAAAAAATATTGAGCATTTTTTGCTCAATAATTGTTTTCTTAAATCTTTTTCTTTGTAATTAATTTATAAATAATTACCTTTGCAAAACTATATATAATCACAACAATCGATGATTTCTGTAGAAGGACTAACAGTAGAATTCAGTTCAAAACCTCTATTTTCAAATGCCAATTTTGTAGTTAATGACCGCGATAGAGTTGCTCTTGTTGGCAAAAATGGTGCAGGTAAATCAACTCTTTTGAAATTGATTTGTGGAATAATGCAGCCAACATCTGGTTGTGTATCAATGCCCAATGGTACCACAGTTGGTTATCTTCCTCAGGTTATGCAACTTCAAGATGACACAACGGTCAGACAAGATACTCGCAAAGCTTTTGCTTCGCATATATCCCTTAAAAAAAAGTTGGTTGCTCTTGAAAAAGAAATGCAAACGAGAGAAGATTATGAAAGTAGTGATTATCTTCAGCTTGTTGAAAACTATTCGCAGATGCATGACCAATACATGATATTGGGTGGAGATAATTTTGAAGCTGAAATAGAAAGAACTCTCATAGGACTTGGTTTTAAGAATACTGACTTTGATAGACCCACAAAAGAATTTAGTGGAGGTTGGAGGATGCGTATTGAACTTGCCAAAATACTTCTTCAACACCCAGACGTTCTGCTTCTTGATGAACCTACGAATCATCTTGACATTGAAAGTATACAATGGCTAGAGCAATTTATTATGCAAAGCAGCAGCACCGTGATACTGGTTAGTCATGATAGGGCTTTCATCAATAATATAACAAACAGGACAATTGAAATCAGTTGCTGCAATATTGTTGACTACAAAGTGAAATATGATGAGTATGTTAAATTACGAGAAGAACGCAGAGAACAACAACTAAGAGCATATGAGAATCAACAAAAAGAAATTGCAGATATAAAAGAATTTATAGATAAATTCAGATATAAACCAACAAAAGCTGTACAAGTACAAAGTAGAATTAAACAATTGGAGAAAATAGTTCCAATTGAAGTTGACGAAATTGATCGTTCTACAATGCATTTGAAATTTCCACCATGTTTGAGGAGTGGAGATTATCCTTTAATTTGCAAAGACTTGAAAAAGAATTATGGTCAGCACAATGTTTTTTCAGATGTTAACCTTACTATTAAACGTGGTGAAAAAGTTGCATTTGTTGGCAAAAATGGGGAAGGAAAGTCTACTCTTGTTAAATGTATTATGGGAGAGATACCATTCGAGGGATATCTTAAAGTTGGTCATAATGTTCAAATCGGATATTTTGCTCAAAATCAAGCACAACTACTTGATGGAAATATCACAGTCTTTGACACAATTGATAATGTTGCAAAAGGTGAAATTCGTACTAGAATAAATGACATATTAGGCGCTTTTATGTTTGGAGGCGAATCTTCCGAAAAATATGTCAGAGTCTTAAGTGGTGGCGAGCGTAGCCGTTTAGCAATGATTCGTTTATTACTTGAACCTGTAAATTTACTCATATTAGATGAACCGACTAATCATCTTGATATGGTTTCAAAAGATGTACTTAAAGAGGCTTTAAAGGCTTTTGATGGGACGGTAATTGTCGTGAGCCATGATAGAGAGTTCCTTGATGGCTTAGTTTCTAAAGTATACGAATTTGGTGGTGGAAAAGTAAAAGAACATATTGGTGGCATTTATGACTTCCTTAGACATCATCAATTTGATTTTCAAAATGAACAGGCACAACAAATTAGTGGGAAGAATAAAAATAATCAAGGAAATGATAAATTACAACATGAACAAAAAAGCAATTTGGGAAAACAGAATTATCTGGAACATAAGGAATTACAAAAGAAAATATCAAAACTTGAGAAATTAATCAAACAAACAGAAATATCAATTGAAGAAAATGAAAATCGAATTTCTGAAATAGATAATTTATTTTTTAAACCAGAGAATGCTTCCAACTTGGATCTCGTTAATGAATATTCATCAATCAAAGATAAAATTAATAATCTTGTAAGTGATTGGGAGGAACTAAATGAAGAACTCGACAATATAAAAAATTGAAATTATCAAAATTATATAATCATTAAAAACATTAATCACAATGAAAAAACTATTGACAATTATGGCTATGGCATCTCTATCAGTTGCAACATTAGCTCAAAATCAATTGAAATCGGGCATAAATCCAGCCGATTTAGACAAAAATGTCAATCCAGGTGAAAGCTTCTACGATTTCGCTTGTGGTGGTTGGATGAAAGCAAATCCACTGCCTGATGCTTATTCGCGTTATGGAAGTTTTGACCGTCTTGCAGAAGACAATAACAAGAGGATCCACTCAATTCTTTCAGAGTTGGAGAAAGGTGAATATGCTAAAGGAACTGTAGAGCAGAAACTCAGTGACTATTATAAGCTCGCAATGGATTCAGATAGACTTAATAGGGAAGGTGTTCAACCTGTTATGCCTTTAATTCGTGAAGCTGAAGCTGCAAAAACTGTTGCCGATCTTGAAAACATGAAGTTCAAATATGCAGAATATGGTCTCTCAAACTTTATGGGAATGGGATTTGGTGCAGATGAGAAAAATGCCAAAATGAATATCATGAATGTATATCAAGGTGGATTAACTTTAGGACAAAAAGAATACTATCTTGATAATGACGAAGCTACAACAGCCATTCGTGAGGCTTATAAAGCGCATATTGTAAGAATGTTTCAGTTCTTTGGCTTTACTAAGGCTGAAGCACAATCAAAGATGGAAGGCATTTTACGTATTGAAACAGCATTGGCTAAGGTATCAAAAAGTCGTACAGAATTGCGTGATGTAGAAGCTAACTATAATAAAATGACTCTTAAAGAGTTTGAAAAGCGCTACCCAAATGTTCAGATTACTCGCCACCTAAATGCAGAAGGTATTGATACAAAATACTTTCAGGAACTTATCGTAGGACAACCTTCATTTGTTGCTGGTGCAGATAAGATAATATCTGAACTTGATGCAGATGATTACCGTGCATATATTGAATGGGATATCATACTTAGCGCAAGCAGTTACTTAAGTGAATATATCAGTCAAGCAAACTTTGATTTCTTCGGAAAAACTCTTTCTGGTCGCAAGGTTGATTATCCACGTTGGAAGAGAGCAACAAATCAAGTAGAAGCTCAGATGGGGCAGGCTCTTGGAAAAATATATGTAGAGCGTTATTTCCCTGCATCATCTAAGAGTCGTATGGAAACTCTTGTAAAGAATCTGCAGAAGTCTCTTGCAAAGCGTATTGAAGCTCAAACTTGGATGAGCAAGAAAACCAAGAAAGCTGCCCTTGAAAAGTTAAATGCTTTTTATGTGAAAATTGGATATCCCAATAAATGGGATGATATAAGTAAACTTGAAATTGACCCATCTAAATCTTATTATCAAAATGTTTTGGAATGTCGTCGTTTCTGGAATAAGCATCAGATTGAAAAGACTGCAGGCAAACCAGTTGATCCAGACGAATGGTTTATGACCCCACAAACGGTTAATGCATATTATAACCCAACAACAAACGAAATATGCTTCCCTGCTGGTATTCTTCAAGTTCCTTTCTTTGACCCTACAGCAGATGATGCCTTTAATTATGGTGCTATAGGTGTAGTTATTGGACATGAAATGACCCATGGATTTGATGATCAAGGCCGCCACTATGATAAGACTGGAAATATGGTAGACTGGTGGACTAAGAGTGACGGTGTTAATTTTGTAAAACGCACAGGTAAGTATGCCGACTTCTTCTCACAGATACAACTTCTTCCAGATCTCAAAGCCAATGGTAATCTGACATTAGGAGAAAACTTGGCTGATCATGGTGGTCTTCAGGTCGCATATTACGCTTTTAAGATGGCTACAGAAAACAATCCGCTTCCTGTAATTGATGGTTTTACACCAGAACAAAGATTCTTCTTAGCATACGCTGGTGTTTGGGCAGGAAACATTACAGAAGCAGAAATTCGTAATCGCACTAAGAGTGACCCTCATAGTCTAGGTCGTTGGCGTGTTGATGGTGCTCTTCCACATATCGACATGTGGTATGATGCGTTCAATATAAAACCAACAGATAAGCTATTTATTCCAAAAGAGCAAAGATTATCACTCTGGTAATAAGTTTATTCTTGTTATATGAAATAATGGCGTGTTCATCATGAATGCGCCATTATTTTTGCTTGTATTTACTAAGATTTATTATTTTAATTTTGTTTTTTAGAAGCATAATTGTAATTTTGCAATGTTTATAGATTAATTGTTTTAATATTAAAACTTACAGATGAGTAAAAGGCGAGCAATAGAACTTTTAGCCCCTGCGAAAAACAAATTAACAGGTATTGCAGCAATAAAAGCTGGAGCTGATGCTATATATATAGGAGCGGGACGCTTTGGTGCAAGAGTTGCTGCAGGTAATACTATTAAAGATATTCGTGAACTTTGTGATTTCGCACATAATTATGGTGCAAAAGTTTATGTAACGGTCAACACAATTATCTATGATGATGAATTGCAAGATGCACGAAAAATGATAGATGAACTGATAAAAGTTGATGTTGACGCCGTGTTGCTCCAAGATATGGGATTATTAGTTTATGCAAGAGGAAAAATAGAAGTTCACGCTTCAACCCAGACTGATAATAGAACACCTGAGAAAGTTAAATGGCTTAAGGACATTGGATTCAGTAGGGCTGTTCTGGCAAGGGAGTTATCTTTAAATGAAATTAAAGAAATACATAATTGCGTTCCTGACATTGAATTAGAGGCATTTGTTCATGGCGCACTTTGTGTGAGTTACTCTGGTGCTTGTTATGCCTCAGAATTCTGTTTTAATAGGAGTGCAAACAGAGGTGAATGTGCACAATTTTGCAGGATGAAGTTTGACTTGATAAATGCTGATGATGAAGTTATTGTTGAAAATCAACATCTTTTATCAATGAAGGATATGTGCAGAATTGACTCTGTTGAACAGCTTGTAAATACAGGCGTAACATCGCTAAAGATAGAGGGAAGGTTAAAAGATGAGAATTATGTCAAAAATGTTGTTGCTGCATATAGCAATAAACTTAATGAAATAATAGAACGAAATCCTGATAAATATGAACGTGCATCTTTGGGTAGATCTAATTATGGATTTATTCCAAATTTAAAAAAGACTTTTAATAGAGACTTTACAGAATATTTTTTACATAAACGAGAACCTAATATATTTCAACCATATAGTGCAAAAGCATTTGGGGAACTAGTTGGTAAAGTTAAAGAAATTAATAGAAACTCTATTGTTGTGTCTGGCATTGCATCATTTAGTAATGGAGACGGACTATGTTACTTTAATAAGAAACATGAACTTATAGGCTTTAGGGTTAATCGTGCCGAAGGAAATAGATTATTCCCACAAAAAATGCCAACTGATATATTTCCTGGAATTTTATTGTACCGTAATTATGATAAATCATTTGAAGAGCTACTATCTGATAATAAGATGATAAGTCGTAAAATTGGTATAAAAATAAGTCTTCAAATATTAAATATAAATTCTGCCAGCAATAAATTAGTAATATGTGTTAAAATGGCAATTCCATATAAAGATATTGCTGCAAACGTTTCTGTGGAAATAGAAAATGAGACGGCAAAAAGTCCTCAAAAAGATAATATAATAAAACAACTTAGTAAGTTAGGCGACACTTGTTTTGAGGTGAGCGAAATAGATTTTGATTCTAAACTCAATGATATATTCATTCGTTCAAGTTTTTTATCTTCAATCCGTAGAGAATGTGTCTTAAAACTTCAAAGTGTAATATCTGAAGCAAATAAAAATACGAGAAAAATCGGATTTAACAATATACACAACAACTCTATACCAGAAAGTATTATAAAGCCATATAAGAACTACAAATATTTATGTAACATTGCAAATAGTCAAGCACATTTGTTCTATAATGAAGAAGGTTTAGAAAAAGCTGGAAGTGCATTTGAAGTTATATGGAGGAAAAATAAGACTAGGGTAGGTGAGATGCGTAAACCTATTCTAATGCAATGCCGCCATTGCATTAGATATTCATTAGGTATTTGTAATAAAAACAAAGATAATGTTGGAAGCGGAATTAATAAAAAATTATGGAAGGAACCTGTTTCACTAAGATTAGGAGATGGAAGAATTTTTAAATTAGAATTTGATTGTAAATCATGTCAGATGAATATATATGCTCAGTAAAAATAAAATATTGATATTTTTCATAATTGTGGTACTTTTATCTTCATGCTATGATAAAAGTAGAAACATTGCTAATGAACCAATTGATTATACAGAAAATCAGTTGGATTCTATCTCTTTTCTTAAGTCCCATCACTATACTCAGAATTTTAACTTTGTTGTGAAAGCCGACAGTTTGGTGTTAATACGACAACAACCAGAAGAAACTCTTAGTTCATTGCCGATTGACTCATTCTCCGTAAAGCATGATGCTCTTTTGGTTGTGGCTGACATTCGTATTATTCCAAATGGCAATGCAGACTCTGTTTGGGTTCAATTAGCATCAGACCAATTGAATTTTGGATGGATTCAAGAGAGTAATTTGCTGCCAAAGGTTGACCCAGACGATCCTATTTCACAGTTTATATCATTATTCTCAAACACTCATTTGCTTATATTTTTGATTATTGTATGTATTATAAGTGTGAGTTATGGGCTTCGTATCCTATTTAAGAAAAATGCATATATTGTACATTTTAAGGATATTAATTCATTCTATCCTACGTTACTAACACTAATAGTTGCTTCATCTGCGGCTTTTTATGCATCAATTCAGCATTTCTCTCCAGAATCATGGCGAAATTTTTACTTCAATCCAACTCTTAACCCTTTTACCCAACCACCATTATTGTTAATATTCCTAGCGTCAGTTTGGAGTATGCTTATTGTCGCTATTGCTGCTATTGATGATACATTTAGACATTTACCTTTTGGAGAGAGCATATTATATTTGTGTGGTTTAACAGGAATTTGTGCAATTGACTATATTATATTTAGTATAACTACATTATATTATGTTGGATATCTGTTGTTAATCGCATATTTTGCCTTTGCACTTTGGAGATATTTTGCATATAATAGGACCCATTATATATGTGGGAATTGTTCTCAGCGGATAAAGCAAAAAGGAAGATGCCCATATTGTGGTGCTATGAACATATAATTCTAGTCTATAAAATTAAGAGAGAGAGATTATAAAACCTCTCTCTCTTAATTTTATTTAGTTTCAATTTCTTCCTTCATATCAATGAATTGCTTTTTCGAATCATAAAACTCATATTGCAAAAAAGCCATTTTTTGTGAAGGAACAATATGTACTCCACATCCATACTTCATTTGCCAGCGACGTTTCAAAGAAATAAATCCTTGGTTAATATACGCAGCAACATAAGGATGAACATGCAAATAGAATTTCTTAACTCCAATTTTTTTGACTAGATTTTCAATTTTACTCTCTAATTGGTCTGTAAAAAGAATACTTGATTTAATTTTACCCTTACCGAAACAAGTTGGACAGGTTTCTTCAACATTAAGATCCATTGCTGGACGAACACGTTGACGAGTAATCTGCATTAAACCAAATTTGCTAAGAGGAAGAATATTATGGCGTGCTCTATCCTGTTGCATATTCTTACACATTCTTTCATAGAGCATTTGTCTGTCTTCTGCTAGGTTCATGTCAATGAAGTCAACTATTATAATTCCTCCCATATCTCTTAATCTTAGTTGACGTGCTAGTTCATCGGCAGCACCTAAGTTTACATCCAAAGCATTTGCTTCTTGTCCATTTGCGGAGCGTGTACGATTTCCGCTGTTGACATCGACAACATGCATAGCCTCAGTATGTTCAATAATTAAATATGCTCCATGCTTGTAGTTTACAGTCTTGCCAAATCCCGATTTTAACTGTTTGGTTACATTAAAATTATCAAAGATAGGCACACTACCTGTGTACGGTTTGACAATATCAACCTTTTCAGGAGCAATTAACTGTACGTATTCTCTAACCTCTTTACAAATATCAGTGTCATTGACATATATGTTTTCATATGTCGGATTAAATAAATCACGTAACAAAGCTACAGCTCTACTAGTTTCTTCAAAAACAAGTTGTGGTCTTGTCTGTGTCTTTTGAACTTTATTAATAGCTTCCTCCCATCGCTTTAATAATATTTTTAGTTCACTATCAAGTTCCGCAACTCGTTTTCCTTCAGCAACAGTTCTGACAATTACACCAAAATTTTTAGGTTTGATACTGTGAATAAGCTGTTTCAGACGAGCACGTTCTTCGCCACTTTTGATTTTTGAAGAAACAGAAACTTTATCATCAAATGGTATTAGCACTAAATATCTGCCAGCAAAACTTAGTTCACAAGTCAAACGTGGACCTTTTGTTGATATTGGTTCTTTAACAATTTGAACTAATACCTCTTGGCCAACGCTTAAAGTTGTACTAATAGAACCTTCTTTTTGTAAGTCTGGTAGATGTGTCGCTTTAGAAATTGGATAAAGCTTCTTTCTGTCACTTTGTACCTGCTTTAGATACTTAGCATAAGAGTTAAATTGATTTCCTAAGTCAAGATAATGGAGAAAAGCATCGCGTTCGAAACCAACATCTACAAAACATGCATTGAGGCCAGGCATAAGCTTCTTTACCTTTGCAATGTAAATGTTGCCAACCGAAAATGAGGCAGAACGTGGCTCATTCTGATACTCTACAAGTTTCTTGTCTTCAAGTAGAGCGATAGAAATGTCTTTCTGACCTGCATCAATAATAACTTCGCTTGTCATCTTATTATATAACTTAGTTTCTTAAAATAAAAAAGTATGCCAAAGAGTTGAGTATAACTAGTTGACATACCTTTAGTCGAACAGAGTTTCAGAATTTTATAGTTTACTTACTCTTATGTCTGTTCTTTCTTAATCTTTTTTTACGCTTGTGAGTTGCCATCTTGTGGCCCTTCTTTTTCTTTCCGTTTGGCATGATAAATATTTTTTAGAGTTTATTATGATTTTTGTTTTTAATCAATGAATAAAAGCAATATGATATACTTTCAATTTAAGATCTTTCTTTCATTTTATTTGCAAAGCTCTTTGAAGGTTTAAAGCTTGGGAAATCATGAGCCTCGATCTTAATAGTCACATTCTTTGAAATATTTCTAGCAGTTTTTTCAGCTCTGTGCTTAACTATAAAACTACCAAATCCTCTTAAATAAACGTTTTCTTTTTTGTCTATAAGACTATTTCTAATTTCATCCATGAAAGCCTCTACAATTGTAAGAACTTCTTTCTTTGGAATACCAGTCTTAATAAAAATGTCGTTGACTATATCTGCTTTTGTCATCTCTTTAAAATATAATTAAAAAGTGTATAAATGATTGATTTCTTAATTTTGGAGTGCAAATATACAAGTTTTTAGTTTTATATGAAAATTTATTATACTTTTTTTGCACTATTGGACCTTAATATGCATCAAAGTTGCTTATTTTCACTTGTTTATGATTGGTTATAATGGTAAAACTGTAACAAAATCATCATTAAACAAGCTTTCTATCTTCTTTGATGGTTTTTCATTAAAAATACCATAAATTGTGCTACCGCTACCTGACATCTGAGAAAATATTGCGCCTTGTTTATACAACTCATTCTTAATAAAAGAAAGTCTTGGGTATCTCTCAAAAATAGACTTTTCAAAATCATTTGTTAGAAGTTTATTCCACGTGCTTATTGGTTGCATAATTGCATCTTTACAACAAACATCTGCTTTTTTAGGTTGAACACCCGAATAAGCTTCACGTGTTGATATAGATATGTCTGGCTTGACAAGTATAATCCATTTATCTTTTAGTTCATTTGTAATATTAATATGTTCTAACCTGTCACCAATACCAGTTGCATAAGATGGGAACGACTCAATAAAAAAAGAACAATCTGCGCCTAATTTTGCAGCGTATTCAATTAATTGATTTGCTGATAAATTCAGGTTGTTGAGCTTATTTAGTAAGATTAATGTTGAAGCAGCATCACTTGAACCACCACCTAATCCTGCTTCAGTAGGAATATTTTTCTTCAATCTTATTTTAACAGGTGCTATTTTAAAGTCTTTTGCTAATATATTGTATGCACGAATTATTAAATTATCCTGTGGGTTACCTTTTATGGGATTACCATAAAGCTCTAATTCAGCATGTGAAGGTGCTTCTGTATTTTTCATATCAATCTCCAGCTCGTCAGTTAGAGGGATAGGGTAGAAGATAGTTTCAAGATTATGGTAACCATCAGGACGTTTTTCCACTACATTAAGCCCAATGTTTATTTTTGCACAAGGATATATCTTCATAGTGTTTTTGTTTGCAAAGTTAGAAATAAAAATCAGATCAAAAATACTTTTACATGATTGAATGTCAAAAAAATATTAAAACTAATATATAAACCCTATATTTGTATAATCTTTTTCATATTTTTGCAAAACAAAAGTACATGAGTGAAAGTAATAAAGTGAATATTTGTTTATTGCTCGTTAATTAAATTCCATTTTTTATTTAAATATAAAAACATATAAAATATGCCTGAAAGAAGCGGTAAAAGCAGAAAAACACAACCAGTTAATGATAGCTATGGACACATGCAACCACAAGCGGTAGAGATGGAGAAAGTTGTCTTGGGAGCTTTAATGATAGATAAAGATGCATTTGCCGTAGTTAGCGACATTTTGTATCCAGAAACATTCTATGATCCACGACATCAGAAAATTTATCAAGCGATACGCTCACTTAACATGGCGGAGCGACCTGTTGATATTATGACTGTTGTAGAACAACTAAAGAAAGACAGCGCGCTTGAAAGCATTGGAGGTCCTGTTTATGTGGCTGAATTAAGTTCAATGGTTGCAACTTCTGCACATATAGAATATCATGCACATGTATTGGCACAAAAATACATTGCGCGCCAAATGATAAGTTACGCAGGAACTATAGGTAGTGAGGCACTTGACGATTCTACTGATGTAGATGAATTGATAGAGAAAGCAGAACGTATGTTGTTTGAGCTTACTCAGAAAAACATAAAACAAGATTTCGTACAGATAGATTCCGTCATAGATCAAGCAGTTAGTATTATTACTAAGAACTCTAAAAACCAAGGTGCACTGACTGGAGTTCCAAGCGGTTTCCACAAACTAGATTCTATAACAAGCGGATGGCAACCAAGTGATTTGGTAATCATTGCAGGTAGACCTGCGATGGGAAAAACATCCTTTGCACTATCAATAGCTAAAAATGTAGCAATTGATCAAGGTATTCCTACTGCTTTTTTCTCTCTTGAAATGAATGATGTGCAGCTTGTAAATCGCCTTATATCTAATACCTGTGAGATAGATGGAACAAAGTTAATGAGCGGTAATCTTGATGAAGCTGATTGGAAGCGATTAGACTCAAGGTTATCATTAATGCAAAAAAAACCTCTTTATATAGACCAAACACCAGCCCTAAATATTTTTGAATTGCGTACAAAAGCGCAGAGACTTGTTAGAGAAAAAGGTGTAAAGCTTATAATGATTGACTATTTGCAGCTGATGAATGCAAGTGGAACAAGGTATGGAAACCGCCAAGAGGAAGTTTCTACAATCAGTCGCTCTTTGAAAGGACTTGCTAAAGACCTGAATATACCTATATTAGCTCTTTCACAGCTTAGCCGTAATGTTGAATCTCGTGAAGGTGCAGAGGGCAAACGCCCATTGCTAAGTGACCTGCGTGAATCTGGAGCTATTGAACAAGATGCAGATATGGTTTTATTTGTGCATCGTCCCGAATATTATCATATCTATGAAGATGCAAATCATAATGACCTTAGAGGAATGGCTCAGATTATCATTGCAAAGCATCGTAAAGGTGATATAGGAGATGTGCTGCTTAACTTCAAAGGAAGATATACCCGCTTCTCAAACCCTGAAGACAGCTATATGGCACCTCTACCTGAAGATGGAATTATTTCTTCACGAATGAATATTAACGATGCCGATCTTCCGCCAGCAAATGGAGACTCTCCATTTTGATTGGCTACAACATTGATTTAACAAATACTAGTACAGTATAGACAATTTATGAAATCAACATGGATGACAAACAAACGAAATTTTGCGTTTCTTGTTTATTTCATGTTGATTTTTTATGTCGTATAATGTCCACTATATCGAAATGTTTGAATTAAATACTTGCGGCAAAAGTGGTGAAGACGAACAATAAATAAAAAGTAGGAATCGATAGTCTTATTGGTTGTCATTCACAACCTTAGCTTTGCCGCTAAAGCTATTAATATCAATGCGAATTATTTCCGTGCGATGAAATGATTTCTTTGCATATTTCATACCAACTTCCTTGTCATTTGGCGACAGTTTATTCAGAATCAGTTCAAGTGCTTTTTTTCTTTCATCTTCATTTAATCCAATCCTGGCTGTTCCCGATATTATAACGCTCTCATATTCTGTCGTAAACTTATGTGGAAGGAGGTTTACTCTGCCAATAATACAAAGTTGCACTTTGCTGTTTTTTGCCAATATCCTAAGTTTTTTGCCTTCTGGAGCGCAATGAATATAAATTGAAGACTCTGTGTCCCAGACAAAATTTACAGGGACTGCATATGGCTCTCCATATGTATCTGCCATAGACATGACGCCATATTCTGCAGTTCTTAACAGTTCAATCGCACGCAATTCGTCAAGCAACCTATCTTGGCGACGGACATTACTATTATCATATTTTATTTTCATAAGAATTTTTATTAATATTCATTATTAGCTTTGCTTGGGATTAGAACTCCAAATGATATTATTATCAATAACTTTTCTCTATCAATTATTATTATTGTAGCTTAGATATGAAATAACATTTCTAAATAAAAATATATGAATTGTTACTTTATAATGCAAATATCGTTATTTTTTTTGACTTCCACTATATATATGTACATATTTTTGCTAAAAAAGTAAAGAATTCCAGAATTCATATTTTTGTAAGATAAAATTAAAGTTTAATGGTCGGAATATTCTTTAAGAGGAATTAGTGTGAACTTACATGTTATGAAAAATTTTGACAAAACCATTTACCATTGATTAAATTTCAGCTCGAATAACTTAAAAATTTTCGACTGCGAAAAAAGAATCTGCAAAATATGCGAGTATTTGACGGTTTCTTGCTGTTTTTAGTAAACCTATAGTAATCAAGACATTATAGCGTTCTGAGTGAAACTCATAATTTCTAAAAAAATGAAAGGTGCCCTTTCGCACTACGAAAGGGCACCTTTGACACTGCGATATGCCACATATTACACCCTGATATGCCACCTTTGATATTGCTAAAGGACACCTTTTGCAAAATCATTCCTCATGTATGTTCACATAATTTAAGTCGATTGATTAACAAATAAACAGTTTTTTATATTTCCTCCGTGCCAACACAAAAAATCAGCCATTATTTTTCTCTAGATTGTAAAATCGGTTTGTCAAAATATTTCATACATTTCTTGTTGAAAAATCTTGACAAAACGCAAAACTGTAATGTAGAGTTCAATTAAAAATCAAGTTATTTATATTCATTCAATTATTCATTTACAAGATTCCTTTAGTCACATTATATACATATATAAACAAAACAAGTGTTGATTCCAATGTATCTGTTTATGGGTAGGAGGGAATAAGTTTTATTGAAGAAGCCAGTGCTTTAATTTGTCAAATATTAAAATGAAACTTAGTCCTTAAAACAAAAAAATATATACCTTTGTGCTCAAATTGTAGTAATGATGAAATTGCAACCGATAGCTATATATCGTTCACCACTAACATCTAAATTTGGAATTCCAAAACAAAGCGGTTTGGTAAAAGATCTAGTTGGTAGAATTGTTTTCGAAAAACCATTCAGGAATCCTGACTATATAAGAGGTATAGATGGCTTTGACTATCTATGGTTGATTTGGTGTTTTTCTGAGAATAAAGGTATTTCTACTAGTCCTGTAGTACGCCCCCCATTGTTAGGAGGGAACAAAAAGGTTGGAGTTTTTGCTAGTCGTTCACCCTACAGACCAAATCCTATAGGGTTGTCTTCGGTTAAATTGGTGAAAGTTGAATGGGAAAGCGATAACGGACCTATTCTCCATGTGAAAGGCGGAGACTTATTGGACAAAACTCCAATATATGACATTAAACCTTATATTGAATACTGTGACTCACATACAAATGTTCGTTGTGGCTTTGTTGATTTAAATAAAATAAAACGATTGAATGTTATTTTTTCAGATCGGATAAAAGAAGAATTTGACAATGAAAAACTTAATACTTTAGCCGAAATTTTATCTTTAGATCCGCGTCCACACTATCACAACGACGATAAAAGGATTTATGGAATGGACTACGATAATTACGATGTTATGTTTAGAGTGTCAGGGGAAACTTTGTTTGTAGAAGAAATGAGGAAGAAATGAAAAAACAGTCTTGTACAAACATTATAAATAATGAGCCGAAAGCGGGACTCGAACCCGCGACCTACGCATTACGAATGCGTTGCTCTACCAACTGAGCCATTTCGGCAACAACGATTTTTTTTAAATCGATGCAAAATTAATAATTTAAATTCAATTTATTATTGCTCAATAGTTATAATTAGCATGATGAGTTTTTGAATTATGGAAATTTAACTAATTTTCTCTTTTAGGTAGTAAGAAGTAAAGCCCTTTCCACTATTTGCTACTTGCTCCGGCGTACCCTCAGCAACAATCTCGCCACCATTCACTCCAGCATCAGGACCAAGATCAATGATATAGTCAGCACACTTTATTACTTCCAAGTTATGTTCAATCACTATTATGCTATGACCTTTTTGGATTAATGAATTAAATGCACCTAACAGTTTCTGAATATCATGGAAATGTAATCCTGTTGTTGGTTCATCAAAAATGAAAAGGGTAGGGGCTTGCCTTTCCTGACCGATATAATATGCTAATTTAACTCTTTGATTCTCACCTCCAGACAAAGAAGAAGAACTTTGCCCTAACTTGATATACCCCAATCCAACATCTTTAAGAGGTTTAAGCTTATTTGCGATTTGCTCTTGATTGTTCTCCAAAAAGAAATCAAATGCTTCGTTAACAGACATGTCAAGGACATCACTTATATTCTTACCCTTAAATTTAACATCAAGTATATCACGCTTATAGCGCATACCATGACATACATCACATTCTAAAACAAGATCTGGCATAAACTGCATTTCAACGTATATCTCACCGGTTCCTTTACATTCGTCACACCTTCCTCCGTCAGTATTAAAAGAAAAATATTGTGGTGAATATCCCATTTGCTTAGACAAAGTCTGGTCGGCAAATAGTTGTCTAATCAAATCAAATGCCTTTACATAAGTAACAGGATTTGAACGAGAACTCTTACCAATAGGATTCTGGTCAACCATCTCAACATGCTCTATCATATTCCAGTCTCCATCCAAAGATATATAGTCGCCAGGCGGATCACAAACTTCATTAAGATGTCTTTTGAGAGCAGGATATAAAATACCTCGAACAAGTGAAGACTTTCCACTACCACTCACACCAGTAACTACAGTCAATACATTTAATGGAAATTTCACGTCAATTCCCTTTAAATTATTCATTCTTGCTCCTTTGATCTCTATGTTAAGATTCCATTTTCGCCTTGAAGACGGAACAGGAATTGACTCTACCTTACTGAGATATTTGACTGTATGGCTAAGTGGATATTGCTCAGATGTAGCTTCAGAAATCATTTTTGTATCACCTTGAAATACAACATTCCCACCATATCTTCCTGCGTCTGGACCAATATCTATTAAATAATCTGCTGCTCGCATAATATCTTCATCGTGCTCAACAACAATAACAGTATTATCCATGTCACGTAATTGTTGAATAATGGATATAAGCTTGTGTGTATCTCTTGAGTGTAATCCTATACTTGGCTCATCTAATATGTACAATGAACCAACAAGAGAACTTCCCAATGAAGTCGTTAAGTTTATACGTTGACTTTCACCACCACTCAGCGTGTTAGACAACCTGTTAAGTGTTAAATATCCAAGACCTACGTTCTCAAGATAGCTTAAGCGGCTTAATATTTCTGTTATAGCTCTTTTTCCTACGTTTTTATCTTCCTCTGTTAAGTTTATGCTTTTAAACCATTTGTATAAAGCTGATATTGGCATTTCTATTAGATCCTGAATGGTTTTCTCGTCAATCTTAACATTCCGAGTCTCTTCTTTTAGTCTAGTTCCTTTGCAGCGTGGACATAGTGTCTTACCTCTATATCGACTCATCATTACACGATATTGAATCTTGTACTGGTTGTCTTTAACCATTTTGAAAAATGCATCAATATTTACTTGCTCGTCTATGTCATGATGTAAATCAGATGGAAGGCCATGCCAAAGCCAATCTTTATGTTTCTGCGAAAGTTCATGATATGGTGTGAATATTGGAAACGAATCTATTGCAGCTCTTCTACAAAATTCATCTTGCCATATTTTCATTTTCTCACCATGCCAACATTGTACACAACCATCAAAAACACTTAATGAACTGTTGGGAATGACAAGTTTTTCGTCAATTCCAATTATATTTCCAAAACCTTCGCAGGTAGGACACGCTCCAAGTGGTGAATTGAATGAGAACATATTTTCTGTAGGTTCTTCAAATTTAATTCCGTCACATTCAAAGCGAGAAGAGAAATATAATGACTCTTTTGTTGATGGTAGATAAACTATACATTCATTGTCGCCTTCGTAAAAAGCAGTTTCTATACTCTCACGCATCCTTGACAGGGTGTCTGAATTATCATCAACATGCAACCTGTCAATTAAGATTTTGATGTCATCTTCACTTACTTTAGATTTTTCAAATTTACTTAAGAAATCTTCAATTTTTAATAATTCATCTTTGCAAAACAATCTTGTATATCCATTTTGCAATTTTGATATTAAGTATTTATCTAAATTGTCCTTTTGAATAGAAATATTAATAGGTGATAATATATATAACAGCGTATCTTTGGACAAATTTAATATGCTCTTTACAACATCTTCTGTCGTATGCTTTTTTACGATATTGCCTGAAATAGGAGAGTATGTTTTGCCGATACGTGCAAATAACAATCGCAAATAATCATATATTTCGGTAGAAGTACCTACTGTAGAACGCGGATTCCGACTTACAACTTTTTGTTCTATAGCAATTGCTGGTGGCAGTTGTGTGATGCTATCGCATTTTGGTTTCTTCATTCTCCCTAAAAATAAACGTGCGTATGAAGAAAGACTTTCAACATACCGACGCTGACCTTCAGCGTATAGAGTGTCAAAAGCTAACGATGTTTTACCAGAACCACTTACTCCTGTGATAACAACAAACTTGTTATGTGGAATTTTAAGACTTATGTTCTTTAGGTTATTTTCTTTTGCTCCTTTTATATTAATATGTGTCATGGTTTACAAAGTCATAGAGAATTTTTATAACTAATAAGCTGCTCAAGTTTTGGGATTTCAATAATTCCTCGTTTCATTATTATTAGTTTCTTTTCTTCTAACTCATGCAGTGTCTGAGAAGTGTTCAACCTGCTCTCATACAGATATTGCGATAACTGCTGCATCGTTATAACCATTTTTTTCTTACCTGCAGGATATATGCAATGGTCTAATATGAAAGAGGTTATTTTTTTAACTATTCCATTTGGTAAATTTTGCCAAATCCTAATTCTGTCTCTTTGGGAACGTGTTGATATTATATTTAAAAGATTAAAATGGAATATTTCATATTTTGAAGCTAGACTTAGAACATCCTCTTTTAATATTTTAACAATACTACATTCGGTTAAAGTGGAATAAGAACTGAAATATCGTTGGGAAAAACCAAACAAACGTTCAGGCTCTATAACAGCTGGTGACTTCAGCTCTTCTTCAAAAATGTAAGTCTTATTTATAGAGCAAGTGGACATTAGAATATTTCCTTTTATTAAGAACAGAAGTGAGTCGCATGGATCTTCTGCACAAATAATTTTTTCATTAGCTACATATTTATGAAAATCTAATCTCGTTTGGGTCATTATTTCATTCATTGAGCCCTGTGTCATTCCCATAAAAAGGGGAAGGGACAACATTCTGTCAACTAGTAGCTGATAATTACTTGAATTGTCCATCGTCTTTAATTTATTACATCTTTTAAAGATTGAGAAAACCAGGTCTTATTATTTCCATTCTCATCGGTATAAATGAAGTATGCTTTAAGTTCTTTGTGCTTATTCAAAATATGCTTAGCCTTATCCATACCCATAACCATAAAAGATGTAGCGTAAGCGTCAGCTATGGCACAAGTCGGTGCAATAACCGTTGCAGACAAAAGACTATGCTGAACAGGATAACCAGTCTTAGGATCTATTGTATGTGCAAATTTCTTCCTGTTTTTATAATAAAAATTTCTATAGTTTCCACTTGTTGCTAACGCATTATCACTTATGCTTATAACAGCCTGATATGAATTGTCAATGCTTTCATTGTTGTCAATTGGAGATGCTATGCCAATGTTCCATTTATCGTTATTTGGATTAACGCCATGAGCAACGATTTCTCCTCCAACTTCAATCATGAAATTGGAGATATTGTTTTCTTTAAACATATTTGCAATTACATCACATGCATATCCTTTTGCAATAGCACTAAAATCAAGGGTTATTTTGGGATTTTGCTTAACTACTTTATTCGCTTTTATTGAGATGTTTTGATAACCAACAATATGCCTAAGGCTATCTATGCTTTTTGGAGAAACCTCTTGGTTTTCCTTAAAACCGAACCCCCAAGCATTCACTAATGGGGCTACAGTCGGATCAAAAGCTCCATTAGTTAGCTTAGCTATTCTCATAGAAAAATTGAAAACATCTATAAAATAGTCATTTAGATTGACAGGAATATTATTATTAACTTTTGTTATTATAGAATTTTTATTAAAAGGTGATAGAGACTCGTCTATTGCAGCAAAAATCGCTTCAATCTCATTTGTTAGCTTTCTGTCATTTTGATATATAATATGGTAGGTTGTTCCAAAAATAACACCATCATCTTTCTGATAAGGTGAATTCTTGTGACTACATATTATATATATTGAGCCAATAATCAGCAGTATTAAAACTATAATCTGCCAATAGCTGATGTGTTGTTGCTTTTTACACATTTTAGATTGAGCCAATTCTAATTGTTTTTTCTATCTGGTAATCATTTCTTCCTTGAGAAGATCTACTTATCAAATCGCCTAAAAAACCAGCAATAAACAATTGTGTGCCAATCATCATTGTCGTTAAAGATATGTAGAAATATGGACTATCTGTAATAAGACGTTGTGGAACTCCATTAGATAATGCTATGAGTTTATCAATACCAATTATTACAGTAGCAACGAAACCCAGAAGAAACATTATACTTCCTAAAAATCCAAAAACGTGCATGGGTTTCCTTCCGAAAGTACTTAAGAACCATAATGTAATCAAATCTAAATAGCCATTTATAAAACGGTTTAGTCCAAATTTTGATTTTCCATACTTACGCGCTTGATGATGAACAACTTTCTCTCCAATCTTGTTAAATCCTGCATTTTTAGCAAGATAAGGAATATAACGATGCATTTCACCATAAACCTCTATATTCTTTACAACATCTTTTTTATATGCTTTCAGTCCACAATTAAAATCATGTAGATTTTTTATTCCACTTATTTTCCTTGCTGTAGCATTAAAAAGTTTTGTCGGAATTGTTTTCGATAGTGGGTCGTATCTTTTTTGTTTGTAACCAGAGACTAAATCATAGTTGTCCTCAGTAATCATTCTATACAACTCTGGAATCTCATCTGGTGAGTCTTGTAGATCTGCATCCATAGTAATAACGACATCACCAACGGCCTCTTTAAAGCCAAAGAATAGGGCAGGGCTTTTGCCGTAATTCCTACGGAACTTAATTCCTTTTACTTCTTTATTTTCACTACTTAATTTTTCTATAACATTCCACGAATTATCTGTTGAGCCATCATTGACAAAAATAACTTCATAAGTAAAGTTATTTGTATCCATAACTTTCTTAATCCAAGCAAAAAGTTCAGGTAATGACTCTTCCTCATTAAAAAGAGGTATTATAACTGAAATATCCATTACTTTTTTATGTTTAAATTCTATTATATAACCTAGTTATTATTGCTACTATAACACTTACAAATGCAGATATAATTACATTTGTAATGAAAAACTGAAATGATATGTCAATTGGGCTGACCTCACTTAATTGTGTTGAAATCTGTTTTATATCATTATTTGTAATACCATAATCTTGAAATATTGTGGAATTTCTAGTATCATTAATCATTATGAGATATTGATCAATAAAATAACCATTATCAAACCATATAAAATAGACTAAAAGAAATACAACGAATATTATATTTCCATATAATAATGAATAGAAAGGAAAAGCGAATGCTCTCCTGAATGATAGACGTTCTTCAACTATTTTGTTTTGAAATCTGATAGTTCTTATAGTTATGTATAAAAAAATCGAAAATAAAAATAAAAGGGATATGGAACTTAGTAGAATATTTCTAAATCCACCTATAAAAAACATAAAACAAATACTCATTAGGACTCCAACGATTATTCCTTCTATTCGAGCATAAGCTTTTAATTGTTTGTATTTCGAAAAAAACGTATTTTCACTATTTACTAGCATAGACAAAAATATTCATATAATAAAATATCAGCAAAAGTAATACTTTTAATTTAATTATACAAAATATCATATAGTTAAAAAGGCAAATATTTATATTTTACATTGAAATCACGACATATTAAATTAAATATCGGAATATTTGTGTTAAATTCTTTAAAAAAAGTGTACATATTATCAATCATTAGATTTTTTATTGTAATTTTGCACTTCGAAAATGGGTAAGTCCTATACGGCCAGCTCCCTTCGAATCCTCCAGGACGGGAACGTAGCAAAGGTAGTTGGTTGTAGCGGCGCGATATAGGTAGCTTGCCCACCTGCCTCTTTAGCTCAGTTGGCCAGAGCACGTGATTTGTAATCTCGGGGTCGTTGGTTCGAATCCGACAAGAGGCTCAAAAAACGCAAAGGAGAGTTCTGAAAAGGACTCTCTTTTTTGCATATATCGACTTTATCACCATGGTAAGTTCCGCTTTTAATTGTTTATGAAGGTCTATATACGCCAACAGCACTTGAATAAATTTGAATCTTCATCAAAAATAAAAGGCTGATTCGTTCAAATTTATAGAGCTTTCGTGATAAATGAATGTATTTGGTGTCAAACAATATTTAAAAGGTTATGATTTATAAATTCAGGCCAGTTTTATTTCTTTTAGTCTATTTTAAAGTGCCTATTAAAATACGGAATAGTAAAACGTCTAAATTCTTTTGCAATTAATAAATTCTCTTCTTTTGTCTACTTAACTTTTCACACAACTCTATTTATCATAATGTCGATTAATAAAAAAATACATGTGTAAATTGCATTTTATCATAAATTAAAAAGTTAGTTTAGATAGGAAAATTGGTAATTTATTACTAATAACTTTTCTATTGTAATCAATATCTAAATATTTTTGTTGAACATTATTAGAATCACTACTAGGTATGTTAGAATTCAATTCAAGTAAATAGTCAAATCCAGCATCTCTTAGTAATTTTTTATCTTTTATCAGGCCAGCAACTAGAACAACTGGCTTTTTGTATAACTTAGCAGCATTAAGTATACCATATGGAGCTTTGCCTTGCAAAGTTTGTTTATCTGCTTTTCCTTCTCCTGTTATGACTATATCAGAATCTTTGATTTTTTGTTTTAAAGATGTTAATTCCATAATTATGTCTGTTCCAGAAACTACATTTGCATTAAAAAACTGCATAAATGCATATCCTAGTCCACCTGCAGCACCTGCACCTGGACACATCGAGCAATCTATCCCCATAATATTTGATGCTATTGTAGAAAATGTTTTTGCCTTTCTGTCCAATATGAAGATATCATCATTTTTAGCTCCTTTTTGAGGACCAAAAACATATGCCGCCCCATTATCACCAAATAAAACATTATTTACGTCACAAGCAATTGTGATCGTCAAATTTGGAAAATTTGTTTTAAAAAAAGCTTTTACTTCAAAAATAGTCTTGTTCGTTGCAAATATATCAATAAGGGCTTGCAACATTCCTATTCCGCAATCACTTGTGGCACTTCCACCTAAACCTATAAGTATATTATTGCAACCTCTTTTAATTGCATCAGCTAACATCTCTCCCACTCCATATGTTGTTGCCTTAACTGGGCATAAAGTTGTATCAGACAACAAGTTAATTCCACATGTTAAAGCGCTTTCTATAATGGCAGTACCATCTCTACCAACACCATATTGTGCTTTAATTCTCCTCATTAAGGCATCATGACAATTGCATTCTACAATAGAAAAACCCTCTAATTTTTGAATAATTGACAACATACCCTCTCCACCATCTGATAGCGGAATACAAACAACTTTAGATTCTGGTTCAAATGACAGTATAGTTTCTCTGACAATTTCTTCAATCTCAAAGGTTGTCATACACCCTTTGAAAGAGTCTATTGCTAAAAGATATTTTTTCATAGTGAAAAACAATGATTTGATAACATTATTACACAATAATAACGGAGAAATAGCGTTATATAGTATAATGAAAAGGAAAATATTTTTAATTATTTTGATTTCTTTTGTTTCTGCATTAGGTAATATAGAAATCATGGCACAGACATTTACTTTGCAAGGTAAAGTAAGTGATACGGAAAATAATCCTATAGAGTTAGCCAATGTTGCAGTTGTCAAGCAGGGAAAAATGACAATGACGAACTTGAAAGGAGAATTCTCAATCGACTTAACTTCCGAAGATAGTGTAGTCGTGAGATTTTCGATGATTGGATATAAAACTAAAACTCGTGTACTTAGAAACCCAAGGGGTAAACAAACCCTGCAAATCCAACTTTTTAGTGATTCAGAATTAGGTGAGGTTGAAGTTACAGGTACAAGAAAGCAAATAGGACAAGTACAAACTATTGATGCTCAAGTTATGAAAGCAATGCCATCAGTTACAGGCAATGCCGTTGAAGAACTTATTCAAGGACAGGCAGGAGTATCAACACATAGTGAATTGTCTTCTCAATATAATGTACGAGGAGGTTCATTTGATGAAAATAGTGTTTATATAAATGACGTAGAAGTTTATCGACCATTTTTGGTGAGAAGTGGACAACAAGAAGGTTTGTCAATTATAAATCCAGATTTAGTAAAACAAATAAATTTCTCAACAGGAGGATATGATGCAAAATACGGTGACAAAATGTCATCAGCACTTGATATAACATATAAAAGACTTGAACCAAAATATGGACACAAAAGCATTGTTGAAGGTTCATTTGCTGCTAGTTTACTCGGAGCAAATGGATATATAGGTTTTGGCACAAAGAAAATTTCTTGGATAAATGGTATTCGATATAAAACAAATAGATATTTACTTGGTAGTTTGCAAACTAATGGAGAATATAATCCTAATTTTCTAGATTATCAAACGTATATGAGTTTTCGTCCAAATAAACGATGGACAATTGATATAATAGGAAACATATCAGAAAACCATTATAATTTTGAACCGGAAGATAGGGAAACAAATTTTGGAACACTAGAAAATGTAAAATCTTTCAAGGTCTATTTTGATGGTAAAGAGAAAGATTTATTCAGGACTTATTTTGGAACATTAAATGTTACTAGACATATAACAGATAAGACTTCATTATCACTAATTGCAAGTGCTTTCTATACCAAAGAGCAGGAAACCTATGACATCCAAGGTCAATATTGGCTTACTCAAACTGAAACAAGCGAAAATCTTGGCGTAGGAACTTACATGGAACATGCAAGAAATTATTTGAAGGCAAATGTTGAGACATTTAAAATGGTTTTAAACCATAAACCCAAGAATCATGATATTTTATTTGGATTATCATATAAATTAGAGAAAATTAGAGAAAAAAGTCGGGAATATGAAATGAGAGATTCTGCAGGATACAGTATACCACATACTGGTAAAGACCTATTTATGATATATTCTTTAAATTCACGTAATGAACTGAAAACTAAACGATTCGAATCTTTTATACAAGATTCATATAGATTCACAAGTCCAGGCGGACATTCACGTTTTATATTAAATTATGGTATTAGATTTAGTCATTGGAATTACAATAAAGAATCTATCGTATCACCTCGTGCATCTTTAGTGGTTACTCCTGCTTATAATCATAACATATTATTCCGTTTTGCTACAGGTTTATATTATCAAGCTCCATTTTATAAAGAACTACGTGATACATCTACTGTAAATGGTGTAACTTTTGCTTCGCTTAATAGTAAAATTAAAAGCCAGCGCTCTATACACTTTATTGCAGCAATAGATTATAAGTTTAAGATGAGAGATAGAAACTATAAATTTACAGCTGAGACTTATTATAAATTATTGTCTAATCTTGTTCCATATAGTGTCAATAATGTTAAAGTTGTATATTATGGAATAAATGAAGCTTCAGGACACATAATGGGAGTTGACCTTAAGTTATATGGTGAATTTGTACCTGGGACTGATTCGTGGGTAAGTTTCTCCATAATGAATACGAATATGCGCCTACATGGTGTTAACATTCCATTGCCGACAGACCAACGATATGCATTTAATTTGTTTTTCACCGATTATTTTCCGGGTACAGAAAGGTGGAAAATGTCACTTAAATTGTCATATGCTGATGGACTTCCATTTTCAGCTCCACATACTCCACTTGAAAGAAATTCATTTAGAGCCCCAGCATATAAACGCGCTGATATAGGAATGAGCTATAGATTACTTGACAATGAGCGTAAAGAAAAGAAAAGTATAGTAAAAAATATATGGTTAGGAATAGACTGTCTAAATCTATTTGGTATTAATAATGTAAATTCATATTACTGGATAACAGATGTTACAAATCAACAATATGCAGTACCTAACTATCTAACAGGAAGACAAATTAATGGGCGTATATTATTTGAATTTTAGATACTAAATTTCTTCATTAGAATAATCCAATCTCATCATGACTACATTTTGACGGATTGGATTATTTTAGTTTATGTAATTAAGCTAAAACTGCAACTAAATCCATGATCAATGCATTTATTTAATAATTCTAATATTGAATAAAACTAAATATATCCATTTATAGGGCAAAAAAAAGACAAAAATTTTCCTCCTTAAAAAAGAATTGATTACCTTTGCAATAATATTCAAAAAACCATTTAAAACAATAATAAAATGAAAATTTCACACATTGAACATTTAGGAATTGCTGTACAAAGCATTGAAGAAGCACTCCCCTATTTTAAGGAAGTTCTTGGTTTAGATTGCTATGCTGTAGAAGTAGTAGAAGATCAAAAAGTAAAAACTGCATTTTTGAAATGCGGCGAAGTTAAACTCGAACTTTTAGAACCAACATCACCTGAAAGCACTATCCAAAAATGGCTTGACAAAGGTAACAAGGGGGTTCACCATGTGGCTTTCTGTATTGAAGATGGTGTTGCTAATGCATTGGCAGAATGTGATGAAAAAGGAATTCGTCTTATTGATAAAGCTCCACGCAAAGGTGCTGAGAACCTTAACATCGCATTTTTACACCCGAAATCAACATGTGGTATTTTAACTGAACTTTGCGAACACTAAGTATAATATAAAAAGCAAAAGAATAAGATTATAAAATATATTAAAAGAAATGAGTAAACAACTAGAAAAAATTAAAGCATTGATTGCTAAACGTGAGCAAGCTCGTTTAGGCGGTGGTGAGAAAGCTATCGAAAAACAACATGCACGCGGGAAATACACAGCTCGTGAACGTATTGACATGCTACTCGACGAAGGTAGTTTCGAAGAATTTGACATGTTTAAACTTCACCGTTGTACCAATTTCGGTATGGAGAAGAAACAATATCTTGGCGATGGCGTTGTTGCTGGTTCTGGTACAATTGATGGTCGTTTAGTATATATCTTTGCTCAGGATTTCACTGTAAACGGTGGATCACTCTCAGAAACCATGGCACAAAAAATCTGCAAGGTAATGGACATGGCCATGAAAATGGGTGCACCTGTTATTGGTATAAATGACTCTGGTGGAGCTCGTATTCAAGAAGCTGTTAATGCTTTGGCAGGATATGCTGAAATTTTTGAGCGCAACATTTTGGCTTCAGGTGTTGTTCCACAGATTTCAGGTATTTTTGGCCCTTGTGCTGGTGGTGCTGTTTATTCTCCTGCGCTAACTGACTTTACACTTATGATGGAAAATACATCATATATGTTCCTTACCGGTCCAAAAGTAGTTAAAACAGTTACTGGAGAAGACGTTGATCAAGAGCATCTTGGTGGTGCAAGTGTACACTCAACAAAAAGTGGAGTAACTCATTTCACAGCATCAACAGAAGAAGAAGCTTTGGAAATGATCAAGACACTTTTAAGTTACATTCCTTCTAATAACATGGAAGAAACTCCACGTAAAGAATGCACTGACCCAATTGATCGTATGGAGGATTCTCTAAATGAGATTTTGCCAGATGATCCAAACAAAGCATACGATATGTATAAGGTAATTTCTGCAATTACTGATAATGGAGAATTCTTCGAAGTACAACCTAAGTTTGCGCGAAATATAATCGTAGGTTTTGCTAGATTTAACGGTCAAAGCGTTGGAATCGTAGCTAATCAGCCTTCATGCTATGCAGGTGTACTTGATGTTAACGCAAGTCGTAAGGGTGCGCGCTTTGTTCGTTTCTGTGATGCATTTAACATTCCTATTGTTTCATTAGTTGATGTTCCAGGATTTTTGCCAGGAACGGGCCAAGAATACAATGCAGTTATCCTTCATGGAGCACAGTTGCTATATGCATACGGAGAAGCAACTGTTCCAAAGATAACCATTACTCTCCGTAAGAGTTATGGTGGCAGTCATATCGTTATGGGATGTAAACAACTTCATACCGACTTGAACTATGCATGGCCAAATGCAGAAATTGCCGTTATGGGTGCATCTGGTGCTGTAGCCGTACTTTATGCAAAAGAAGCTAAAGCGAAGAAAGAGGCAGGTGAAGATGTTAAAGCATTTATTGCAGATAAGGAGGAAGAATACTCTGAGCTCTTTGCTAATCCATATCAGGCTGCTCGTTATGGCTATATCGATGATGTGATTGAGCCAAGAAACACACGTTTCCGCATCTGTCGTGCGTTGGCGCAACTTGCTACAAAACGTGATTCATTGCCTGCTAAGAAACACGGAAACATACCAATGTAATGTATTAAATAATTACAAAATGGCAAAAAATAATAATGAAGTGTATGCTGCCATATCTTTGGCACTACATGAGTTTAAAGGTAATAATGTACATGACAAGGAGTCTGGTGTCATTACAATTTGTCCTCGTAACACCCAGTGGAATGAGCACATGCTAATGATGACCCTACATCCATAAATCTTTAGTTATTAGTTAAATGAAAGAATATAAATATACCATAAATGGTACAAAATACGAGGTTGCTATTGGCGAAATCGTAGAGAATATTGCTGAGGTTACAGTAAATGGTGAAGTTTTTAAAGTTGAAATGGAACCAGAACCTGAACCAGAAAAGAAAAAAGTAGTAGTTAAACCTGTAGCGCAACAAGAGTCTTCTACTGATGATGCTCCATCTAGCAACGCAAATGTTAACACTGCTGATGCAGTAAAGGCTCCATTACCAGGTGTAGTAACAGAAATTAAAGTTGCTATTGGCGATGAAGTTAAGAAAGGTGATACAGTTGTAGTCCTTGAAGCAATGAAGATGGCTAACAATCTTGAAGCTAATAAAGACGGTAAAATTGCTGCTATACTTGTAAAGGTTGGTGCTAACGTAATGGAAGATACACCATTGGTTGTTATTGAATAATATATAATTAATCAATGTAAGTTTTAAAAAGGTTTTAGTTATAAGCTAAAACCTTTTTTTTATATATAATTTAGATCTATTTGAAAGATAATTTATTTAGACGTTCATGTAATTCATCGGCTTTTGACCTAATTATTGATAAAGATATTTCGCATGTATTATCGAATTTTTGATTTATTATTTTTGCTGACATCTCTTTTACAATGCGCATTACGTCATTCATCATAATATAAGAGAAAGTATAAACAATTATTTCTTCTACTTGCTTTTCAATAATTTCAGTGTCATTTATTGCCTCTTTAGCAGCTTCCTTATAGGCTAAAATTAAACCGCCAGTACCCAAATTTATTCCGCCATAATATCTAATTACAACAATAAGGATATTTGTCAATTTCTTTGAATTAATATGACCTAAAATTGGCTTACCTGCAGTTGAACTTGGTTCGCCATCATCATTAACTCTATATTCCTGTCGTTCTGGACCTAATACATATGCATAGCATATATGTCGCGCATCATAATATTTTTTGCGATAAAAAGCTAATATCTCTTTAATTTCATGAATATTATCTACATGATGGCAATAGGCGAGGAACTTACTACGCTTTTCCGTGTAGTAGCCCTCGCCTATTTTATCAGAAATCGTAAGATATGTATCAATCATGTTAATTGGAATTACACATCTCAATCAAATGTTATGAGAGTTTGTGGATAATGAGACCACTGCGCAGTTTTGGTTCAAACCATGTTGCTTTTGGAGGCATAATTTTACCGCTGTCAGCAATATCCATAATTTGTTTCATTGATACCGGATAAAGAGCCAAAGCAACTCTCATTTCACCACTATCAACACGGCGTTTTAATTCTTCTAATCCGCGAAGTCCTCCAACAAAGTCAATTCTCTTATCGCTACGAAGGTCTTTAATGCCAAGTATTTCATCAAGAATTAGGCGTGAAGAAATATCAACGTCAAGTACACCTATTGGGTCATTGTTGTCAAATGTTCCTTCTTTAGCATTAAGACTATACCAGTGGCTATCAAGATAAAGAGAGAATTCATGAAGATGAGCTGGTTTGTAAATATCAGTTCCTTTGTCTTCAACATCAAAATTCTTCTTTAAAGCATCAAGGAATTGTTCACTTGTGAGGCCATTCAAATCTTTAATGACACGATTATAATCAAGAATGGTCAATTGACTAGCTTGGAAACATACCGCCATGAAGTAATTGTATTCTTCATCACCACGATGATTTGGGTTCTGCTTTGCTTTTTCTGCACCGACAAGAGCTGCTGCAGCTGAACGATGGTGACCATCAGCTATATACAAAGAAGGCATTTTGCCAAATTCTTCTGTGATTGTTTTAATATCATCTTCATTAGATATTACCCAAAATTTGTGACCAAATCCGTCAATAGGGGCAATGAAGTCATATTCAGGTTCAGTTGCAGCATATCGCATAATTAGTTTATCAAGAACTTCGTTATCTGGATATGCAAAGAACACCGGTTCTATATTAGCGTTATTAGCCCTAACATGTTTCATACGATCCTCTTCTTTGTCACGACGGGTTAACTCGTGCTTCTTGATGACTCCAGTCATATAATCATTTACATATGCGCCAACAACAAGACCATATTGAGTCTTACCATTCATTGTCTGAGCATATATATAATAATGTTCTTTATCGTCTTGCTTTAACCAACCTTTGTCTTGGAACATTTGGAAATTTTCTGCAGCTTTATCATAAACTCTAGGATCATACTCAGAAGTTCCTGGTTCAAAGTTTATTTCAGGTTTTATGATGCGATAAAGACTCATTGGGTTATCACCAGCTTCGGCACGTGCTTCTTCAGAATCAAGCACATCATATGGGCGACATTCAACTTTTTCAACTAAATCTTTTGGAGGACGAACTCCACGAAATGGTTTAACTATTGCCATAATTAAATTTATTAGAAATATTAAGGAGTTTAAGTTATAATGAAATACATGACCAATGACTTAAAAATAAAAACATTCATTAAACCATTTAGTCTTTATTTCAATTTATAACTTCAACTCCTTAATTATTAATTATTATTTATTAACTTGGAATTTTGTACATCCATCAGCAAAGAATGCATTAATCTGTTTTGCTGCAGCAATACCTGCATTGATATTTGCCTCAGCTGTCTGTGCTCCCATTTTCTTTGGGGTGCTGAAGTAGCGTCCCTCAAATTTAGCGAAATCAGCATCTGCATCAGGTTTGATATCAGTTACAAATTTGAGATCCTCACGCTCAGACATCAATTTTATAAGTTCTGGCTCATTAATAACCTCTTTACGCGCAGTATTAACAAGAATACCACCCTTGTGCATCTGATTAACAACAGCGAAATTAATGCTTTGTTTTGTTTCTGGAGTTGCAGGAATATGCAAAGATACGACATCACAAGTCTTGAAAAGCTCATCTTGGTTTGCAACTGCATGCACACCTGCTTCTTCAATTACACTCGCTGGACAGAATGCATCATAAGCATATACGTCCATACCAAAACCTTTAGCAACACGAGCAACATTACGTCCTACATTTCCAAATGCAAGAATACCAAGTTTTTTGCCCTTCAATTCTGTTCCAGCCTTACCATTAAAGAAGTTACGAACAGCATATACCAAAAGGCCAAAAACTAATTCTGCAACAGCATTTGAGTTCTGTCCAGGTGTATTTTCTGCAACAACACCGTGAGATGTAGCTGCAGACAAATCTATATTGTCATAGCCTGCACCTGCACGAACAACTATTTTAAGTTGTTTTGCTGCATCTAATACTTCAGCATCAACCTTATCTGAACGGATAATCATTGCGTCAGCGTCTTTTACTGCATCCAAAAGTTGAGCTTTTTCTGTATATTTTTCAAGAAGCACGAGTTCGTGTCCTGCACTTTCTATTTCTTTTCTAATACCTTCAATTGCAACTGGTGCAAAAGGTTTTTCAGTAGCAACTAAAACTTTCATATTTTTATTTGAAGTTAAAGTGATAAAATATTAATTAAATTAGTGTTGAGCTTCGAAATCCTTCATGCACTTAACAAGCGCCTCACAACCTTCAATTGTCATCGCATTGTATGTACTTGCACGGAAGCCACCAACAGAACGGTGTCCCTTAATACCAACCATTCCTCGCTCAGTAGCAAAATCAAAGAATGGTTTTTCAAGCTCTTTATATTCATCGTTCATAACAAAGCAAATGTTCATGAGTGAACGGTCCTCAGCTTCTACTGTTCCACGGAAAAGCTTGTTACGATCAATTTCTTCATAAACAATAGCAGCACGACGCTGTGCAAGTTCATCCATTGCTTTCAAACCACCTTGTTCTTTAATCCAACGAAGATTCTGCATAGCGCAATAGATAGGAACAACTGGAGGAGTATTGAACATAGAACCCTTGTCAACATGTGTGCGATAATCAAGCATTGTAGGTATCTCACGTGGAGC
Source organism: Prevotella sp. (assembly GCA_017627765.1). Lineage (GTDB taxonomy): Bacteria > Bacteroidota > Bacteroidia > Bacteroidales > Bacteroidaceae > Prevotella. Next base: position 10,921 of record JAGAGD010000115.1, on the reverse strand, counting down.
ACGTCCAAGAACATCATTCTTTACGATAACAACTGTAACACCTGCCATAGAAAGATTTTTCTGAGCACCTGCATAAATAGCATCATACTTAGAAACATCTACTGGACGACTGAAAATATCTGAAGACATGTCGGCAATCAGACGTACAGGAACATCAAGATCCTTACGTATTTCAGTTCCATAGATTGTGTTATTTGTTGTAATGTGTAAATAGTCAACATCTGTAGGACATGTCCAACCTTTAGGGATAAAAGTATAGTTTGCATCTGCAGAAGAAGCAACTTCAACTACTTCACCAAACAATTTTGCTTCCTTCATAGCCTTCTTTGCCCAAACACCAGTGTTTAAGTAAGCAGCCTTCTTAACAAGGAAGTTGTAAGGAATCATACAGAACTCAAGTGATGCACCACCGCCGAGGAATAGTACAGAGTATCCTTCGGGTACTTCGAGTAGTTCTTTAACCAAAGCTTCTGCCTCATCAATAACAGCTTGGAAGTCTTTTGAACGGTGGCTTATTTCAGCCAAAGACAGTCCCATACCATTGAAATCTAAGATAGCGTCTGCAGTTTTCTCAATGACCGAGCGGTTTAGCATGCAAGGTCCTGCGGTAAAATTGTACTTCATATTAATATAAAAAATTTAAGATTAATAATATTTTATAGTCAATTATAATTGCTTGCGAAATTACATTTTATTTTTGTAATAACCAAATTTTGGGGCAATAATTTACTATGTTATTTTGAAATGTGTTAAATTTGACCTTTTCACTTTACAAAATGTCATTTTTCACTTAATTATTTCTACAATGGTTTTAATTCCTTTTATTTTTTCTCCTTGAATTATTTTCAATAAGTTTCTGACTATTTTTCGCTCCACAGCAACGTATGTATATCGTTCTTTAACATCAATTCTTCCAATCATGTTAGATGTCAGACCTCCTTTTTTACATAAAAAGCCAACAATATCACCTTTGCTTATTTTATCTTTTTTGCCTTTGCCAATGTATAATGTAATCATTTTTGGACTCATTGGGCTTGGCAGATTATCAGGTATATCGAAAATAAGTGGTTCAAGTTTAATGTATTCTGGAACATGTTCTGTTTGATTAAGTATGAAATATGTATTTCCACTCTTCATCCAACGAGTAGCGCGCCCTACCCTATGTATATATGCTTCTTCATTAAGAGGAAGATGATAGTGTACTATATTATCAATATTTGGAATATCTAACCCACGAGATGCTAAATCTGTAGCAACTAATATATTAGCAGAAGCATTATAAAATCTATACAGTTCGGATTCTCTCTGATCTTGATTTAATCCGCCATGAAAAACACTAACTGTAAAACCTTCCAATTTCAAAGCATTAGAAACACGTTCCACAGAGTCTCTGTAATTTAGAAACACTATAGTACTTTTATCTCTAAAATAACGAAGTAGCCTTATAAGGCATTCCAATTTATCTTTTTCTGTACTTCTAACAATATTTAAAGATATTCTTTCTGACAACTGCTTTGAATTAGAAAGGTAATCGATACATATCGCAGATGACAAATTTATAAATTTTGGAATTGCGTCAGAAGGGGTTGCTGACACTAGGATTCTACGATTAACGTATTGCAAATGGTCAAGAAGTTGTCTCATTTCATCTTGAAACCCCATTTCTAAGCATTTATCAAATTCGTCTAAAACAACATATCGTATTTTTTCTGTAGAAATATTATTTTTTGCAATATGGTCATTAAGTCTTCCTGGTGTACCAAATATTATTTGGGGAGAAACTTGCTTAATTACTCTATTTTCATCCATAGTAGGCCTACCGCCATACACACTAACTGCACTTATGCCACATTTCATGTCTTGAAAAACGGTAACCAATTGTAATGCAAGTTCACGCCCTGGTACAACAACTAATGCCTGTACTTCTTGGCAATCAACATCAATCTTTTCTAAAAGTGGCAATAAATATGCAAATGTTTTACCACTACCTGTTGGAGACAATAATATGATATCTTTGGTTGTTTCTCTGAAAGACTTAATTGCATTTGTTTGCATATTATTAAGTCTTTCTATATTCAATCTTTTTATAATTTCTTTTATGTCGATCATTTTTATAATATTGCTTTATGCTAATCAATATAACTACTTCAATCTATTTATCTCATCAAACTCTTCTCCCATATTTAGATTTAAATAAATTGTATATAATATGGGAAACCATTTGTTTTTTTGCTCAGGTGCTAATTCTCGGAATCTTTCTAATAGCGGTTTACTCATTGAATATAATTCGCGAATCCTATCTTTATTCTTCTTGGAACGTTGTTGATATTTATCTAGTGCAATTGCCTGATTATAATAAGATACGCCAAAATTATAATATGCCTCTGCTAAAGAATCATTTTCTTCAATTAGCTTTTTGCATAAATCTATGCATTCATCATATTTGCCAGTATTTAATAGAATTGTACTTTTTGCAAACATATAATTTATATTAGTACTATCAACTTCTAAAGCTTTATCAACAATACTCATAGATTTTTCATAATTTCCTATGTCATTATAATAGTCAATAAGCCTTGGGAAAAAGAAAGGGAATGTAGGATATTTATTAAAACCAATTTCAAGTAAATCTGCATATTTTGTATAATCACCTATTTGTTTGTACCCTTCAGCCATATATTGATAAACAAAAGCAAGTTGAGCTGTATCTTTCACTGCCAGAGAGGAATATTTCATAAGTCTTTCATAATCATTCAATTTATACCCACAATAAACAGTCCATGCAGCAGCTTTAGCCATTAGACTATCAGACTCCTGTTTATAAACATTTACAAACAAAGATGTATTTGCACTCTCTATATACTTCTCACAGAATAAATATGCTCTTTTATAATCTTCTTTCCGAATAAAAAATAATCCTCCATAATATAGATTAGGGCGCAATGGATATAGATAGTGAGCATGTTTCTCTTTATACTTAGGATTTAAATTAGAACTTTCATCAATTGAATCCAGTTTTTCAAGAGCATTAAACATCTTAATTATAGTTGTATAATGCGATATTGTATCATAAGGATGCTTTAGATACAATAATTCATTTCCCTGTTCATACTTCGCCTTTAGTATATCAAAAAGGATATTTTGAGCTTTTTGTCGGTCTTTAATTTGTAAACTATCATTGAGCAGGTCTGTAATTATCTTTTCTGCTTTATCCAAATCCTTGCCAGATTTAATATATTGCTTAGCTTGCGATATAACCTTTTTCTGTGCTGAATCGTTATGGGGTAAAACTGATGAAAAGAGGATAAATATTAGTAAAAACTTATACATACAAATTAAAAATTAATTGTGAAATAACTTTTTTAAATCAGCAGCTTTCTTTTTCTCTGAAAGGGCATAATAAGCAATGTATAAAGGTACAGCCCAGTCAACTTTCTTTCTTTCTGGATCCAAATAACTTACTTTAGTCAAAAACCTAACAGATTCAACAAAATATTCTCTAATGACATGTCGGTATTTTTTAGGAATATTACCATATTCATTTGTCAAAGAATCTTTCATTGCTATTGCCTTTGAGTTATAGCATATCCCTATATTATAATATATAGGGATGATATTTATTGTATCACGAATTAACACCTCATTATAATAAGAAATTGCTTCATCCCATTTGTTCTGTTTCATATAAGCATCGCCTAAAAGTATATAGTTTTCAATCCGTTTAGGACTTTTTCCAATTTCGCTTTGCAGAAAGCTAATATATTCTCTATCGTTTTTGAGAGATGAATAATACTCTAACAACATTGAATAATATAAATCATTATCATAATCATTTTCATGCATAGATTTTACAATGTTACAATACCTTATAGAATCTTCCTTTGTTTGCATTTCTTGTTTAAGACACAACACTTGCAATTCTACGGCATCCCTTGCATATTCATCTTTATCTATTAGCATCTCTGAAAATTTTCGTGTTTTTGTGTAATCACCAAGTTTATATGCGATAACTGCAGAATAAAAAATTGCTTCATTGAGAAAATTGTCTATCTCTGGATGTTTCAGACTAAATAAAGGAGAATCTGCACTATAAATGTATGTTTCAAAAGCATTAAGTGCTTCTTCTTTATTATTTTTTTTGTAAAAGTATAGACCTGCATCTATAATTAATCTCCGCATGGCTTTTAATAAAAGACTATTTCTCTCTCTGTATTGACATTTTACCTGACCTGTAATGTCAGGCATTGCATCATATTTGTCACACTCTTGTCCTAATTTTATTGCATCAACAACAGAACGATACATTACCAAACTATCACTTACCTGAACGTATTTATCAATAACAACTTCCAATTGCTTATTGAGTTGTTTAGCCATGCGTCTAGCATTGTTATTATTTTGCGCTTGCACTTTAAATGACGAAAAAAGACAAACACATAAACAATAAAATAGCAATACTTGATATTTCATATTCAAATAAGGGATATAATTATAATATAAAATGTGAAATTAGGTTGATATAAAAATCAACCTAACTCCACATTAATTTTTAGTTTATAATATTATTTGCTGTGAGAATCGAGCTCAGCCTGCTTTGTCCTTTCATCGTCAATTCCATACAAACGATAGTAGCAACGATAAAGCGCATATCCCCACTTAACTTCTTTTTGTTGTGGGTCTAATTCTTTAGCTTTCTCTAAATATGTACGAGCCTCTTCATAAACTGGAAGGATCTGCTCAAGTGCAGCCTTTGGCGCACGACCAGTTTTACCAGAAACCCTCTCTTCTGTACCTGCAGCACGATTATATAAACAGATTCCTATCTGACGCAAAACAGCAGCATTATTTGGCTGAGAAACCAAAGCCTTCTTATAGCAATTAATTGCTTCTTCTAGGTTTTCTTTTTCTTCAGCATTCTCACCGCGATTTACCCATACTGTAAAGTTATTAGGATCAGTTTTCAATTTATCTTCAAAAATCTTCTCCATCTTATCAGTCATACCAAGTGAATTATAGAAACTTGAAAGTGTAGCAAATACTAACTCATTGCTATTATCTGCTGCATAAATCTTTTCAAGTTCATCACAATATGAAATTGAGTCTTGACGATTCTTTAAAGTCTTCTCAGCAACAGCAAGTTTAACAAGAAGAGCTTCCTTTCCAAGTTCAGGGTCGTTAAGAGCTATGTCTGAATATAGGTTTGCTACATCATACTGACCATCTAAGAATGCATGATAACCAGCCCAATAAGAAATATTTGTTAAATTGTTATCTGCAGAATTATCTGCATCTGCGAACAATGGTGAAAGTTGACCTATACCAGTATTAACATAAGTTCCAAAGAATTTCAATGCTGTTTTATTGTCATTATTCTTTTGTCCATTTATACCTGCGTTGATAAGCTGCCAACGTAAAGGGAAAAGACGGTCACGGTTTGTGTTATGGAAGCGAGGCTTAATCTTTCCTTTAGCATTTGGCTGCTGGTCAAACTGCTCGCATAACTGAGCATTTTCAAAAGCATTATACAAGGCATTAAAGAATTCATCAGATGGGGTTTCCGATTGAGCTTCTTTACTAACAGTTTCCATAGAAAGCGAAACTAATCTATTGTAGCATTGCGCTTTCTGCTCAGAATTCATTGAATTTAAATTTGCATTAAGTAATGTTGATGCTTCATTATAGTCTTTTGACTTCATGATTTGTTTAACAACATCTTCTTGTGCAAAGGCGGTTGCAGTAGCTACTACCATCAACGCCAACATGACTAACTTTTTCATTTTAATAATATTAAATAAGGTTTATACATTATTCATTTGTCTCATCTTCAAAATCAACCATAGGCGTGAATGGCTCTTCATTAGGTTCTTCCATCTGAGCATCATTTATGATAATATCATTTCGTTGCGCCCATTGATTTCTGCTTTCCTCTTCAACAGTAGATTCAAGCTCTGAACTCATTACTTTACAAACACTTGCAATCACGTCATTTTTCTTTTGAAGATTTATTAGTCTGACTCCTTGAGTAGCACGTCCCATAATGCGACATTCGCTTAAAGGCATACGTATGGCAATGCCACTCTTGTTTATTATCATCAAGTCATTGTCGTCTGTAACATTCTTAATCGCAACTAACCGACCTGTTTTTTCCGTAATCTGGAGGGTTTTAACACCTTTGCCTCCCCTATTGGTCTTGCGATAATCTTCAACTTGTGAACGCTTGCCATAACCATTTTCACTCACAACCATTATTGTCTCATTATCCGAATTGCCAGCAACAACCATTCCAATAACTTCATCGTCACCTTCGTCTAGACGCATTCCCCTAACGCCGGTAGAAATACGTCCCATCGTTCTTACTGCATCTTCATCGAATCTTACAGCTCTACCATTACGGTTTGCAATGATTAGTTCATTCTTTCCATTTGTCAGCCTTACATCAACAACTTCATCACCTTCTAAGATATTTATGGCAATTACTCCATTTGTTCTTGGTCGGCTATACGCCTCAAGACAAGTTTTCTTAACCAGACCTCGCTTTGTGGCAAAAACAACATAATGAGAACGAACAAACTCTTCATCAAGTCCGCGGAGACGCAGCAATGCATTTATAGAATCATCAGAATCAATATTAAGCATATTTTGAATTGCACGTCCTTTGAAGTTTTTGTCACCTTCAGGAATCTCATAGCACTTCAACCAATAGCAACGTCCTTTCTTTGTAAAGAAAAGCATTGTCTGATGCATTGTTGCGGGATAAATATATTCCGTAAAATCTTGTTCTCTTGTTTTTGCTCCTTTTGAACCAACACCACCTCTTGCTTGCTCACGGAATTCACTCAGAGGTGTACGCTTTATATATCCCAAATGACTTACAGTAATAACTACAGGATCATTTGGATAGAAATCTTCAACATTAAACTCATGCTCGTCTGGTCTTATTCTTGTTTTACGTTCATCGCCATATTTTTCCTTAACTTCAAGAAGTTCATCTTTCATGACTTTCTTACATAGTTCATCGTCATTCAGAATTGACTCTAAATATTCTATTGTCTTTTGAAGTTCATCAAACTCTGCATGCAATTGTTCTACACGCAGACCTGTCAGCTGAACTAATCGCATTTCAACAATAGCTTTAGATTGTAATTCATCTAAATTGAATCTATTTTCAAGATTACGTTGTGCGTCTGAAGGTGTCTTTGAAGAACGAATTATATGCACAACTTCATCTATATTATCGCAAGCTATTATTAAACCTTCAAGTATATGGGCACGCTCTTGTGCTTTTCTTAGTTCGAATTGTGTTCTTCTAATTGTAACATCATGTCGATGTTCAACAAAATACTTAACACACTCTTTCAGAGACAACAGGCGTGGACGTCCTTTTACTAAAGCAATGCAGTTAACTGAAAAAGAACTTTGCAGCTGTGTCATTTTGAACAATTTATTCAATATGACATTTGCATTTGCATCTCTTTTTAAGTCAACAACAATACGCATTCCATGACGGTCACTCTCGTCATTAACATTTGAAATGCCATCAATTTTTCCTTCTTTGACTAATTCAGCAATATACTCAATGAGTTGTTGTTTGTTGACACCATAAGGAATTTCGGTTACAACAATCTTGTCGTGTGATTCACCACTCTCTATTTCTGCCTTTGCACGTATAACAACTCTTCCCCTACCCGTTTCATAGGCATCTTTAACACCTTGCAGACCATAGATAGTTGCTCCAGTCGGGAAGTCTGGAGCCGGAATATATTGCATTAAGCCTTCTGTGTCAATCTCTGGATTGTCAATATATGCACAACAACCATCTATAACCTCTCCAAGATTGTGTGTAGGAATATTTGTTGCCATACCCACAGCAATACCATTTCCACCATTAACCAGTAGATTAGGAATCTTTGTTGGCATTACTGTTGGTTCAGTAAGAGAGCCATCAAAGTTGTTTTGCATATCAACGGTATCTTTATCAATATCGTCCATAATGTGCTCACCCATCTTTGACAATCTACACTCTGTATAACGCATGGCTGCAGGTGAGTCTCCGTCAACACTACCAAAGTTACCCTGTCCATCAACAAGAGTATATCGCATGTTCCAGTCTTGCGCCATACGTACTAATGCACCATAGACCGAAGAGTCGCCATGAGGATGGTACTTACCAAGTACTTCACCAACAACACGGGCGCACTTCCTATGTGGTTTATCACTGGTATTGCCAATTCCAGCCATACCAAATAAAATTCTACGATGTACTGGCTTGAAACCATCACGAACATCAGGAAGAGCTCTTGCTACAATTACTGACATCGAATAGTCAATGTAAGATTTCTTCATTTCCTCTTCGACGTTTATTCTAATAATCTTGTCTTGGTCAAATACTTGAATTTCGTCCATTTTATTCTATTAATCAATTGTTCTAAACATTAGACATATTTTGGCATAGATGCCATTTTCTTTCATTCTAAGACTTTTTGTCTATAAAATTCAAGGTACAAAAATACATTATTTTTGACAAATATAGAAGTTTAAAACGAAAAAAAACGCAGTTTTAACGATTATTAGTGTTGGCATTTAAGTGTAATTAAACAAAAAAAGCCTATCCGTGAAGATAGGCTTTAATTTAAAGATTTTATGTGAGATTATTATTCTCCCTTTTCCATTTTTGCTTTAAGCTCTGCTAAAGCATCAAGATCGCCAAGTGTAGTTCCTGCAGCTACATTATTAATAACGTTTTCATCTTCCTTCTTAGCAGCATGTTTGCGTGGAGCTTTTTTAACCTCTTCTTTTTCTTCCTCAAATGTGCGGCTGTGAGATAAGATGATACGTTTTGTCTCCTTTACGAATTCAATTACCTTAAATGGCAATTCTTCTCCTTGCTGAGCCTGGCTACCATCTTCCTTAACTAAGTGCTTTGGAGTTGCAAAACCTTCACCACCTTCATTAAGTGCAATAACCGCTCCTTTATCCATCATTTCTGTAATCTTACCAGTGTGTACAGAACCTGGAGTATAAAGAGTCTCGTATGTATCCCATGGATTCTCTTCTAACTGCTTGTGACCTAGAGATAAACGTCTGTTTTCTTTATCTATTTCTAGAACCACAACATCAATGTCTGCGCCAACTTGTGTAAATTCTGATGGATGTTTAACTTTCTTAGTCCATGAAAGGTCGCTGATATGGATAAGTCCATCAACTCCTTCTTCTAATTCTACAAAGATTCCAAAGTTTGTAAAGTTACGAACCTTAGCAGTATGCTTGCTGCCAACAGGATATTTAACTTCAATTGCTTCCCATGGATCTTCCCTGAGTTGCTTGATGCCAAGAGACATTTTTCTTTCCTCGCGGTCAAGTGTAAGCACTACAGCTTCTATCTCATCACCTACATGCATGAAATCCTGTGCTGAACGCAAGTGCTGGCTCCAAGACATTTCGCTAACGTGAATAAGTCCTTCAACACCAGGAGCGATTTCAACAAATGCTCCATAGTCAGCAATAACAACAACCTTACCCTTAACATGGTCTCCAACCTTGAGGTTTTCGTCAATAGCATCCCATGGGTGTGGAGTGAGCTGCTTCAGACCAAGAGCAATGCGTTTCTTGTCATTATCAAAGTCAAGAATTACAACGTTAATCTTTTCGTCTAAAGAAACAACTTCATGTGGATCGCTTACGCGGCCCCAAGAAAGGTCTGTAATATGAATGAGTCCGTCAACTCCTCCAAGATCAACAAATACTCCGTAGGTTGTAATATTCTTAACTGTACCCTCGAGAATCTGACCTTTTTCGAGTTTAGAGATGATTTCTTTCTTTTGTGCTTCAAGTTCTGCTTCAATAAGAGCCTTATGTGAAACAACAACATTACGGAATTCCTGATTGATCTTAACAACTTTGAATTCCATAGTTTTTCCTACGAATACATCGTAGTCGCGAATTGGATGTACGTCTATCTGGCTTCCAGGCAAGAATGCTTCGATTCCAAATACATCTACAATCATGCCACCTTTAGTACGGCACTTGATGTAGCCCTGAATAATTTCATCATTGTCGAGAGCTGCATTAACTCGTTCCCAACTTTTGCTCAAACGAGCCTTGCGGTGAGAAAGTATTAATTGTCCTTTCTTGTCTTCTTGGTTTTCTACATAAACCTCTACGACATCACCAATTTTCAAATCTGGATTGTAACGGAATTCACTGGCTGGGATAATACCATCACTCTTATAGCCAATGTTTACAACAACTTCTTTCTTGTCGAAAGAAATTACTTTTCCATCAACAACTTGATGTTCGCTTACTTTATTAAGAGTTTCATCGTAAGCTTTGCGAAGTTCTTCTGCACTTGCGCCTGCGTTAGTACCATTTTCAAATTCTTCCCAATTGAAGTCTTGTAATGGTTCTACATTTTTGAAATTAGACATAAATTTAATTAAAAAAAATTGTTATAAATATAGTTAGACTTTATATTGATAAAAAATCGGCTGCAAAAGTACTAAAAATTATCTTAATATAAAAAAATAAATTGTCTGATTTTATAACTTTAGATTACAAAACCACGAGATTAACTAAATTTAACCATAAAAGCATGAAATAGTGTGGGTTAGAAAAATTTTGAATAGCAATAATCAAGATGTCTTTCTACTACTATAGCATTTCAAAAGAAATCAAGTTCCAATTTGAAATTATCAAAATCGACTCGATTTTTTTACGAAAAAAGTAAAAAATCTTGACAAACGGAATTTTAATTCTAGAGAAAGATTTTCCGTTTGGCACGCAGTGAAATGCAAAAATGTGTTTAATTGTTAATCAATCGGCTTAAACTATGTAAACGAACATAAGGAACGAAAAAGTGAAAGGTGTCCTTTCGCGATGCGAAACGTGGCATATCGCAGTGCGATATGTGGCATATTGCAGTGCC
>JAGAGD010000114.1 GCA_017627765.1 Prevotella sp. | reverse complement strand
GTAAAGGACTATGACGCTTGCATGGAGTATTTAAGGATTGTTATGCCTGAAACTGTTGCGAAGGTGGAGAATAGCTACACGGATGCTTCTTCTCGCACAAGGCTGTGCATCGTGCTTGAGCATATTGGCATTGAGAAGGACACTATCATCAATGCTTTAGGCATCAGCAGCAGTGCTTACCGCACAATGATGTCGAGAGGAAATAGGGAATAGTTTATAGTGCACTGTCTTTAGTCGTGGGTAGTGTAAGTGGTAATCTAAGCAGAACTGTGTCAAGGCAATTTCCCTTAGCAAAATCAACTCATAGATTCTTTACATGAAAACAAAAAAGAGGGACTTACTCCAAATCAGAAGTAAGTCCCTCTTATTATAATGCTAAAATTAAAATAATTATTCTTCAGCTGTTTCTTCAACGAAATCAATCACATTCTTCTTGTTAGCCTGCATGCGGTCGTAGTCCTCACGAGAACCAACAACAAGCTTGCTGTATTGACGCATACCAGTACCTGCAGGGATAAGGTGTCCACTGATAACATTCTCCTTCATTCCCTCAAGATGGTCTACCTTGCCCTTGATAGCAGCCTCGTTGAGAACCTTTGTTGTCTCCTGGAATGAAGCAGCAGACATGAAGCTCTTAGTCTGGAGAGCTGCACGGGTGATACCTTGCAGAATCTGTGTAGATGTGGCAGGCACAGCATCGCGTACTTGAACAGGACGAAGGTCGCGGCGCTTCAGGCTTGAGTTCTCATCGCGCAGCTTGCGGGCAGTAACAATCTGACCCTTCTGCATATTCTCGGAGTCGCCTGCATCGATTACGACTTTCTTTCCCCAGATGCGGTCGTTCTCCTCTGCGAAGTCGAGCTTGTCAACAATCTCCTGCTCAAGGAATGTTGTATCGCCTGGATCGTTGATTTGAACCTTGCGCATCATCTGGCGCACAATGATTTCGAAGTGCTTGTCGTTAATCTTCACACCTTGCAGACGATAAACGTCCTGAACTTCGTTTACGATATATTCCTGAACGGCAGTAGGACCCTTGATGGCAAGAATGTCATTAGGAGTGATGACACCGTCAGAGAGCGGAGTGCCTGCACGAACAGCATCGTGTTCCTGAACAAGAATCTGCTTAGACAGAGAAACGAGATACTTACGCTGCTCGCCTGTCTTAGATGTAACGATGATTTCACGATTACCACGACGCACCTTACCCATAGTTACCTCACCATCAATTTCGCTAACGACAGCTGGGTTTGATGGGTTACGAGCCTCGAAGAGCTCTGTTACACGTGGAAGACCACCAGTGATGTCACCAGCCTTACCAACGGCACGAGGAATCTTAACAAGGGTTGTACCTGTTGTTACTTTCTGTCCGTCCTCAACAACAACGTGTCCGCCTACAGGGAAGTTGTAAGTACCAATTATCTGTCCGTTCTCGTCAAGAACATCGCAAGTAGGCACACGGCTACGGTCCTTAGAGTCAACGATAATCTTTTCGGTAAGACCTGTTGTTTCGTCGGTCTCAGCCTTATAGGTAGATCCTTCGATTACGTCGTTGAATCGCAGAGTACCAGCATACTCGGTCACGATTACGGCATTGAATGGGTCCCACTTAGCAATGAGGTCGCCCTTAGCAACAGTGTCGCCATGCTTATAATATAATGAACTACCATAAGGCACATTCATTGTAGATAGTGCAATGCCTGTGTTAACATCAATGAAACGGATTTCAGTGAGTCGGCTTACAACCATCTGACATTCTATATCTTTAGTTCCGTCGTTCTCTGTGTAAGGAACAGTACGCAACTCGTCGAGTTCAATCTTAGCATCGCTCTTAGCTACGATAGAAGCATTTGCTGCTGCGTTGGCAGCCACACCACCGGCGTGGAAAGTACGGAGGGTAAGCTGTGTACCAGGTTCACCAATAGCCTGAGCAGCGATGACACCAACAGCCTCACCCATCTGAACCATTCGACTGGTTGCAAGGTTTCTGCCATAACACTTCATGCAGACGCCCTTCTTGCTTTCGCAAGTGAGAACTGAACGGATTTCAACGCTCTCAATAGGAGAGTCTTCAATCTGCTGTGCAATAGACTCGGTGATTTCCTCACCAGCAGCAACGATTAGACTTCCTGTTGTAGGATCTACAATATCGTGAACAGATACACGACCGAGAATGCGCTCATATAGTGTAGAGATAGTTTCATCGCCATTCTTAAGAGCAGTACATTCAAGTCCACGAAGTGTTCCACAGTCTTCTTCAGTGATGATGACATCGTGGCTAACATCGACAAGACGACGAGTAAGGTATCCAGCATCGGCAGTCTTCATAGCGGTGTCCGCCAAACCTTTACGTGCACCGTGAGAAGCGATGAAGTATTCAAGCACAGACATTCCTTCCTTGAAGTTAGAAAGAATTGGGTTTTCAATAATCTGAGCACCTTCAGCACCTGCTTTCTGAGGTTTAGCCATAAGACCACGAATACCAGAGAGCTGCTTAATCTGGTCTTTAGAACCACGGGCTCCAGAGTCGAGCATCATGAATACTGCATTGAAACCTTGATCGGCTTCGGTCATTTCCTTCAGAAGGATATTACCAATATCGTTGTTTACGTGAGTCCATGTATCAATTACCTGATTGTAACGCTCGTTGTCGGTGATGAAACCCATGTTATAGTTGTTCATGATTTCCTCAACCTCACGGTTACCCTTCTCAATAAGGTCTTGCTTCTCTGGTGGAATGATGATGTCGTCGAGGTTGAATGACAGACCTGCCTTATATGCCATGCGATAACCAAGATTCTTAATACCATCGAGGAATTCGCAAGCACGAGCAAAGCCTACCTTCTTAATAACATCGGCGATGATGTCGCGCAGACTCTTCTTAGAAATAACTTTATTAACGAATCCAACTTCTTGTGGAACTATGCCATTGACTATGACACGACCAACTGAAGTTTCTATTATTTTCTTTTCGTATTCTCCATTCTCGTTGAGGTCGGTTACAAGAACCTTAACCTGCGCGTGGAGGTCGCATTTACCTTCATTGTGTGCAATGATAGCTTCCTCTGGTCCGTAGAATGTAAGACCTTCACCCTTTGCTCCTGGACGAATCTTGGTGATGTAGTAAAGACCTAACACCATATCCTGTGAAGGAACGGTGATAGGAGCACCGTTGGCAGGGTTAAGGATGTTGTGGCTCTGAAGCATCAGTATCTGCGCTTCAAGAATTGCCTCATTACTCAAAGGAAGGTGGACAGCCATCTGGTCACCGTCAAAGTCGGCGTTGAACGCTGTACATGCTAATGGGTGCAACTGGATTGCCTTACCTTCAATAAGCTTAGGCTGGAATGCCTGAATACCGAGACGGTGAAGTGTAGGAGCACGGTTGAGCAATACAGGATGTCCCTTCATTACATTTTCAAGGATATCCCAAATAATTGGCTCTCGACGATCAACAATCTTTTTTGCACTCTTGACTGTCTTAACAATACCACGCTCAATAAGTTTGCGGATGATGAATGGTTTATAAAGTTCTGCAGCCATAAGTTTTGGCAGACCGCACTCACCCATCTTCAGCTCTGGACCAACAACGATAACTGAACGAGCTGAATAGTCAACACGCTTACCGAGAAGGTTCTGGCGGAAACGACCTTGTTTTCCTTTCAGAGAGTCTGAAAGTGATTTCAAAGGACGATTGCTTTCGCTCTTAACAGCTGAAGACTTTCGAGAGTTATCAAACAAAGAATCGACAGCCTCTTGAAGCATACGCTTCTCATTACGAAGAATTACTTCAGGAGCCTTAATCTCCATAAGTCTCTTCAGACGGTTGTTACGAATGATAACACGACGATAAAGGTCGTTCAAGTCACTTGTAGCAAAGCGTCCGCCATCTAGTGGCACCAAAGGACGAAGCTCAGGAGGAGTGACTGGGATAATCTTCATAATCATCCATTCTGGTCGGTTGATATCACGACTTGAACGGAAAGCCTCAACAACCTGCAAACGTTTCAAAGCCTCAGTCTTGCGCTGCTGTGAAGAGTCGTTATTTGCACGGTCGCGCAACTCATAAGACAGTGAGTCGAGGTCGAGATTAGCGAGCAAGTCATAGACAGCCTCTGCACCCATCTTAGCAATGAACTTGTTAGGATCGCTGTCATCGAGTCTGTCGTTGTCAGCAGACAAATGATTCTCTACTATATCTATATATTCGTCTTCTGTCAGAAGGTCATACTTATGAGAACCTACCATTTCAGTGCCGTCATCATTCTGCTTGCCTTCCAAAATACCTGGCTTAATGACAACATATCTCTCATAGTAGATTACAGCATCAAGCTTCTTTGTAGGAAGTCCGAGAAGGTATCCTATCTTGTTAGGAAGTGAACGGAAATACCAGATATGTGCAACAGGAACAACAAGTTCAATGTGTCCGCTACGCTCACGACGAACCTTCTTCTCTGTTACTTCCACACCACAACGGTCGCAGACAATACCTTTATATCTAATGCGCTTGTATTTACCACAACCGCACTCATAATCCTTTGTAGGACCGAAGATGCGCTCACAGAACAGACCGTCGCGCTCTGGCTTATATGTTCTATAGTTGATGGTTTCTGGTTTGGTTACCTCACCATACGAATTTTCCAAGATCTCTTCAGGCGATGCAAGACCAATGGTTATTTTCGTAAAATTATTTTTTACTTTTGATTCTTTCTTAAAAGCCATATCTTTAAACGTTTATGCGTTTATTTTCGAATTGAGCAACTTCTGTATATGCTCGCTTCTGATTTATATCTTTATATATTGGTTCTATTTAGAGGACAATGCAGAGAGGAGTTTATTCTGCACTGCCGTAAGAATCTTAGTCAAGCTTGACACTCAAACCAAGTCCTCTCAACTCGTGGAGCAAGACATTCAAAGACTCTGGAATGCCTGGAGTTGGCATGTTCTCGCCTTTGACAATTGCCTCATAAGCCTTAGAGCGGCCTACAGTATCGTCAGACTTGATAGTAAGGATTTCTTGAAGTACATGACTTGCACCGAATGCCTCAAGAGCCCAAACCTCCATTTCTCCGAAACGCTGTCCACCAAACTGAGCCTTACCACCAAGTGGCTGCTGAGTGATGAGAGAGTACGGACCAATAGAACGAGCGTGCATCTTGTCTTCAACCATGTGGCCAAGTTTCAAGAAGTATGTGATACCTACAGTTGCAGGCTGGTCGAAGCGTTCACCTGTCTCACCATCATATAGGTGGGTAGAACACAGACGAGGCAGACCAGCCTTATCTGTCCATTCAGAAAGGTCATCAAGTTTTGCACCATCAAAGATTGGAGTAGCAAACTTAACGCCTAAACGCTTACCTGCTGCACCTAAGATAGCTTCAAAGATCTGTCCTAAGTTCATACGAGAAGGCACACCAAGTGGGTTAAGTACCAAGTCTACTGGACGACCGTCTTCAAGGAATGGCATATCTTCTTGGCGAACAACCTTAGAAACAATACCTTTATTTCCGTGACGACCTGCAAGCTTATCGCCTACACCAATCTTACGTTTCTTAGCTACATAAACCTTAGCCATCTGCAGAATGCCTGATGGCAGCTCATCGCCGATGGTAATAGCGAACTTACGGCGCTTGAGTTCTGCATCAAGCAGCTTGTACTTACGCAGATAGTTCATGATGAGCTTAGATATAAGTTCATTTGTATGGTCATCGTCAGTCCATCCATTTGACTGTATACCCTCATACTCAAGGTTCTTCAGATTAGCAACAGTGAACTTTGTTCCTTTAGTGATAATCTCTGCACCAGTATAGTCCTTAACACCTTGTGAGACTTTATCCTCTGTAAGCATAAGGAGTTTATCAACAAGGATATCCTTCAAGTCGTTATTCTTAGCTTCGTATTCTTCATCTATCTTAGCCAAGAGCACTTTATCTTGTTTCTTAGACTCGCGTGTCTTAATGGCACGAGAGAAGAGTTTCTTGTCTATTACAACACCAGAAAGTGAAGGGTTAGCCTTCAATGAAGAGTCCTTAACGTCACCAGCCTTATCGCCGAAGATGGCACGGAGAAGTTTCTCTTCTGGTGAAGGATCGCTCTCACCCTTTGGTGAAATCTTACCGATAAGTATATCGCCTGGCTCAACTCTTGCACCTACACGGATAACTCCGTTCTCATCAAGGTCTTTTGTAGCCTCTTCGCTTACGTTTGGAATATCAGATGTGAATTCCTCCATACCACGCTTTGTCTCGCGAACATCAAGAGAATACTCATCAACATGTACTGAAGTAAGGATATCATCACGAACCAAACGCTCGCTAAGCACGATAGCATCCTCATAGTTATATCCCTTCCAAGGCATATAAGCGACAAGGAGGTTACGACCAAGAGCCAGCTCACCATTCTCAGTAGCGTATCCTTCAGTCAGTATATCACCAGCCTTCACTCGCTGACCCTTCTGGCAGATAGGACGCAGGTCGATTGTCATATTCTGGTTTGTACGACGGAACTTAGATATACGATATTCCTTCAATGCAGGTTCGAAGCTTACAAACTCCTCATCCTCTGTACGGTCATACAAGATGCGGATTGTTGTAGCATCAACATACTCTATAACGCCATCACCCTCAGCAGTAATCATTGTTCGAGAGTCTTTACACAACTGACGCTCAAGACCTGTACCAACGATAGGAGCATCATTATGAAGCAAAGGCACTGCCTGGCGCATCATGTTACATCCCATCAATGCACGGTGACCGTCGTCATGCTCAAGGAAAGGAATAAGACCTGCAGAAACAGATGCAATCTGCTGTGGCGACACGTCCATCAAGTCTACTTGTGAAGGAGGCACAACAGGAAAATCTGCATCCTGACGACACTTAACAACCTTACGGATGAAAGTACCGTCGTCATTCAATGGAGCATTACCTTGTCCGATGATATGGTCTTGTTCCTCTTCTGCTGTGAGATAAACAACATCGTCATTGTTTAAGTCTACAACTTCATTCTCTACCTTACGGTATGGAGTCTCAATAAATCCAAGTTCATTAATCTTAGCATATACGCAGAGCGAAGAAATAAGACCAATGTTTGGACCTTCAGGACTCTCAATAGGACAAAGACGGCCATAGTGAGTATAGTGAACGTCACGAACCTCAAAACCAGCACGCTCACGAGAAAGACCGCCAGGGCCAAGAGCCGATAGACGGCGCTTGTGAGTAACCTCAGCCAATGGGTTGGTCTGGTCCATGAACTGACTCAGAGGGTTGGTTCCGAAGAATGAATTGATTACGCTCGAAATTGTCTTTGCATTGATAAGGTCTGTTGGAGTGAACACTTCGTTGTCGCGAACATTCATTCTTTCACGAATAGTTCTGCTCATACGAGATAGACCTATCGAGAACTGGTTAGCCAGCTGCTCACCTACAGTACGCACACGTCTGTTAGAGAGGTGGTCGATATCATCGACGTTAGCATTTGAGTTAACCAGCTGGATGAGATACTTGATAATCTCAATAATATCTTCCTTAGTCAATATGCGAGTTGCAGAATCAGTGTCAAGTCCCAGTTTCTTGTTGATACGATAACGGCCAACTTCACCTAGGTCATAACGCTTATCCGAGAAGAACAAGTTCTGAATTACTTCACGAGCACTTGCATCATCGGCAGGGTCAGCACTACGCAATTGTCTATATATATAAAGTACGGCTTCTTTTTCCGAGTTACTTGGGTCTTTAGCAAGAGTATTGAAAATGATAGCATACTTATTAGCCATTTCAGCATCTTTATGCAGCAGTATTGAAGAAGTACCACTCTCAAGGATTTCCTCAACGTTTTCTTTTGTTATCTCTGTCTCGCGCTCCATGATAACCTCATTGCGCTCAATAGAAACGACTTCGCCTGTATCCTCGTCAACGAAATCTTCGTTCCAGCTCTTCAGCACACGAGCTGCAAGACGGCGGCCAATAGCATCTTTCATATTCTTCTTGTTAACCTTAACCTCTTCAGCAAGGTCGAAGATCTGAAGAATATCCTTATCTTGCTCAAAACCGATGGCACGCAACAATGTTGTTACAGGGAGTTTCTTCTTTCTGTCAATGTAAGCATACATGACATTGTTAATGTCTGTGGCAAACTCAATCCAAGAACCCTTGAATGGAATTATACGTGCAGAATAAAGAACAGTACCGTTGGCATGTACTCCCTGTCCGAAGAACACACCTGGAGAACGGTGTAACTGTGAAACTACGACACGCTCAGCACCATTAATAATAAAGGTTCCATTATCTGTCATGTAAGGAATCGTACCCAGGAACACATCCTGAATAAATGTGCCGAAATCCTCATGATCTGGGTCTGTACAGTAAAGTTTCATCTTAGCCTTCAGTGGAACACTGTAAGTCAAGCCACGCTCAAGACACTCCTCAATGGTATAGCGAGGAGGATCGATGAAATAGTCGAGGAACTCAAGAACGAAATTATTTCGAGTATCGGTTATAGGGAAGTTTTCTGAGAAAACCTTATATAAGCCATCGTTCTTACGTTCTTCGGGTGGAGTGTCCAACTGCAGAAAATCTCTAAACGACTTTAATTGCACATCAAGAAAATCCGGAAATGGCATCGGATTCTTTACATTTGCAAAATTAATTCTGTTTTCAACAATGTTTGAAGCCATCATTATTAAAATTTTATTTCAAACGAGCAATTTTACAATCTGCAAAGACAGGCATCTTTACAAAATCAGGAAGCCCGTTTGCAATAATTAAATACTAAAAGACACAAAATGGTTAGAACTCTCCTACTGGGAGAATTCTAACCGTATTTTAAAAAGTAAGAAATAAGTGTTAAAAGTGAAACCTAAAACACTTATTCTTTAGATATTCTAAACTTATTTAAGTTCAATCTTAGCACCTTCAGCTTCGAGAAGCTTCTTCAGGTTTTCAGCTTCGTCCTTAGCCATGCCTTCCTTCAAAGTAGAAGGAGCACCGTCAACTAAGTCTTTAGCCTCTTTCAGACCGAGACCACAAGCTTCCTTAACAGCCTTTACAACCTTCAGTTTGTTAGGACCTACTTCAGCCAAAACAACGTTGAAGTCTGTCTTCTCTTCAGCAGCGGCAGCAGCACCACCAGCAGCTGGTCCAGCAGCAACTTCAACTGCAGCAGCAGCAGGCTCAATTCCATACTCGTCCTTCAGGACTGTTGCTAACTCATTTACTTCTTTTACTGTAAGGTTTACTAACTCTTCAGCAATAGCTTTAATATCTGCCATTTTTATTTTATTTTTTAATTGTTTTTGAAATAATGTAATAATTGACTTTAATTATAATGGATTAGATGAAAATGTCAATCACCTTAATCTATTATTTACTCAGGACGCTCGCCTAAAGTCTTCAGCACACCATGTATAGTGTTTCCGCCTGATTGAAGAGCAGAGATAACGTTCTTCGCAGGAGATTGCAGCAATGCAACGATATCTGCGATAACCTCGTTCTTGCTCTTGAGAGAAGCAAGTTCTTCCAGTTTGTCAGCACCTACGAAGAATCCTTCTTCAGCGTAAGCAGCCTTCAAAGCAGGAATACCTTCCTTAGTATACTCCTTAAGTAATCTTGCAGGAACATTAGCTGTATTGCAGAACATTACAGCTGTGTTGCCTTTCAAGGTATCATATAAAGGTTCATATTCAATTTCAGATGCATCAAAGGCCTTGCGAAGCAATGTGTTCTTCACAACAACCATCTTGATTTCATTCTTAAAGCACTTGCGACGCAGATTACTTGTCTGTTCTGCATTCAATCCTGAGATATCAACAAGATAGAAATGTGGGAACTCCTTAAGTTTCTGTCCAAGTTCTACTATGATTGTATCTTTTACTTCTTTTCTCATTTTAGATGTCCTGTTTAGAGTTATTCAACTGTTTTAGGGTCAACTTTGATACCCTTACTCATTGTACTAGAAATAAAGATACTCTTGATATATGTACCTTTAGCTGCAGCAGGCTTAAGCTTGATAACAGTAGAGATAAACTCCTTAGCATTCTCATAGATCTGTTCTGGGGTAAATGAAACCTTTCCGATAGAAGTATGAATAATACCAGTCTTGTCAACCTTGAAGTCGATCTTACCTTGCTTAACTTCCTTAACAGCTTTAGCAACATCCATAGTTACAGTGCCACTCTTTGGGTTAGGCATCAGACCACGAGGTCCGAGAATACGTCCAAGAGGACCTAACTTACCCATGCAAGAAGGCATTGTGATTATTACATCAACGTCAGTCCAACCACCTTTGATCTTATCGATATATTCGTCAAGTCCAACGTAGTCGGCACCTGCTTCTGTAGCGGCAGCTTCCTGATCAGGAGTACAAAGGCACAGAACTCGTGTCACCTTACCAGTACCGTTCGGCAGTGAAACAACACCGCGAACCATCTGATTGGCTTTACGAGGGTCTACACCTAAGCGTACATCTATATCAAGTGAAGCATCAAACTTAGTGGTGGTAATTTCCTTCACCAATTCAGCTGCTTCCTTCAAAGAGTATGCTTTCCCTGCTTCAACCTTATCAGCTACCAACTTTTGATTTTTTGTCAGTTTACTCATTTTCTTTAATTGAAGTTTAAATTATTTACCAGGGAAGTCACCTGTTACAGTAATACCCATACTTCTTGCTGTACCAGCAACGAGACGCATAGCAGACTCTACAGTAAAGCAGTTCAAGTCAGCCATCTTGTCTTCAGCGATTGCCTTTACCTGATCCCAAGTAACAGAAGCAACCTTCTTGCGGTTAGGTTCAGCAGATCCGCTCTTAACCTTGGCAGCCTCTTTCAGCTGAACAGCTGCGGGAGGAGTCTTGATTATGAAGCTGAATGACTTATCGGTGTAGTATGTGATAACAACAGGAAGAATCTTTCCTGCCTTATCCTGTGTTCTGGCGTTGAACTCTTTGCAGAATCCCATGATGTTGATACCCTTAGAACCAAGTGCAGGTCCTACGGGTGGTGAAGGATTCGCAGCGCCACCTTTAATCTGTAATTTGATTAATCCAGCAACTTCTTTAGCCATTTTTTCAGTTAATTAAAATATTTGTAATTTATAAAAAGAACCACTTATCCGTAACAATAAGCTATTCTTTTTCAACCTGCATAAAACTTAATTCCAAAGGAGTCTTACGTCCAAAGATTTTAACCATCACCTTCAGTTTACGCTTCTCGGTATTGATTTCTTCAATAATACCGCTGAAGCCGCTGAATGGACCATCAACCACCTTAACTGTCTCATCCAAGACGAATGGAACAGAGGTATCCATAGTTAATTCGGCCTCTTCGGCATTGCCCAACATCCTGTTTATCTCCGACTGCTTAACAGGTGACGGATTATCCAATCCGCCTAAGAAACCCAAAACATTCGGCATAAATCTGAGTGTATGAGCAACATCGCCTACAAGTTCTGCCTCAACAAAAACGTAGCCAGAGAGAGAAACTTTCTCTTTGACAATACGTTTTCCATCACGCAAAGAAGCATGTTTCTCCATAGGTATGAGAACCTGGAAAACATGATTTTGGATTAGCGTGTTATGCTTCATCTCAGCCTCGATGTATTCTTTCACCTTAGCTTCCTTTCCGCTTACTGCACGCAGTACATACCAATTCTTTTTTGGTTGAGCCATTTTTCTAAAAATAAATTAACCTGGATAAACTAGTGACATGATGTTTTGGAACACCCAATCCATCGCGAACACAACTAATGCAATGACAAGGGAAGCAGATAAAACAACCACTGCACTATGTGTCAATTCACGAGGTGTTGGCCAAGTAGTTTTATGCGCAAGTTCTTCGTAACAATCCTTGCAATAATTTACTATCTTCTTAAGCATAATAATTATCTTTTAGCACGGGAAGGAGGACTCGAACCCACGACCCTCGGTTTTGGAGACCGATGCTCTACCAACTGAGCTATTCCCGTAGAAAAAAGTCCCCGAACCGCAGTTGCGGGAACTTTTAATATTTTGAAAAGTTAAATTCTTTTCGCTTGGTATTAGTCTTCGAATACTTCTGTAATCTGACCAGAACCTACTGTACGACCACCTTCGCGGATAGCGAAACGGAGACCCTTGTTAAGAGCAACAGCGTAGATAAGTTCTACTGTGATCTCTACGTTATCACCAGGCATTACCATTTCAACTCCTTCTGGGAGAGAGATTTCACCTGTACAGTCCATTGTGCGGAGGTAGAACTGAGGACGATACTTGTTTCCGAATGGAGTGTGACGTCCACCTTCTTCCTTCTTCAAAACGTAGATAGAAGCCTTGAAGCGCTTGAATGGCTTGATCTGTCCTGGGTGGCAGAGTACCATACCACGCTTGATTTCGTTCTTGTCGATACCACGGAGAAGCAGACCTACGTTATCACCAGCCTGACCTTCGTCAAGGATCTTACGGAACATCTCAACACCTGTTACGACAGACTTCTTGTCTTCACCAAGACCGAGGAGTTCAACTTCGTCACCAACATGGATAACACCAGTTTCGATACGACCAGTTGCTACAGTACCACGACCTGTGATTGAGAATACGTCCTCAACAGGCATCAAGAATGGCTTATCTGTATCGCGTGGAGGTTCCTGTATCCACTCGTCGCAAGTGTTCATCAGTTCCATAACCTTCTCTTCCCACTTCTCAACACCGTTCAAAGCACCGAGTGCAGAACCGCGGATGATTGGGGTATCTTCTTCGAATTCATACTGAGAAAGGATTTCTTGAACTTCCATTTCAACGAGTTCGAGCATCTCTTCGTCTTCAACCATATCGCACTTGTTGAGGAATACAACGAGACGAGGAACGTTTACCTGACGAGCGAGAAGAACGTGCTCGCGAGTCTGAGGCATAGGACCGTCAGTTGCAGCAACAACGAGGATAGCACCGTCCATCTGAGCAGCACCAGTAACCATGTTCTTTACATAGTCGGCGTGTCCAGGACAGTCAACGTGAGCATAGTGACGCTTTTCTGTCTCATACTCAACGTGAGCAGTATTAATAGTGATACCACGCTCTTTCTCCTCAGGAGCGTTATCGATAGAATCGAACGACTTAACTTCAGAGAGACCTTTCTTAGCCAATACTGTTGTGATGGCAGCGGTCAGAGTTGTCTTACCGTGGTCAACGTGACCGATAGTACCAATGTTTACGTGCGGTTTGGTGCGCACAAAATTCTCTTTAGCCATAGCTTTACTTTTATTTAT
>JAGAGD010000113.1 GCA_017627765.1 Prevotella sp. | reverse complement strand
GCAAGAGTTCTACCTATCCGCAAGAGTTCTACCTATCCGCAAGAGGTTGTTTGAGTTGGGCTAATTGTGCGTAAATATATGAATAATAATTAAGAATGATGTAATAAATTTGACATGAAGATTACGATTAAGAAAAATGGTTATGTATCAATGGCAAAAGCTTTGCTTACATTGATTTTTATGGTTGCTGTGCCTGTTTCAAATTATGCGCAAGTAACTTGGAATGATGGCGTCTTTGAATATTCGACGCAGTATGTCAAGAGTGGTAAAACACAAATAAGTCTTCCAAAAGGAGAGGTTGCTGTTAAACTTTATTTAAATAGATCTGCAGCGGGATTAAGTGATACTATTAATTGTTCATTTAATGAAAGTGATGGTCGTGTAAGTGGCATCCCTGATGCTAATTGGTGGAATGAAAAATTAAAAGACAAATGGAATAAAGGTAGCTCTAAAGGAACAACACATACTTATAATAACATAAAATATACTTTTCTAGGTTCTCTGGCATCTAGCTATGGACTGGCTCAGGGTGGTACTGTAAATAAGATAGACAAATTCTTTAAAAGAGAGTTTCTTGCTGGAACAACGCAAAAATATTCTGACCAAACCGATATTATTGTTCCTTCAACTGTTGAACATGATGGAGTTACCTATAAGGTAGTAGCAGTTCAGAAATGGGGATTCTGCTATGAGTTATATGATGCTAACAAAATGAAGAGTTGCGATGATGAATTCTACTCAAATGTTAACGACCATAGAAATGACTTCTTGGAGTCTGTTCGCTTTGAAATGCCTTCAAATATTCGTGAAATAGGAGACTATGCATTTATGTCATGCAGAAGATTGGTATCTGTAATTATTCCTAATAGTGTTGAGTATTTAGGTGTTGGTGCCTTTGAATGTGATCAAAGATTAACAGATATTCGTTTTCAGACTGTTACAGATACATCAGACCCCAAATATGGACAAGTTCGTTTCAATACACTATACAATTGGACTTTTTGGTACTGTACAGGCCTGAAGACATTAGAACTCCCAGATGGAATTACAACAATAGAAGGACAAACAAATGGCGGTTCATTGCAATATCTATTATCATTGACATCAATTCGTCTGCCAAATACTCTGACAAAAATTGGACCTCACTTTCTTTGTTGTGCAAAACAACTAGAAGAATTAGTTATTCCAGCATCCGTTACTAGTATTGCAGCTGCAAGTTTCCATGGATGTGAAAGTTTGAGAAATGTATATTTGTTAGGTACAGCCTCAAGTCTAGAGGGTGGTGGAAATAATGCAAAGACTTTTGGAAAGGATAATATGTTTTGTTCTGATGCTGTGAGTAATTGCACTTTCTGGACTACCGATGACTACTATGATTCTTATGCAACAGATGCTACTTGGAAACAAGTTAAAAAGGAAAATAATACTCTGGGAAATGATTTGAAAGTCGTTGAGCCAGAAACGCGTACATTTGAGGCCGGCAAATGGGTAACAGCAATATTCCCAAATGGTGCAAAAAACTATAAATCTGATCCGAAAAGTGACGGTACAGGTGGCTTTGGAAGTAATGCGCGAGTTGCAAAGCTCGTGAGCGTTAGAGTTGACAACAATACGCCTACTCTATATCACATGACATTCCGACTGATAGAAGGGGCGGATATTCCAGCTAAATTGCCTGTGATGATATGTCCGAGTGCAGCAGGTCCTCATGTGATGTATACAAATGCAGATGCGTCAAGCGTTGACTTCAAGAAAGAAATGACAAAGGATCATGCTGTTACCGTATATGCAGACAATGGCGGTGCTGTCAGCATGAAAGGCAAGTATATCGACTGGCAGCTTATGCCTTGGGATTTCTACTTTAAGAGTAATAAGTTCTGGAGAGTAAGCAGCGTTGATAATGCTCCAAAGATTAAACAATGCCGTTGCTATTGGACTCTCGATGTAAACGGAGTTAAAGAAGATATAGGCGAGGCGAGGGCAGTAATGTTCAATGACGAAGAAACCTCTATAGAGTTTACAGATGATGACAGACTTCGCTTTGTTGTTGATGCCATTTATGACATAAACGGTCGTAAGCTTGATGTTCCTCAGTCTGAACTGCCACAAGGTCTGTTTATTGTAAATGGCAAGAAAATACTTGTTAAATAATAATTGAAAGGAGATGATAATGAAGAAGAAAACATATGTAGTGCCATCTGTAGAGATTATTTACATACCAGACCCAATCATGCATGACATAGCAAGTCACATGTTAGACGGAAAAGTGGATGGTGAGCCTGACACAAATTGGGAATTTGGTGGAGATGGTGATAAGAATGACGACCCAGAAGCAAAAGAATATAGCTGGGACCACTGGGATATATAGTCCTGAATTGCTTGCTTTTTGATAATGCAATAAAATTAAGTAGGATGGCATAAGGCTTTTAGCCTGCCAATAAGTAACTAACTTAAATTAACTTATAAAAAAGGAAGCACCAAGATAGCGGTTAAGCCGTCTTGGTGCTTTTAACTTTAACTTTAACTTTAACTAGTCTATACACTATGCACTATGAACTAAATAACGACTATGCACTATGAACTATATTAAGCTCATACTAAAAGGGCTTGTTTACTTACCAACCAATCTTTCTTTAACAACTTATAACATAATAAATTATAAAGACTTATATAAAATGTATACCTTTGCATTATATCAGACGAATATATCTATTAATTATATTGAAACGAAATGGGAGAAAGCAAAGAGATATACCGCCACCATCACCGTCATCACCACTACCATGAGGACAGTACAGGCAGGATGCGCAGACGCCGCTTATCAGCCAGAAAGCGTCGCAAACTAATAAACAATATTGCCTTTTTAATTTTTAGTTTTATTGCAGTAATAATCCTTATTTACTGTATGTGGATTTATTCTAATTAGTGGTTTGTAGATTAGTGATTAATGAATGTGGGAAAGTTGACAGTTTTAATTCTTTAATCCTTATTCTTTCATCTTTAATCATCTACGATTAATGTCACACAGATTTGTTCAACGTTAACGATAACGGGAACTAACTTTAACTTTAACTTTAACCTTAACCTTAATCCTTATTCCTTCATCTTTAATACTCCAAGATGCAGCTGCATGGTGGAAACATACTCCTCAGTCACTTCGTGACAGCTCCCCTAACTTAAGGGAGCAATTTCTTTACTTGAGTTTTTAATATCACACAGATTCCTCAGATGTCGCAGATTTTCCAACCTTAACTTGTAAACTGAATAGCTATGGACCGTTAAAGACTCTGGCAGTAGCTATTCCCCCTCTAAGTTAGAGGGGGTGCCCCAACGGGGCGGGGGCGTATGTCATTGTTCCCGTTAACGTTAAGGTTAAAGTTAAAGTTAAAGTTAAAGTTCCCGTTAAGGTTATCGTTAAAAAAAACTACACCGTCATTACGAAGTTGTTTTCCATATAGGAGAGGCGTAGCTCAGCGTTGACATTGTTAGTGATTCGCATTAGTTTGCGAGGGATGTCTTTTGATGGTGTCAGGGCGATGGCAACATGTCCCATTGTGCGACGTAGGTTTATCTCCACACAAGGGTGGAGGCAGAAACGGTTGTTCGCTTCGTCGGCGACCACCATCATGTCTACGCCTAACGGACCTTGATATTTTCCTGCAAGGCGCAATGATAGTAGTGACTGCAACTTTCGTCTAACGGCAAAGATGAGTTCTTCGGAAATGTACTTTGACAGAATCTCCATCTTGTTCTCTTCCTGGTCGACTATGCTTCCGCAATAGGCTCCATGCTCGGTACTGAAAAGTGATAGCCCTGCATAGTTGGTATTATCTTCAGCGTCGATATAGAATTCCATGCCGAAGTCATATACCTTATTATAATATGGTTCTACAATTATAGAACCTTGCTGGCGGAGTATGTTCTCTGCCCAACCGCGCTGCGACTTGGTCAGTTCGCCATTAACGTATCTTATGCCTCTGCCGCTGCTGCTCCAAGGTGCTTTCAAGACAATGTGCTTCCAGATGTTGATGCGATGTAGGATTACATCCATCGAAGTTTCTATGCTTGCCTCGCCAACTATGAGAGTGGAAAGGTCAGTGAGCGCTTCCTCCATAGCCCAGCGCCTGATGTCGGCAATCATGTTGACAGCAGTCTGGCGATGAGACAGCAGGCGGATGGTCTCAATCTGTTGTGCTGTGGGCATGCAGTCCTCTTTCACTCCAGCGTTGAGCAGCTGGCGGCGTATGGCTGCATCCCATCCCCACACGTCAATATCAATGGCAGCACCGTCGTTGATGTTGTCGAGTATCTTACGGAGCGGTTCGGGTTCGAAGAATGTAACTTTAGCCATAGGCAGGTTATGGCTTTCCATAGCCTTGCGTGCAAATTCGGCATCATCGACGAGGATGATGTCGCCATCGTCTGCCCACAGCGCAGGCAGAAAGCAGAGTCCGTTGCGCAGTTGTCGCGCAGCATGAGGCGGTGTGAAGTTCTCCCCGCCGTAGGCGAGGGCTATGTCGTGTTCCGGGTTGAATATGTGTATTGTCATTTTTCTTACTTTAACTTTAACGATAACGTTAACCTTAACTTTAACTATGAACTATGCATTATGAACTATGCATTATAGTTGCTTGTTTACTCGTTTAAAAACAATAATTCTGACACTTTGTAAAGTAGTGAGGGTAGAAACGTGAGGTTTTCGCCTCTTTGTGTTTACATAGTGTCAGAAAAATGTTTAAAAATTCGTTTATTCCACCTTTAAAATCCTTTCAAAAATTGATTTTGCTCACAAAAATAGTAAAAAAATCAGAATAAAACACCAACTTAAGTTATTTTAAAAACAAAATTAGTACTTTCGCACACAAATTGCGTGAGTTTAACTTAAACGGGAAGTTTAACTTTAACGTTAACTTTAACTTTAACTAGGGCATACGCCATGAAAACGGGAACGGGAACGGGAAGTTTAACTTTAACGTTAACTTTAACTTTAACTAGGGCATACGCCATGAAAACGGGAACGATAACGGGAACGGGAAGTTTAACTTTAACGTTAACTTTAACTTTAACTAGGGCATACGCCATGAAACAATGTACACTCAAAAATCAATACTGATATGAAAACGAACAAGAAATTTATAACATGCGACGGTAATGAGGCTGCGGCTCACATAAGTTATATGTTTAGTGAGGTTGCAGCAATATATCCTATTACCCCTTCGTCGCCAATGGCAGAACATGTTGACGACTGGGCTGCACGCGGCAGAAAGAATTTCTGGGGACAAACTGTTATGGTTCAGGAGATGCAGTCGGAGGCTGGAGCAGCAGGTGCTCTGCACGGTTCGTTGCAGGCAGGCGCACTGACAACAACCTTCACGGCTTCGCAAGGTCTTCTGCTCATGATTCCAAATATGTATAAGATTGCAGGTGAGCTGCTGCCATGTGTGTTCAATGTTTCTGCTCGTACATTGGCATCTCATTCACTTTGTATCTTCGGCGACCATCAGGACGTGATGGCTTGCAGGCAGACAGGATTTGCCATGTTGTGCGAATCATCGGTTCAGGAAGTGATGGACCTTACTGCTGTTGCTCATCTTGCAACACTGAAGACAAGTGTTCCATTTGTAAACTTCTTTGACGGATTCCGCACCTCTCATGAATATAACAAGGTGGAAATGCTCGAAATGGAAGACATCCGCCCACTCGTTGACGAGGAAGACGTGCACCGCTTCCGCGACCGCGCATTGTCTCCAGAGCGGCCTGTGACACGCGGAACTGCCGAGAATCCAGAGACATTCTTCACTCATCGCGAGGCTTCTAATACCTATTATAATAATATAGCAGATGTGGTGGAGCACTATTTCGGTGAGATAAGCAAGATAACAGGCCGCGAATATCACCTCTTCGACTACTACGGAGCGAAGGATGCCGACCGCATAATCATACTGATGGGTTCTGCTTCTGAAGCAGCACGCGAGGCAATAGACTATCTCTGCGACAAAGGCGAACACGTAGGACTGGTAAGCGTGCACCTCTATCGTCCTTTCTCTGTGAAGCACCTGCTGAAGGCTGTGCCTGCAACAGTGCAGCGCATTGCAGTGCTTGACCGCACAAAAGAGCCAGGAGCAGAAGGCGAACCTCTATATCTTGATGTGAAATCTGCTTTCTACGATCAGGATAACCGTCCACTTATCGTTGGCGGACGCTATGGTCTCGGTTCTCGCGACACCACACCAGCACAGATTATCTCTGTGTTTGACAACCTCAACCTGCCAGAACCAAAGAATCATTTCACTATAGGCATTGTAGACGACGTAACCTTCACATCGCTGCCACAGGTGGAAGAAATTTCACTTGGCGGTGCAGGAATGTTTGAAGCAAAGTTCTTCGGACTCGGTGCTGACGGTACAGTGGGAGCAAATAAGAACTCAGTGAAGATTATAGGCGAGAATACCGACAAGTACTGTCAGGCATATTTCTCTTACGACTCGAAGAAATCGGGAGGATTTACCTGCTCACATCTTCGTTTCGGAGACCATCCTATACGCAGCACATACTTTGTAAACACGCCAGACTTCGTAGCTTGCCATGTGCAGGCATACCTTCACATGTATGACGTGATACGCGGACTGAAGCCAAACGGAACATTCCTTCTGAACACAATATTCCAAGGCGAAGAACTAATACACTTCATACCAAACCACATAAAGCGCTATTTTGCAAAGAACAATATCAATGTGTATTATATCAATGCAACAAAGATAGCACAGGAAATTGGGCTTGGAAACCGTACAAACACAATATTGCAGTCTGCCTTCTTCCGCATAACCAACGTTATTCCTATTGACTTGGCTGTGCAGCAGATGCGTGCTTTCATTGAAAAGTCGTATGGAAAGAAAGGTCAGGACGTAGTGGACAAGAACTACGCAGCTGTAGACAGAGGCGATGAATATCATAAACTCGAAATAAATCCAGAGTGGGCTAACCTGCCAGACGAGGAAGCGAAGAAGTCGGAAGCACCTGCATTCATCAACGAACTCGTTAAACCTATCAACGGACAAGTGGGCGACCTGCTGAAAGTGAGCGACTTCGTAAAGCACGACACTGTTGACGGAACATGGAAGAACGGCACAGCAGCCTACGAGAAGCGCGGCGTTGAAACTTTTGTTCCAGAGTGGAATCCAGAAAACTGTATACAATGCAACAAGTGCTCTTATGTGTGTCCTCATGCTGCTATTCGTCCTTTCGTGATGACAGACGACGAACTGAAAGGTTTTGGCGGCACCGCTCTTGAGATGAAAGCACCAAAGGCAATGGCAGGCATGCACTTCGCCATTGAACCATCTGTGCTCGACTGTCTTGGCTGCGGCAACTGTGCCGATGTATGTCCAGGCAATCCTAAGAAGGGCAAGGCACTTACAATGGTTCCTTACAATCCAGACGATGAGAAGATGCAGGCAGAAGCAGTGCGCTGGGACTACTGCGTGAAAGAAGTAACAAGCAAGCAGCATCTGGTAGACATAACCAGCAATGTGAAGAACTCTCAGTTTGCGCGTCCGCTGTTTGAATTCTCAGGAGCATGTGCTGGTTGCGGTGAAACTCCTTATGTGAAACTTATCTCACAACTCTTTGGCGACCGCGAGATGATAGCTAATGCTACAGGATGTTCTTCTATCTACTCAGCATCAATTCCTTCAACACCATATTGCACTAACGAGAAGGGACAAGGTCCTGCATTCGACAACTCACTATTTGAAGACTTCTGTGAGTTTGGAATGGGTATGGCACTTGGAAACAAGAAGATGAAGGAAAGAGTGGCACAGCTGTTGGAACTTGCTACAGCCCACGAAGACTGCCCAGAGGAATACCGCGAGTTGGCACACGAGTGGATTGAAAACCGCAACAGTGCAGAGATAACAAAGCGCATAGCTCCTAAATTGCGTGAGTACATTGAAGGAGGTGCAAAGATTGGTTGCAAGCACTGCATGGAACTGAAGAGCCTCGAACACTATCTTGTGAAGCGTTCACAATGGATTATTGGTGGTGACGGTGCTTCATACGATATCGGCTACGGTGGTCTTGACCATGTGGTTGCATCAGGCGAAGATGTAAATATCCTCGTTCTCGATACTGAAGTTTATTCAAACACAGGCGGACAGGCTTCTAAGTCTACACCAATGGGAGCCATTGCCCAATTTGCTGCACAAGGAAAGCGCATCAGAAAGAAAGACTTAGGACTCATCTGCTCAACCTACGGCTATGTTTACGTTGCACAAGTAGCAATGGGAGCTGACAACGCTCAATGTCTGAAAGCAATACGCGAAGCCGAAGCCTATCCAGGTCCTTCAGTTGTGATAGCATACTCTCCTTGTATCAATCACGGACTGAAAGCAAAGGGAGGCATGGGAAAGAGCCAGGCAGAGGAAGCACGCGCCGTAGAGTGTGGCTATTGGCATCTGTGGCGTTACAATCCAGAACTGGCAAAGCAAGGCATAGCCCCATTCCAGTTAGACTCTAAAGAGCCAGACTGGTCTAAGTTTCACGACTTCCTCATGGGTGAGGTTCGCTATCTGTCTGTGAAGAAAGCTTTCCCACAAGAAGCCGATGAACTATTTGCTGAAGCAGAACACATGGCTCGTCTGCGCTATAAGACATATAAGCGTAAGGCTGCCGAAGACTGGAGCGACGAGAAAGTTGATTAGTTTTAAGGTTATGAGTCTTTTAGGTTGTAAGGTAAAGTGTGATGATTATAATCACTTTGCATCCTTAAAGTGAAGCGACCTGAAAAATTTAAAGTCTTGCAAAACTGAAATTAGCGAAAGTTTAATACCATATTAAATACAAATAAGCACCAAGTAGTTTGAATGGCTACTTGGTGCTTATGCGTTCTTATAAGTTGATGAGCTTAATATAGTTCATAGTCTTTACTTAGTTCATAGTGCATAGTTCATAATGCATAGTGCATAGTTGACTAGTTAAGGTTATCGTTAACGTTCCCGTTAAAGTTATCGTTCCCGTTCCCGTTAAGGTTCTCATTCCCGTTCAAAGGAGCAAGTTGAGTTTTCCGTTGTTAACGAGGTGGAGGATTAGTTCTCCGAAGAGAGTGTTCTGCCATGCAAACCATGCACGGGTGTAGTTGGAGGCATCATCCTTATTGAAAGACTCATGAATGAAGCCTGTGCCAGCATCGGTGTTCAGAAGCATTTGAACACATTGGCGTATTTCTTCGTCGTCAGTAGAAGTGAAGGCACGCATCATTATAGACATCGGCCAAACCATATCGTAACCAATGTGAGGACCACCTATTCCTTCACCAGCCTTGCCTCTGAAAAACCAAGGATTGTCTTCGCTCCATACAAAGCGGCGAGTGTTCTGGTAAATCTCATCGTCTAATGGCACATCACCAAGATAACCCATACCCAACAGGCTCGGCACATTAGCATCGTCCATCAAAAGACGATTGCCAAATCCGTCAACCTCGAAGGCATAAATCTTTCCATACTTAGGGTGTTCTACTACAGCATATTCCATTAAGGCCTTGTGAACTTCCTCGGCTAAGGCTGTACATTCGTCTGCTAACTTCTTGTTATTATTAACCTTAGTGAGAATCTCTGCTGCCTTACGCAATGAAGAAACAGCCATGAAGTTGCTTGGTACAAGGAAAGGCAGGGAAGTGCGGTCGTCAGAAGGACGGAACACAGAAGCAATAAGTCCGATAGGCTTTACAGGTGCGCCATAGCCTCCCCATCCAACAGTGTCGTAGGTACGGTCGGTTACACGGAAGAAATGATAAGTTCCGCGCCCGTCTTTACGCTGCTGCTCGCAGAACACCTTGAGCATATTCTCTACCACACTAATCCATTCGTCGCCAAAGACCGAACTGTCGCCTGTGCGCTGCCAGTATTCAAAGGCAAGGCGGATAGGGTAGCACATAGAGTCTATCTCATATTTGCGCTCGAACACCTCTGGCTTCATATCAGTAGCATCAGTCTGCCACCCCGCTTCAGTAGGTCCGTCGTTGAAAGCATTAGCGTATGGGTCAATGTTGATGCAATGAAACTGTCGGAGTATTACACCACGAATCATGTGTCGCAGTTCTTCATCTTCGTTAGCAAACTGAACGTAGGGCCATACCTGAGCTCCGCTGTCGCGAAGCCACATTGCAGGAATATCGCCAGTATAGACAAAGGTATCGTCGTTGCCAGCGGCTGTTTTCCTATAATGCACTGTTGTTTCGAGAGTATTTGGAAAACAGTTGGCAAACATCCAGGCAAGTTTAGGATTCTTTTTCAGCAGTTTCTCCATATCCTTAATTACGCGCTCCACTTTCTTTGAGGTGAAAAGCCGCTCATCTACAGGTGGACGTTTAGAAGGATATACCTTTACATTATCTGCCACAACGGTTTCGTATCGCTTGTTTACATCAACTTCAGCGTGGACTTGCGCTATTGCTGTTGTAGAGATGGTTGCAGCAATTATAGGAAGAATGATTCTTTTCATTTTGCTTCTATTTGTTTTATGAAGTGGATTTATTTATAGAGATTAAGGAATAATGAATAATGATGATGAAGAATGATGTTGGTATGAATATTTCGTCAACTTATCAGTTGTGAAAGTTTGATTTAGTATAGCAACCTCAAGCCTCAATAATCAGTTTCCTTATGGTCTGTCAGACTTCTTAGTTCCCCATGATGATGGTGTGCTGCCCATTGTCAATTCAAGAACACCGCCCTTTTGTATATCATTGAACATTATGTATGACTTTGTGTAAGGCTTGCCGTTTAGTTTCGCTGACTGTATGTAGATGTTCTTGTCGCTATTGTTGACAGCCTTTACCGTGAATGTTTTTCCATTGCCAACATTGATTGCAGCCTCGTTGAAAATAGGAGATCCGATGATGTATTTTCCTCCAGACGGTTCTACCTGATAAAGTCCTACTGAAGAAAGAATATACCATGCTGACATCTGTCCTACATCCTCGTTGCCCGAAAGACCGTCGTAATCGTCGAAGTAGAGTTCCTTCATTGTCTTGCGGAGTAGGGGAGCAGCCTTGTAAGGCTGACCTACATAGTTATACATATATAATATATGGTGGCTCGGTTCGTTGCCATGAGCATATTGCCCGATGAGTCCAGAGATGTCTGGTGAAGCCTCTGCACCAAGATTTCCAGTTACGACAAATAGAGAATCGAATTTAGCGATGAAGCGCTGTTCAGAACCGAAGAGATTTACCAAACCATGAACATCGTGAGGAACAAGCCATGCATATTGCCAAGCATTTCCTTCGGTATAGTCGTCTTGTCTGTGAACAGCGTTGAATGAATCGAAAGGCTCGCGGAATTTGCCGTCAGAGCCAACACCGCGCATAAATCCAGACTTCTTGTCGAAATATATCTTGTACGACTTACTGCGGTTGAGGAAATACTTATAGTCTTTCTGCTTGCCCAGTAGGCGTGCAACCTTAGCCACACCATCGTCGGCAAGAGCATATTCAAGTCCTTTAGCAACAGTTTCGTATGTAGAATCCTTGTCGAAAGGAAGATAACCATATTCTTTCAGAAGATTAAGTCCTCTGTCATCGCACAAGGCAGAAGAGCGAAGAGCCTCAAAAGCAGTCTCCTTGTCACTTACAAAACCTTTCAGAACCAAGTCTGCCATAACAGGAATGCCTGGATTTCCAACCATGCAGTCGGTCTCGTTGCCCATGAGATGCCAAACTGGCAGTTTTCCCTGCTGTATGTATATATTTATGAAAGTCTCAGCAATGTCGCGCTGTTTTTCTGGATGTATAAGTGTCATCAGCGGATGAGCAGCGCGATAAGTATCCCATAGAGAGAAAGTTGTGTAGTTGGTGAAATCGCCATGATGATTCTTATAGTCGGCACCGCGATAGTCGCCATTGACATCAGAGAAGACAGAAGGTGCAATCATTGTGTGATACATTGCAGTATAGAAAATGCGTTTCTTAGTAATATCGTCAGTAGAAACCTTAATCTTTGAAAGCTCGTCGTTCCAAGCCTGACGAGCTGTAGCAACAGTATTGTTGAAATGCCAGTCGGGTAGTTCTGCCTTCATGTTGAGTTTAGCATTCTCAACACTGACGGGAGACAATGCTACTTTTACCAACAAAGGTGAGGAAACATCGTCAATACGGAATACAGTTACAGTGTCACCCTGCTGTTCTTGAACTGTTACTGGAGAAGAAAACTCTGCAACGAAATAAATTATCTGGTCGCGAGCCCATCCGTGTGAACGTCTATAGCCAGTAACTGTATTAGGACTTTCCTGAGTAATTCGGCTTTCCTTTACATTGTCCCAGCCGATACCTTGGCGCAGGTTAAGGGCAATTAGCCCCGATTCTGTATCGCCTCCAAATGTGTAGCGATGCATTCCTACACGCTTTGTCGCTGTTAATTCTACGAAAACATTAGGATTATTTAGTTTCACGGAGTAATAACCAGGACGCACAACCTCGTTTTGGTGGTCGAATCTTACATCCTTTTGGTTTACATAACCGACAGGCAGTAAAGCGATGTCACCTAAATCGCCAATGCCAGTACCGCTAAGGTGCATGTGTCCGAAGCCGATGATTAGTGAGTCGCTTATATGATAGCCTGAGCACCAGTCCCATCCGTGAGTGTATTGCGTTGGTCCGAGTTGAACAAGTCCAAATGGAACGTTAGCACCAAGAAAGACATGCCCGTGTCCACCAGTTCCAATCCATTGGTTTACATACTTAGTCAAATCTTCTTTCTGACTATTTGCAGCCACAGAACTGCTACATAAGCCGATGATGGCTATTAATGAGACGATAATTCTTTTTATATTCATTGTTTTAAACGTTAATTTTAACTTTAACGGGAACGATAACTTTAACTTTAACTTTAACTAGTCAACTATGCACTATGCACTGCTAAAGACTATGCACCAATTAATCTTTCCAACTCATTGAAAGTGAGTTTGGCAAAGATAGCAATTTTTATCTATTTGTGAAAAAAATGGTTGTTAAACTTCTTGTTTTCATAATTTATTCCTAATTTTACACCAAATTAAAAGCATGTTTTTATGAAAAAAATCACTATTACGATTTTGTTGCTTGTTGCTGTAATCCCTCTGATTGCTATTGAAGTATCATCGCCTAACAAGCACTTGAAAGTTGAATTTTCCATTGATAAAGGCAGACCTGCATACCAGTTGTTCTACAAAAATCAAACAGTAATAAAAACATCGCATCTTGGTCTTCAACTAATAAACTGGCCAGACCTGATGGAAGACTTCGTTATATCAGGTTCAGAAACAGCTTCGTTTGACGAGACATGGAAAACAGTATGGGGTGAAGAAGAAAAAATAAGAAACAACTACAACGAGTTGGTTGTTGACCTTTTGCAGACAACCACCAACAGAACGATTAAGCTGAGGTTTAGAATTTATGATGAGGGAGTTGGCTTTCGCTATGAACTGCCCCGTCAAGACAAGTTAGACAATGTTTGGGTTAAGCAAGAGCAGACCGAATTTGCAATGACAGGCAACCATATTGCCTATTGGATTCCTGGCGACTATGACACGAGCGAATATGAATACAACATCAGCCGACTGTCAGAAATACGCCAACTAATGCCAAAGGCAATAACGCCAAATGCCTGCCAGTCGCCTTTCTCGCCTACGGGTGTGCAGACCTCGCTATTGATGAAAACCGATGGCGGACTGTATGTCAATATACACGAGGCAGCACTTGTTGACTATTCAGCAATGCACTTAGAACTGAACGATACCACTTTTATGCTTACTTCAAGGCTGACACCAGACAGTGAAGGTCGCATGGCACGTTTGCATTGTCCTGCTGTAACACCATGGCGTACCATAATAGTCTCAGATAAGGCTACGGAGATACTCGCATCGCGACTTGTGCTAAACCTTAATGAACCATGCAAGATTGAAGATACATCATGGATTCATCCAACTAAGTTTGTTGGAGTGTGGTGGGAAATGATGAGTGGTGCTGCCACATGGAACTATGCAGATTATCAGCATATTGATATAGGTAAGACAGACTATAAAACGCTTAAGCCGACAGGGCGTCATGCTGCTAATAATGAGAATGTCAAGCGATATATTGATTTTGCAGCAGAACACGGATTTGATGAAGTTCTCGTAGAAGGCTGGAATGAAGGCTGGGAAGATTCTTGGCAGAAAATGCACAATTACAGTTTCACCAAATCCTATCCTGACTTCGACGTTGATTTGTTGCAAGACTATGCCAAAAATAAAGGCGTAAAACTAATGATGCACCACGAGACTTCTGCCTCAGTCCTGAACTATGAACGCCAGCTCGACGATGCATATCGTTTCGCACACAGCAAAGGTTATGATATTGTGAAAAGCGGATATGTAGGTAAGATATTCCCGCAAGGAGGTCACCATTTTGACCAGTGGATGGTAAACCACTATCTATATGCCGTAGAGCGTGCTGCCGAATACCGCCTTATGATAGATGCCCACGAAGCAGTAAGACCCACAGGGCTTTGCAGGACATATCCAAACCTGATATGTAATGAGTCGGCACGCGGTCAAGAGTTTCATGCTTCAGAAAGTTACAGCCCTCAACACGTTGCCGTTCTGCCGTTTACACGCTTGATAGGAGGTCCGATGGATTATACTCCTGGTCTTCTGGAAACAGATCTTTCAAAGGTAAATCCAGACAACCAGAATCGCATAGGTTCAACAATCTGCAACCAGTTGGCACTATATATAATTATGTATAGTCCTTTGCAGATGGCAGCCGATGTTCCTGAGAGTTATGAAAGATATGCCGATGCTTTCCAGTTTATAAAAGACGTTCCAGTAGATTGGAGCAAGTCGGTCTATATCGAGGCAGAGCCAGGACAGTATATCACGATAGCACGAAAAGCCAAAGATTCAGAAAAATGGTTTGTCGGTTCAATATCAGCAGACAAAAGCAGGCGCTCCGTTCTGCCTTTAGATTTCCTTACACCCAAAAAGAAATATGTTGCAACTATCTATTGCGATGCTCCAGATGCCGACATAAAGACAAATCAGGCACGGTATGTCATAAAGAATCAGAAAGTAACATCAAAGTCTGTGCTAAAGATGAATACCGTTGAAGGAGGCGGCTATGCAATAAGTATTGTAGAAGACCGATGAGAAATAGGTTTGCTTTTAGTATAACTATAATGCTTCTGAATCTCCAAATATGGTAAGTAGAATTAAAAAAACATTTGATTTTTATTCAGTTTACGAAAAAAGAATTACTTTTGCCGGCATGAAACACATGTTAAGACTTTTTATGCTTGTCTTAGTGGCAACTATGGCAGCATCGTGTAAGCGCACAAATAATGAAGTTCAGAATCAGCAGGCTGACGGAGACGACAGCAATGTTTCAACATTCTTTGACTCAAGAAGGTATAGTAGGAATGCTGCGAAACTTGAAATGCCGGCTTTAAGACCAAGAAGCGGTGAGCAGATTCTCTACAGAAAAGCATACACTACGGCTTACAATAAAAATACGAAGCAAGCTGACTGGGTAGCATGGAATCTGAAAGGAGAGAACACCGACGGCAGATTTAAGCGTCAGGGCATCTCTTTCCATGAAGACATGGATGTGCCAGCTCCTCGTGCTACAGACAATGACTACTTCACTTCGCGCTATGATCGCGGCCATCACTGTCCGTCAGGCGACTGCAAGTGGGATAAGCAGGCACAGGAAGAGTCGTTTCTGTTCACCAATGTGAGTCCTCAGAACCATAATCT
Source organism: Prevotella sp. (assembly GCA_017627765.1). Taxonomy (GTDB): domain Bacteria; phylum Bacteroidota; class Bacteroidia; order Bacteroidales; family Bacteroidaceae; genus Prevotella. Next base: position 2,342 of record JAGAGD010000113.1, on the reverse strand, counting down.
GAACGGAGGCGACTGGAACGATCTTGAGCAGCAGTGCCGCTATTGGGCAAAGAAGTATGGCGAACTTTATATTGTTTGCGGCCCTATCTTCGACAGTACACAAAACCGTAAGACTATAGGCAAGAATAAAGTAGCAGTGCCAGACAGATACTTTAAAGTCATACTGTGTATGAAGGATAGTCCGAAAGCCATCGGATTTATCTATGAAAACCGTTCAGGCCACAAGAAAATGTCAGAGCGAGTAGTAAATATTGATGAAGTTGAGCGCATAACAGGCTTAGACTTTTTCCCCTCACTCAATGACAATATAGAGAAAAATGTAGAAAGCAAATCAGTTAGAGAGATATTCAACGACTGGGATTTAGGTAAGGCAGACAAGTATAACGAAAGAGAGTATCATCAGCGTAAAAACCATAAAAATCGTTAAAGTAGAAGCCTTGACTGCTGAATATTGATTAAAAAAAACTACTTTTGCAACTCAATAGTGTCTTTTGAGCAATTCCAGGAAAGTCAGAAGATGCTTATAATAACATAATAAAAGGCTTTGACAGCGTGAAGATTAAAGAAGTAGTTGCTGCCCTTGAACGTTTCGCGCCTCTGCCCTTGCAGGAAGACTGGGACAATGCCGGTCTGCAAGTTGGACTAACAGAGACGGAGGTATCAGGGGCATTATTGTGTTTAGACGTAACCGAAGCCGTTGTTGATGAAGCCATCAGCAATGGCTTAAATCTCATAGTGTCGCATCATCCTCTGCTTTTCAGAAAACTGAGAAGTATTACAGGAGCAGATGAGGTTCAGCGTTGTGTTATCAAAGCATTGAAGAACGACATTACAATCCTTTCGATGCACACCAATATGGACAATGCTCCTGGCGGCGTAAACTATAAAATTGCAGAAAAGATGGGGCTGAACGATGTCCGTTTCTTTGCAGCAAAAGAGCAGAACGGCATTGAATGTGGTTCTGGCACAATAGGAACGCTGCCAGCACCAATGGACTCATCCGATTTTATTTCTATGCTGAAAGAACGCTTCCAAGTAGAGTCAGTGCAGACAAATGAGTTGCTCAATCGCAAAATAGAGCGTGTGGCAATTTGTGGAGGTTCAGGAGCTTTCCTGTTAGGCGATGCAATATCAGAGAAAGCCGATGCCTTTCTGACAGGCGAGATGCACTATCATGAGTTTTTCGACCATGAGCAGCAGATTCAGATCTGTGTTATAGGCCACTACCAGAGTGAGCAATACACAGCCGAAGTGTTCCGCGACATAATAGCCAAAGCCTGTCCTCAAGTCAGAACACAAATAACAACAATAAATACGAATCCAATTAAATACTTATAAGAATATGGCAAAAAAAGATCCAACCGACCTTTCAGTTGAAGAGAAACTGAAAACCCTATTCCAGTTGCAGACCACTCTTTCGTCAATAGACGACAAGAAAGCACTTCGTGGTGAGCTGCCTCTCGAAGTCCAGGACTTGGAAGACGAGATAGAAGGTCTTACCATCAGAATTGAGAAAATACAAAATGAGATTGATGAGTATCAGAGTGCTATCACCATGAAGAAAGGTGAAATAGCAGATGCTGAGGCTAGCGTAGCACGCTACAAGAGCCAACTCAACGAAGTAAAGAACAACCGTGAATACGACACACTGAGCAAGGAGATTGAGTTCCAGTCACTGGAGATTGAGCTGTGTAATAAGAAAATCAGAGAAGCCACTGCCAAGATAGAGGAAAGAAAAGAAGACCTGGAAAAGGCACAGGAACTCATAGCCGACCGCAACCAAGACCTCTCAAGCAAGCGCGAGGAACTCGACGAAATCATGCAAGAGACTAAGGAGGAAGAAGAAAGACTCAAGGAAAAGGCTAAAGAATATGAAGTGAAGATCGAGCCACGTCTTCTTAACAGTTTCAAGCGTATCCGCAAGAATGCCCGCAACGGTCTCGGCATTGTTTATGTGCAGCGTGATGCCTGTGGCGGTTGCTTCAATAAGATTCCACCTCAGCGCCAGTTGGATATAAAGATGCACAAGAAAGTTATAGTATGCGAATACTGCGGACGTATACTTATCGACCCTGAGCTTGCAGGAGTTAAGCCAGCAGCAGGCAAGGATGAAAAGCCAAAGCGTAAGCGCACAGTGAGAAAGCGTACAAAGAAGGATGAAGAGACAACGGCAGAAGATTAAACATCTGTCTTTATTGCAATATATCCCCCCATCTGCAAGATAAACTTTGTGGATGGGGATTTTTTTTGAGTGTTTTTATGAGAACCTTAACTTTAACTTTAACCTTAACTTTAACTTTAACCTTAACTTTAACCTTAACTTTAACTTTAACTTTAACTTT
>JAGAGD010000112.1 GCA_017627765.1 Prevotella sp. | reverse complement strand
GTGTAAAATAACAAGACTTGAAAATGGAAACCTACACATTGCCGTAGACAAAAACAACAATACCTATGACAGGACAATTATTATTACATTAGAACATGTGGATGGGTCAGGTCCATCATGGGCAGAAATATGGGTATGGCAAAAGAAATGAAAGTATATATTCAGACATAAAGAGTGTGTGTCAAAGTAAATGGCACACTCTCTTTTTTATTATATAAAAAATTTTACTTTGTGTGAAAGATTATTTGCTATATGTGCAAGTGGAGCTGTTTAATTAGCAAAATGCCAATAGGTTAAGAATAAAAACAAAAAATCGGCAACAAGGATGAGTGTTGCCGATTTGCTTGTTATAATTATGACATTTAGGTTTTCAGTCATTCTCCTGTGAACTTCTTGCGGTCGGAGATGATGCCGTTCAGGTTTTCCATAGCCCAGTCAATTAGGCTGTTGAGCGGGGGGATGAGTGAACGGCCGCGCGATGTGAGGGAGTATTCCACTCTTGGCGGAACTTCAGCATAGGCTATACGCTCGACAAGTCCGTCGGCTTCGAGGCTGCGAAGCGTGCGTGTTAGCATTTTCTGACTTATGTCGGGTATGGATTTCTGAATGTCTCTGTAGCGCATTGCCGACGTTTTAGGTTCAAGGGTAAGCAGAACGAGTATGCTCCATCTGTCGCCCAGTCGTGCTATCACGTTTCTGATGGGGCAGTCGGGGAAACGAGGGTCTATTATGTTGTTTTTTATTACCATATTTATATTTTATGAAATTGAGAATATGCAGGTTTCGTTCTGCCTCTTGTTTTAGTAGGATTGGTTTTACTTCTTTGAATAGAGAGCCTGAGCCAGTGCCTCTGCATCGCCCAGAAGGTCGGGATAGGCTTCCATGAGTGCCTTAGAGAACTTGTCGGAATCGGCATTGGCTGACAGCAGTTGCTTAACCTTTGTGAGGTAGTCAATCTTGAATTCGACTTGTTTCTTTCCTGCCAGTCCGCCATGACCGCCAATGAAGTAGCGACAGCCAGAAGCAAGCGACTTCTTGGCCTCTGCCAGTTCTGCATCAACGGCAGCAGCATTGGTGATTTGCAGCGGACTCATGTGCATTTCGGCAGGTGCCCAGTGGGTGTAGTAGACTTGATTGCCGATGATGATGGAAGCTGCAGGGAAGTCGGAAGATGCTCCAGGTTCGAAGTGGAAGTCGACGCCAGCCCACTGCTGAGTCTTTCCAAACGGGACTTCTATTGTCTCCTGCTCTGGCAGTTCAACCATCGCATCGCCGAAAGCCTCTGCAAAACCTTTCATCATACCGTCGTAGACATGGCCTTTGATGAAGGCTGGCATACCCTCAGGCATGGTTATAGGCAGTTTGCCTGAACCGCCGAGATGATAGTCGGTAATGTCGGTGACTGTAGGCTTGTTGAGTGCTTCGATGTAATTTGAAAATTCAACGGCATTGTCTTTGAAAAGAGGATACTCCATCACGACAAGCGCTTTGTCGCCTTCTACGATGAAGCTGGCATCGTTCATGTCGTCGTTGGAGTTGTAGACATGCAGCTTGAAGCCGTCTAAGTCGTAGACTTGGAATTTTCCAATCTGCTCAGTTGAGTCGTTTCCTGCTATGTTGTCGGCAGAGTTCTCGGTCTTGTTTGAGTTGCAACTTGCAAGGAATATTGCTGCAAGTGCGAATAAGAATAACTTTTTCATGTTTTAATAAATCTTTAATAGTTTAGTCGTTGCAAATATAGCAAACGGCTTCCAAATATGCAATAACGTACTGCTGCGAACTAAACGGACATGGATGAAACTAATGCTGATAATCAGATAGTTACGGAATTGATATTTAGTGTTATTTAAGTTTCAGATGTTTCTCTTCGTTTAATGTTTTAGGTTGAAAGGTTTTATAGTTTTGTAGTGCTTTTGTTTTTTTATTTTGAAGGATGTATTTTTTATGCAAAACAGACGTTTCGGCAAAATGTGAAAAAATAACGGAAAAATAAATAATAGTTTTTAGTGGGATTATCCTAATTTTGCAAACAAATAACGAAGCACTGTTGGAAGGTGTGATTGATTGAGTTATAACAGTGATAGATGAAAGAATGGAAATATTAACCAACAAAAAACAAGGAAGATTATGAAAACAGTAAAATTATTGAACGGAGTAGAGATGCCAATTCTCGGTTATGGAGTTTTTCAGGTGTCGCCAGATGAGGCTGAACGCTGTGTGAGCGATGCGCTGAAAGTGGGCTACAGAATGGTGGATACGGCACAAGCATATCAGAATGAAGAGGGTGTAGGTAGTGCTATTGCAAAGAGCGGCATTCCTCGCAAGGAGATTTTCATCGTCTCAAAGGTGTGGATTTCAAACTATGGATATGAGAAGGCAAAGGCGAGTATTGACGAAAGTCTGAGAAAGTTGCAGACCGACTATATTGACCTTATGCTGCTGCACCAGCCTTTCGGCGACCGCTACGGGGCTTGGCGAGCAATGGAAGAAGCGTATAAGGAGGGCAAGCTGAGGGCTATCGGTGTGTCTAACTTCTATCCAGACCATTTCATTGACTTTGCACACAACAACGAGATTAAGCCTATGGTTAACCAGATAGAGACTCATGTATTCCAACAACAGCAACTCTCAAGGAAGTATATGGACGAAATAGGCATTGCTCACATGTCGTGGGGACCGCTTGCTGAGGGTAAGAACGGTTTCTTTACAAATGAAACACTTATAAATATCGGCAAGAAGTATGGAAAGACTGGTCCGCAGGTGGCATTGCGCTATCTTGTTGAGCGCGGAGTGATTGTTATTCCAAAGTCAACGCATGTGGGAAGGATGCAACAGAATCTTGATATATTCGACTTTGAACTTTCTGACGAAGATAAAAACGAGATTCTGAAACTCGACACAGGCAAGTCGCTGGTTATTGGCAGCCATCATGACCCAGAGATAACAAAATGGTTTATGACTATGATGTAAAGCTATAAGTATAAATGTAAACGACTGGTTCTCTGCGTGATGCTGAGTACCAGTCGTCTTTTTTTGTTATTCTTTTTGAAGGTGTTTTGAAATACCGTTATTGATGCGCCTTACATTATTAATTCGGTTTCTGTGGACAATATCCATGTTGTGGTCTTCAAATTCTCGCGAGCGCTCCTTGTGGTATATGTGGAATCCTATGGCGCAGAACTTCAGATGTTGCCTGCACACTCCGTTTCTGATTAGCCGCTCGGCAAGTTCAATGTCCTCATGTCCCCAGCCCTCCATGTCCTCGTTATAGCCGTTGATGGCTATGATGTCCTTCAGCCAGAAAGCCATGTTGCAGCCTATTGTGCGCTTATATCTCTTTAGGAAAGGAGTGATGATGGGCAGTCGTATGGCGTTTTCTCTTGCAATGAGGTCTCTGTTAAAAAAAGAAGGGGAGTAGTCGCTCATTTGCAGAATCCGTTTTGTTATTCTTTCGTTGAGCCTACAGCGGCTTCCTGCGGCAAAATAGCCTATGCGTGCATGCCTTACGTGGTCGGCAATAAAGTTGCGCCCCATTATTATGTCGCCGTCTATCTGAATGACATAGTCGCCGCTGCATGCTGCCAAAGCCTTGTTTCGTATAGATGCAACGCGAAATCCTAAGTCTTCTTGCCAGACATGCTTGATGTTGCATGCAACGTATGGGCGAAGGTTGTCTATTGTGTTTCTTGTCCTTTCGTCAGAACCGTCGTCCGCTATTACAATCTCATCGGGCAGGAGAGTCTGGCGGGTTACGCTCATTAGGCACAGGCGTATTGCTTCAGGAAAATTATAGGTTGATATTAAAAGTGAAACCTTAATCGTGTTCCTGAAATGGAAAAATGGAATTAAATTTCTTGTAGTAAACATAATAAAGATTGTTTTTAGATTTATATGTTGTTGTAATAAATTGTTTTTATCCCTTATATGCGGCTTATGCAGATATCATGTAAAATGTATTGTCTGCTTGCCGCTTTTGTCAAAGTTGATTCCTTAAAACTGTTATGTGTTAATATCTTTCGTTTAAATATCTGTGTTTGTTATTATTTTCAGCATAAAGGTTAGTCTATGTTTTTGTATTGCATTATTCGATATGCATAGATTGTGCATAAAGAACGCAAAAAACATAATATTATTATGTTATGCGTCATCCTCTTATCTGTATATATCATAATTTAACTCTATTTATCTTTCTTGTAAGTCGTCATTTCCATACTTTTCTCCTCTGTAGCTATTCTATATTTGCCTCCCTCTTATACCTTATTATATATAATATATATTCAGTTCAAAATAGCCGCCCCAGTTCCCTGCCATATATCATGCAGCCTCTCTCTTTCAATCCTTATCCTTCATGCCGTGCATAATATCGTCTCCGTACTTGAAGCATCGCATGCGTC
>JAGAGD010000111.1 GCA_017627765.1 Prevotella sp. | reverse complement strand
GTGTAAAATAACAAGACTTGAAAATGGAAACCTACACATTGCCGTAGACAAAAACAACAATACCTATGACAGGACAATTATTATTACATTAGAACATGTGGATGGGTCAGGTCCATCATGGGCAGAAATATGGGTATGGCAGAAGAAATGAAAGTATATATTCAGACAGAAAGAGTGTGTGTCAAAGTAAATGGCACACTCTCTTTTTATAATATAAAAAATTATTTTTCCAATTCCTAATGTCCCCAAAATAATGACAAGGACAAGCAATGTAAACAGAAAATAACAGGAGAAAAAACATTATTTTATGATTTTATTAGCCAGTTCCGTCTTTTTTCCGTATCTTTGGCGATATATAATAGAAGCAGGCTGATTTTCATCTACTTCCAATAAGTAACAAACTCTTAAAAACAGAAACAACTATGAAGAAATACACACACGCATGGTTGGCATTCATGGCTATAAAACGCCTTCAGTTTGCCAACATTCCAGAAGACTTAAAAGACGATGCTGCCAGCCTCGTCAAGTGGTTTAAAGACTACAGGGACTTTGTAATAAAAGGTTCGTGGTATCCCGACGAAGTGTTTAAGGACATGAGTACGAGCCACATTCTGAAATACAGACCCGACGAAAACTCTAAAGACGTGTCTTTCCGAAAAATGCCTACAACGCTGAAAAGCTACCAGATGGGGCTGAAATCCGACCTCTACAAGAAGCCGTTCACGATAGAGAAAGGCAACTTGGCAGACCGATGCGAGTCGATAGCGCACAGCATTGTAGACAATTTCAAGATTCTCAAAAAGGAGGACAAGGGCTCGCCTATGAGCACTTCGTGCAACCACATAGCCACACGATTTTTCATTCTGAGCCACTACATTGCCGACTGCCACATGCCTCTGCACTGCGATGTGCGTGCTTTCTCAAGCGACGGCAACATTCATGGCTTCATTGAAGACGAATGGGACAAGCAGATAAAGAAGTCGTATCGCGTTGACTTCTCTAACGAGCGATTCTATTACGACCCCGAAGGCTATCCGCTGCACACCTCGCCAACTCCGCTAATAACAGCTGTTGAAGATGAGATTTGCAGTCGAGAGTATTCTCACGCTTGGGGCGCAGGATGCAAAAACACATGGGACTATATGAGCGGCGTCTCCCAATACTCATATCTGCTTGCCTACAGCATGATACCTAAAGAATACGACAACAAGAACCTTACGAAGGAAAAGTTTAAGGAACTTGAAGCATGGAAAAACTTCGACCAATACAGTCAAGCCATCTTTGCCGATGCTGTAGACTCAATATCGCGCATCTGGCTTCACATCTGGATTAGATACAGAGACTGGGCTAAGTTGAGAAAAGAATAGAAACGAATGATTCTGAAAACCTAATGTCGTGCTTAAGCAAGCAAGAACAACGGTTTTCAGAATCTCTTTATAGATAAAAACAAATCAGAAAATTCCGCGAATGCGGTCGTCGAAAGCAGAGAGTGCCGCCTTTGCCCCTTCTCCCATCGCTATTACAATCTGCTTATAGGGCACGGTTGTTACGTCGCCAGCAGCATAGACACCCGTAAGCGAAGTGCGGTTGGCCTCATCAATTACAATCTCGCCTCGCGGAGTCAGCAGCAACTCGTCTTTGAACAAGTCGCTGTTAGGCGAAAGACCTATCTGCACAAATATGCCGTCAAGCATCATGTTGCGCTCAATATCGGTCTTGCGGTCTTTCACGGTTATGCCCGTAATCTTTCCGTTTTCTCCCAGCAAAGCAGTAGTCTGAGTAGAAGTGAACACCTCAACGTTTGTGAGTGTTTTCAGTTTCTGCTGCAACACATCGTCGGCACGCATCTCGTCGGCAAACTCAATCAGCGTAACATGACGGCAGATGCCAGCCAGGTCTATTGCAGCCTCTACACCCGAATTGCCTCCGCCTACTACAGCAATGTCCTTACCTTTATAGAAAGGGCCGTCGCAATGCGGGCAGAAGTGTTCTCCATGACCTATATATTTCTCTTCATCGGGCAGTCCGAGCCTGCGCCAACTTGCTCCTGTGGCTATCACTATGGCAGGCGAAAGAAACACCTCTCCGCCACGAACACTCACAGACTTCATCTTTCCACGAAGACTGACTCTTGTTATTTTCCTATTCTCAAAGATGTCGATAGGATAGTTTTCTATATGAGTTTTCATGTCGGCAGCCAGTTGCGTACCTGTAGTTTTCGGCACAGAGATAAGGTTTTCAATGCCAGTAGTCTCAGTGGGTTGTCCGCCTATGCGCTCTGCAACAATAGCCACCTTCAGTCCTTTGCGTGCAGAATAGATGGCAGACGCAGTTCCAGCAGGTCCGCCTCCGACAACCACTACATCGTATTCGTGCTCTGTAATGTTTTCGGTTTCATCGTGTTCTGTTCCGAACTTGTCTTCGAGTTTCTGCAAGAGCGTGCCAAGCTCGCCACGTCCAGTATGGAAAGGCTCGCCATTGACATAGACCGCAGGCACTCCCTGAATGTTGAGCCTGCTTATTTCCGACTGGAACAGCGACCCGTCTATCATCTCATGTGACAGATTAGGATTGATAATAGCCATGACATTGAGAGCCTGAACCACATCGGGACAGTTGGTACAGGTGAGCGAGACGTAGGTCTGAAATGTGAGTTTCCCTTTCAGTCGGCTTATCCGCGCAGCTATTGCTTTGTCGGGAAGATTCTTGCCTTGCCCGTCGGCATTGAGAATGGCAAGCAGCAGCGAGGTAAACTCATGTCCGTTAGGAATGCCTCTGAAACTGACACCAGTATCTTCGGAGTTGCGCAGAATAGTGAACCTGAAGTCTTTTCCATCAGCATATTCCGTAGAAATCTTATCGGATGTTGATGCAAAATCTTCTAAGAACGATGAAAATTCTGCTGCCTTATCGTAGTCGGGGTCACGCTCTATACGCAGCGTAAACTCACTCTTGAGCGAAGCGAGCAATCCCCTTACTTGTTCTAATAAATCTTTTTCCAGCATATCTTTGTTTTTTTTGAGTTGACAAACAGTAATTTAGTTCATAATTCATAATTCATAGTGCATAGTTATTCTGGATTAAGGAATAATGATTAATGATTAAAGTTATCGTTCCCGTTAAAGTTAAAGTTAAAAAAGCGGCATCTCTCACACGATGGAAGAGGATGCCGCTTTTCTCTGACAGACTTAAAGTTTGCCTACAAGGTCAATGCTCGGTTTCAGTGTCTCTTCTCCTTTTTTCCACTTTGCCGGACAAACCTCGCCATCGTGTGTGGCAACAAATTGTGCAGCCTCAATCTTGCGGACAAGTTCGTCGGCATTGCGGCCTATGCTGTTGTCCTGTATCTCGGCTATCTTGATGAGTCCTTCTGGGTTTACGAGGAACGTGCCGCGATAAGCCATTCCTTCCTCTTCGATATATACACCGAAGCCGCGACTGAGTGTGCCTGTAGGGTCGCCAAGCATGGTGTACTTAATCTTCTTGATTGTGTCAGAAGCATCGTGCCATGCCTTGTGAACAAAGTGAGAGTCGGTGCTAACAGAGAATACTTCCACACCCATGCTCTTCAGCTGTTCATACTTGTCGGCAAGGTCTGCCAACTCGGTTGGGCATACGAAAGTGAAGTCTGCAGGATAGAAGAAGAACAGAGCCCACTTGCCTTCGATGTCTTTATTTGAAACTGTCTTGAAACTTCCGTCTTGGAAAGCCTGTACCTTAAACTCTGGTACTCTTGAATTGATTATTGGTTCCATAGTTATTTGTTTTTTTAAGTTTGGTTTATATTCTTATTTATTGGGGCTAAAAGTTTCTTTAGGTCAGCCCCATTGCTTAATGTTTTCAGTTTACTTCATTCTTGCTTCAACGGCATCCCAGTCTACTATGTCCCAGCAAGCCTCGATGTGGTCTACTCGACGATTCTGATAGTCGAGATAGTAGGCATGCTCCCAGACATCAATTCCGAACAGCGGATTGTTGCCGTTGCGCAAAGGATTGCCTCCGTTAGCCTCCTTTGTTATAACGAGATTATTGTTGGCATCCTGCGACAGCCAAGCCCATCCTGAGCCGAAGAGCGTTGCTGCAGCCTGGGCAAACTGTTTCTTAAACTCCTCGAAACTTCCAAAAGCATCGCAAATGGCATCGGCAAGGAAACCCTTAGGGGCATTGTCTTTGACAGGAGAGCGGAACTGCTGGAAGTAGAGAGCGTGGTTGAGAGTCTGACCAGCATTGTTGAAGAGTGGTCCGTCGGGTGCTTTCTCCACTATTTCCTCTACACTCATATCTGCATATTCAGTGTCTTTTGCGAGACTTGCAAGTGTGTTTACATAGTTCTGCAAGTGCTTACCATAGTGGAAGTTAATGGTCTGTTCGCTAATAACAGGCTCAAGTGCATTAGCCTCATAGGGCAATATTGGCATTTGTATTTTCATAATCTTGTTGTTTTTTAAATGGGTTAATATTCTTTTTTCTAATCTCAGGAGTTTTATTATTTCCTCTTTTTCTGTTGCAAAGATAATAACAACATACAAAAACTTCCAACTGATAAAATTTATGAGCCGATAGAAAAAAACTATCAACCTGCGATGAAGCCTTATATATTAACGCTTTCTGAAACTAATCGGAAAAAATATTTTTGTTATTATATAATAAAAATACATTGCCTTATTATTCAATATCACATATTTTAATTATATTTGCGACAAAGAAAAAATTATTACCAACCTCTATTTAGTATGACACTACAACAACTCGAATACGTGATGGCAGTTTACAGGTTCCGCCATTTTGCCAAAGCCGCAGACTATTGCGAAGTGACTCAGCCTACACTCAGTTCCATGATTCAGAAACTGGAAGACGAACTGGGAGTGAAAATCTTTGACCGAAGGCAACAGCCCATACAGCCTACTCAGGTAGGGAAACAGGTAATTGAACAGGCATGGAAAGTGCTTCTGCGAGCAGAAAGACTGAAGAAAACCGTAGAAGAAGAGAAAAAGTCGCTGCAAGGCACATTCAACATCGGCGTGCTGCCAACCATTGCGCCCTATCTGATTCCTAATTTCTTTCCGCAACTGATGAATGACTATCCTGAGATGGACGTCAGAATAACAGAAATGAAGACACAAGACATGAAGCGGGCAATGCGACATGGCGACATAGATGCAGGCATATTGGCTCGCGTTGAAGGACTTGAAGACATGGAGTGTCATACGCTCTACTACGAACAATTCTATGCCTACGTCTCAAAAGATGCACCGCTATACGAGAACAGCAGCATTAAGACAACCGACCTGAAGGGCGAAATGCTCTGGCTGCTCGACGAAGGGCATTGCTTCAGAAACCAACTCGTGAAGTTCTGCCAGCTGAAGGCTGCAACCCGAAGCAAACGTGCCTACAACCTGGGCAGCATCGAGACCTTCATGAGAATAGTGGAAAACGGAAAGGGGGTAACGTTCATTCCCGAACTGATTCTCCGCCAGCTCAACGAACAGCAGAAACAACTGGTAAAACCATTTGCTCTGCCTGTGCCTACAAGAGAAATCGTTATGATGACGGAAAAGAACTTCATACGCACCACCCTGCTAAACACCGTAATGGAGAGCATCCGCCTCTCCGTTCCGAAAGAAATGCAGAAACTGAGACAGACTCAGCAAAGAGTGGTGTAAGGGCATACTTCAGCATACTTCAACAGCAAATTTACTCTCATCAGCATACATCATGCACATTTCTTCTTGCCAGGGAATGTGCATAAAAAAAGAGTTACCGCTTAACAGCCGCTGCTGTATTGCGATAACTCGTCGAAAAGATAAAAATAAATTATATTTTATGAAACAAACTATTTTCTAATTCTTTTTTTCTTATTTTCTATTACTATTCCCTTATAGTCTGAGCCAACAGGCTGACCACTAATGTTATAGCGCATGCTATTGCCAATATTGCCATCAAAAGCTTCTGGTTGGTAAATTAAATTTGGCTCACTTCCTTCATAATCTTTCCATACATAGCCATTGTGGTACATTGGTGTCCATCCTTTGTCTTTAACAGCCTGAACCTGTGTTGTTGTACAAACATTACCTTCATTAGAATCTTTCTCTTTGAAGACTTGGAAATAGTACTGGTCTCCAGAAATGTTCTGTGGCAGGTTGCTAATTAGCATATCCATCTGTTCTCCTTGCAGCTTGTTGCTTCCACAATCTATCAAAACAAGGTCTTCATTACCAGAGATGTCAATAGATTGCAAGTTGTTTTTTTCACACCACAAGTATTTTAGCTTTGTGTTTGCCGAAAGATTAAGATGTGAAAGATTGTTTTCCCTACAAGATAAATTCACAAGAAACTTCATAGCCGAACAATCTAAGTCAGAAAGTTTGTTTTTTGCACAAAACAGTTCAATAATGTCGGCATTGTTTACCAGATTTAGTTCTTCAATCTGGTTTTCATAGCAATATAAGTCTTCCAATTTAGTGTTGTGTGTAACGTCAAGTTCCTGCAAAGAGTTTTTATAGCAATAAAGGAATTGCAAATCTGGACAGTTTGTCAAGTCTATGTTGGTGAGAGAATTCTGGTAACAGTTAAGTTTTTTCAATTTATTACATTTTGACACATTAAGCTCTGTCAGTGAATTTACATTACAGCGCAGCGTCTCAAGTTCTGTGTTTTGCGAAAGGTCTAGTTTTGTAAGTTTATTCTCTGTACATTGTAAAATAATTAATTTCTTATTTTTTGAGACGTCAAGTTCTGTAAGCTCATTTTCACAACAGTTTAAGTTTTCAAGTTCCGTGAAATGCTCAATGCCTTTCAGGGTATATATTTTCATTTCACTCAAGTCCAGTTCTTTTATCTCTGCTATCTCTTCTTCTGAGAGTTCGCCGTCGTTTCCGTAGCTTTGTGCCAGCAGATAGTCTCTGAAATGCTCGTCAGGAAAGTTTATTTCATCTATCAGAATATTATTTTTCATTCCTTCATAAGCATAAGTTTCTCCATCGTCTTCATCTAAATAGAACACTTTCCAGCCTTTTTCATTGGCTTTAGCAACCTGCTGCGCAGTCATCTCGTTGCCTTCCTGATTATTTCCCGACTTGAGATACACGATGATTTTACCATCAGGCATTTGAGACAGGCCGTCTACAAGCTTTTCCATCTCTGCCTTCTTTATTTGGTTGGAGTAAATATAAAGATTGTTTACAAGAGGATTATTAGCAATGCTGAATGACGTGAACTTGTTTTTTGAGCAATTGATAAAGTCAAGCTTTGCATTCTTTGAGACATCAAGTTTCTCCAGCTGATTGCCTTTGCAGTTAATGAACTCCAGTAGCTGATTGTTTTCAATATTGACTTCTTTCAACTGGTTGTTTGCACAATACAGCAGTTCAAGTGAAGGGTTGTTTGAGAGGTTTAGCTCTGCTATGTTATTGTCATAGCACTTGAGACTTGCCAAATTGCCCAGTGAAGAAACATCAAGAGAAGAAAGCTGATTGCCAGAGCAGTCTATATACACAAGCTCGCTCTCTGACGGAAGATCAAGACTAGCTATCTTATTATTATAGCAATCAAGAGTCCGCAGATTCTTATTGTTTGGCAATTCAAGCGAGGTGAGATTATTATCAAAGCATGAGAGATTTTTCAGATTGACGTTATTATAGAATTCTATTTGCTCAAGCTGATTTCCTGAACAATTCACAGCCTCCAGCTCTTCAGTGTATGGAAACTCCAAATGTGTCAGCTTACAGTCGTTTACCGTTAGGGTTTTGAGCATAACATTACGAGTAATTTCTAAACTGGTCAAATCATTTTTGAAGCAAATCAGCCTTTGTAGCTTAGTATTGGCAGTGAAATCGAGTGCTTGCAGCTTATTGTTTGAACAGTTCAGTGACTGTAGTTCAGTGTTTTTTGAAACATTTAGCAATGACAGCTGATTATTAAAACATTGCAGGGTTACCAGCTTTTCATTCTTTGACAAATCAAGTTCTGTTAGCTGATTATTAGCACAGTTTAGCGTGGTTAGCTCTGTGAAAAACTCTATACCCTTCAGAGTTTCAATTCCATAAGAATTAACATTCAGGGATGTTATTCCGCTAATCTCCTCACTTGTGATTTTACCGTCTTCTCCAAAACTTTGGCTAAGAAGCAACCCTCTGAATTCACCATCTGGGAAATTTACAGAATTGATATCAATGTCTTGAGCCATTATGCTCAAGGCAGCAACAAAAAAAGACAATACAAGTGTAATTTTTCGTTTCATAGGTTATTATTGTTTTAGTTATAGATAAAAGTATTCAGCAATAATATAAATTGCCTAAATTTAAATTTTAGTGCGCTAATGTATGAATAAGTTTTCTAACTACAAACTTTCAACATGAAAATTTAAGAATTTTGCAGCCTTATTATCTTTAGGTAATTGTTTTTCACACAAGCAACAGGCGGTATCAATGCTTACTAAATCCTTGCAAATCGGGTTCTGCTGCCATCTGCTGCACCTCCTCCTCTGCCATGAGAGGATATGGCTTAGACTTGGAGTGGTCTTTCAGCCAAATGGAGTTGAGCGAATATTCTAACATCGTCAGGGTCTTTTCTCTTACACTCGGCTTCAGTTCACACTCCCAGACCGTTATGCTATACCAGCCCATGGCTGACAGCTGGCGCTGCACTTCAACATCGCGCTGCTGGTTGCGCCTTAACTTATTAACCCAATATTCTCGGTTGGCAGCAGGAATCTTGCAGCAGCTGGAGTTTACTATCGTGCCGTTCATGTCAACATAGTGTCCATGCCAGAAGCAGCCGTTAACGAAAATACAAGTACGATACTTTTTCAGTACCAAGTCAGGGTGTCCTGGCAGTCGTGGCGAGTTGAGCCGATAGCGGAAGCCCCTGCTCCACAGCCACCGTCTGACTACCATTTCGGGCTTAGTGTCCTTGCCGTGAATGGCTGCCATGTTCTTATGCCTTTGTTCGCGCGACAGTCTGTCCATAGATTCTTTTCATAGTGCTGCCCGTCAGGGCAACATGTTCCGAACATCTGCAAATATAGACATATTTATGAGAAATGGCAAACCAACTTCACTTTTTTGAATCTTTAAGATGGCTTATTTCTTCATTTCTGGAATGAAATAACAGCTTCAGTAGGCATTTCAAGCAGAATTATAAACCTGAAGACTCGCCTTCAATTAAAGTGGCTGATATAAATAAACAGCGAAACAGTAGGTTGCTTACACTTTATAACCGCTTTTTGCACCATTCTTAACTACTCAACCATTTTGCCCTCGTTATTTTGCAACTTTTCCCCGATTTACCCCCTCCATAACTTAAAATTTTTCGACCAAGAAAAAAGAAGTTGCAAAATATGCGAGTATTTTGCGACTTATCGCTGTTTTTAGTAAAAGATTAGAAATCAAGACATTATAGATTTCGTCGTAAAACTCATAACTGTTAAAAAAGTCAAAGGGCATCTTTCGCAGTGCGAAAGGGCACCTTTGGCACTGCGATATGCCACATATCGCATGGTCATATGCCACGTTTGACATCGCGAAAGGACACCTTTCACTTTTTCGTTCCTCACAACCGTTTACATTGTTTATAGATATTGATTAACAATTAAACGCTTTTTTACATTCAACCTCGTGCCAAACGGAAAATCTTTTTCTAGAATGAAAGTTTTGGTTGACAAAAATTTAAGCCGTTTTTTGTCAAAAAACGGAGCCAGAATTTTGCTTTCAGATTGTAAGCAGGATGTATATAGGAATCGTCTTTAGGAATAAAAAAGGCAAGCATGATAGACAAAAAAAGCAACAACCAACATGCTCTTGTTGTTGCTGCTTCTATATAGGTAGTCAACCTTTATAACACTACTTATTAAGGTGTGCTTATACCGCTTAATTTTCTACTTTGATAACATTGAATTCGTTGTTGAACTTGATGTCAAGCCCGTTAGAGAGTTCAATTTCGTAACCGCTGATTTCGCGCTCAATCTTAACAATAAATACACCTGCATTATAGTTGCTTACTACATAATTGGCTATAGGCGTAGGAACTATAGCAGAAGGAACGGCTCTGGTCTTGCAGTCGACTTCTGTCCAATTACCATTCTCATCAAATTCCAGCTCACTGCCATCGGCAAGTTTTACGTCATAGTGGCGTCCCATCTTCTCTGTATCAAGCTTAACTTGCACAATTTTCATGTCAGGGAAGTGCTGATTTAGGAAAGTTTGAGCAGCCGTTGGCAAATCTCCTGTCTTAACAACCAAATCGTCGTCTGAATCACACGCTGTAAACTGTAGCACTGCAAAGAGGGCTATCAGTAAATACTTCATTTTTCTCATTGTTTTTGTTTTTTTAAAATTATAGATTGATTATATTCTGCTTCAATCGTCAAGACTGACGACCTTGACAGTTTATTGATTTTTTTGCTCACTAAAATTATCTTTAACCATAGATATAGAATGCTGTTTCAATATTAGTCCAGATTTAACAAGACATATCTCAGCCGGTTTGCTTTCTGAGATAGAGACGGCTGCAAAAATAAGGGAATTTATTTCTTGTGGCAAAAAAATATTGTTACATTTTTGTTACGCAACAAAATTGTAACAGTAGATAACACAAATAAAACTTAGGTAAGGAAAAAAAGGGATGTGCCAACAGATTGACACATCCCAACCAAACTTAAAAAAATTAAACTATGAAAACGAATCCTCACGGATTTTTTTACTTGACTGCTACGCGAAGTGTATCTGCACCAACACGAACAATGTAGAGTCCGCGTGGGAGAGCTCTCATCATGTAGGCTGCACCAGCATTCTGAGCAACCAGTCTTCCGTCGGCAGTGAATATCTCAACTGTCTTGCCTGTAGCATTTGCAATAGCCACACCACCATCAACAGCCTTAACAACGGCTTTGTCGGCAGAACGGCCAGCTATGCTGTTGTGGTCGTCTTTCAGCGTAATGCTGATATTGTCTATAAGGAGCAAACCGCCATACTGGTAAGGACTGTAAGCATGGAAACCGAAATAGTATGCACCAGATACTGAAGGTATGATGTCGCTCTTTGTGAATGTCTGACTCTGAGGCTCATTGAGCGTAATCTTGTCGAAAAGAGTCTCATAGGCAGCAACATCAAATCCGCGACCATAGGCAACGCCAAGATAGTCTAAGCAGTTGACATAAGCAGTCTGTGCATCGAACTTTAATTCATACTCCGCATCAGCAAAGAGATAGATAGGAGGTGTAATCAGCCAGTCGTCGGCATCGAGCTCTCTGTTGTAGAAATACTCTGCACGTCCATCGCCTGAATAGTTCTTGCCCCATTCCCATGTCTTGCTGTCGTTGTTTGCATTTACAACTGTGAACAAGTCGAAAGATGAGCCAGAGTTGAAACGCTGGGTATAAGGAACAGCAAGAGGATTGCCGATGACTGCCTTGTTAGAAGGAGCAGCCTCGCCAGTAACTACGCCCTTGTTTGTTGCAGCCACAGTGAAGTAGACAGGAGCAAGTTCATTCTGGCTGTACTGAAACTTATAGTTTGTGTCTTGAACATTTTCAGCAACCATCACGTCGCCTTCCATGCGGTGGATTACATAAGTGAGTTGGTCTGCCTGAAGGTCTTTGTCGTGAATACCTTTTGCTGGGGCTTTCCATGCTAACGAAACTTCCTTGTTGTCATAGTCATATTCGAAAACAACATCTTCTGGAGCCATTGGAGTGTCAGGACCAACATATACATTGACCTTAGCCTCTGGACTCATGCCTGCTTGATTGCTTACGGTAACAACTATCTCATTGTCTCCAACTTCGGCAGAAATGGTCTGTTCTACTGTTTCGCCAACCTCAACGGTGCCTGTTGCTTTTTCTTCGCCATTGGCAGAGATTGTATAGTTGAGTGTTCCGCTGATAGGGTCGCCAAGATAGGAAGTTGTAGGTGCAGTGAAAGAAACACTTCCTGTAGTCTCTTCGCCTTCAAACACGGCGCTGAGATTGTCAACTGCTGCTGGAGCATCGTCTGCTGCCTGTGGCTCAGCAATATACATGTTGACGAGAACGGCATTATCTGGAGTGTCAATAACCTTTGTTGCGGCACCAGTCTGCTTGTCGAGTTCGTAGATGGCAGCCTTGTATGATGTGTTGACAACGTTCCAATAGAGTTTGTTTGTCTTAGGGTCTACAACGGCTGACATAGGCTGAGTAGAAAGATTTTCAATGCCTGTATCACCTACAATAGAAACATTACCATTAGACTTGTTGATGATGTAGAGGAAACCATCTTGTCCGATACCATAAAGCACTCCATCGTTGTCGCAGGCTATTGCTACCATTGGAGTATTCATCACTGAAATAACTTCACGCGAAGGTTGCTCGTTGGTAAAATCAATTGTTCCGAACTTGCGGTCAACAACCTGCCAGTCAAGGTTGAAGTTGAAGAAAATTCCATAGTTCTTGCCTGTTACAGGGTCGTGAGCAAGACCGCATGAAGAAATGAAGTTGCGGTCGAGGTCACTGAGCATCTTATTGTAGTTAAGCGACCAGTCTTCCATGTTGTACTGAACATGGCGAACAATGTAAGACATTCCGCCATAGTCTTCAACAGCAGTAAAGTTGATGCCATCCATCTTGCCGTCTACATAGACTGCGCCACCAAGTGGAGCAAGATTTTTGCTTACGCCCTCATTAAGTTGGGTCAGCTCACCACCTTCTTTAAGTTCAAGACTATAAATTCCTTCCTTCGTGTTATCCATAGTCCACGAATCAGCTTTTCTCACACCTGCAATAATAGTAGGTGTGTAGTTGCTTTCCGCCTTCTGCTGGGCAGAAACGGTCTCACCAGTGCTAAGCATAGCAATAGCAATGCTCAGAACCAAGAATAATTTTTTTGTAATCATTTATCTGTTATGTTTATAGTTGTTCGCAAAGAAAGTAATAATCCTTTTTACAGAAAGAATGCTTTCTACTTTTGAAATATATCCTACAAAAGTAATAAACTTATCCCATTCAATAGGCAGAAAACGACAAATGTATTCCAGAATTTATTAGTTTTTAACAGTTAATCTATCTTATCTCCTAACCAAAGAAATAAAGAACGCAAAAAACAAAGAACTAAAAGACTAATAAACCTATAAACCTACAATAAAAAAACTTATAATCTCACAATAAAAAAAGCGGCGACAGTCACTTAAAGACCAATCGCCGCCTGAATTGTTAGTTATCTATAGACTATTCAGAATGTCTATCACATTTATTTAACAACAAACTTCTTACCATGTACTTGATTTATACCAAAATACTATAAAGCATGCTGTAGGCTTAATAAAAAAACTGCGAGAGGATTTGAAATCCTCAACGCAGTTTCTGAAGAATATAAGAAAAATTATTTTACTAACATTTTCTTTGTCTCGTCGCCACTCTTAACGATGTAGAGTCCGCTACCAAGATTCATGTTCTGAGCTTTGCCGTTGTAAACCAACTGACCTGATGCTGTATAAACCTGAACATTTCCGTTGCCGTTGTTTGTTGTCTTGATTTCCTCAACACCATTGTCGCTGTTGTCTGCACCGTCTACCCAAAGAGCTGAGAATGTGATACGGTCGTCAATCATTGCAAGACGATTAGCTTCACCTGTGTTTATGTCAATCTCATAAAGGCATGTGTCATACTTACCGTTTGTACGCCACTCTTTGTCTGGGAGTTCGCCCCAGCTTCCGTAATCATTGATACCTTTGCCACTGTTGAAGTAACCTACCCAGTACATCTTGCTTGGGTTGTTCTTGTCGAAGCAAGCAGCCTGCTTCTTATACTTAGAGCAGTAACCTGTTGCAGGAAGTGTAGGTTCCCATGTTTCATATTCTTCGCCAGTCTCTGGGTCAATCTTTGTTGTAGCGTTTGCATAGATAACACCAGTAGCGAGGTCAAACTCATAAACCTGAGCACCTGTAAGTTCGTTATTGATGTTGCGCATCTTTCCGTCTTCACCAATATAACCATTTGTACCACCACTTGTCAGAGCAAATGCACGACCTTCAGAGTTGATAGCGAATGTGATGAAGTTATAGTAGTATAAACCCTTAGTGATCAGTTCAACATCCATAGTCTCAAGATTGATTGTACCGATAGCATAACCTGCATCAAGACCTTCACGTCCTTCAAACTGTTCGTCATCGTCTACAAAATAATCAGGATCACTTGTAATATCCTCTTCCATCTGTGCATTTGTTACATAGAACAAACCGTAAACCTTGCCGTCAACTGGGTTATAAGCCATACCTGCTGACTCAAGAACTTTATCTTCAGAGAAGTAAGGATAAGTCTTCAGAAGTTCACCTGTGTTAGCATCCCACTTACGAACAGCAAACATTTCCTCAGGAACTGTTGACTGATAGTCGCGAGAGAATACAGTTGTAATAATACCATCAGTGTAAACAGCACCAGAGTTACCACACATAAGGTTGAAGTTTGTAGCCCAAAGAGCCTTATCATTGTCAGTGAACTTACCATTCTGGTAGAAATCGCTAATATTTACAGCAGGATCCTTAACTGGAGTAGACAGTTTATTGCCGTCCCAAGTCATAGAGTAGATACCTTGATCAACAACAAATATAGCTTTACCTATTTCTGCGTTCCATCCAACATACTGTGAGCCCAGAGTTTCACCATCATCGTGACGATTGTTGTTCAATACACCCTTAATAGTAAGGTTTTGTGCACTTGCTGACATTGCCATTAAAGCTGCAACTGCAAGCATCGCGAATTTGTAAGTTTTTTTCATCTCTTTTTTGTTGTTTTTTAATCCATTTATGAACATGGACAATTAAAAAATGTTATTATTATATTCTCTTTTATTATGTCCTTTACTCACCTTTTATTTTGCTTGATTATTACAAAACATAAAAAACATCATAAAGAACAGTTTTAAATTCAAACTAAATTCCAACGATTGATTTAAATATTTAACTTCGAATCATTTTTATCTTAATCGCCTCGCAAAGATAAAGGATTATTAATAATATCACAAAAAATTGCATTTCACTTTTGACAAATTGTCTTTTTTGAAAGAAAAACACCGAAAAATAACTGAAAATTTGGCAATTTTAAGGCTTTTTCGTACTTTTGCAATGAATATAAGAAAATAAAAATACAGCATGAGAATAACTATCAAATTGATAGTTGCATTGCTCTTTATGTTCATTTTTAACATAAAAAGCGATGCAAAAACTAACATTCGCAAACAAGTTGTTAGCAATGAAGCATTGTTAAAGAGGTGTGATATTGCCCGTGACAAGAGCCAGCATGAACTTCTGAACAGACTTTCACTGCAATTATATAAACAAGCGCAAGCCAGCGACGACCTGCGCTGCGAGGCTTTTGCCTTATTCTATTGCGGATTGTCACAACTTTTCTTAGGGCAAGGGGAAGACGGCCTTTCTCTCCTAAACAAGTCGGAAGACTTGGCTAAGCAGATTGAGAACGACTCAATCATTGCCTTGACGCTAAACGCTAAGGCTATCTACCATGCCATGTATGCCAACAATCTTTTTATCGCACAGAGCTATTTCCTGCGTTCACTCGAAGCTGCAAACCGAATCAACTATGAGGAACTGCGCGCACGCGTATATGGTAACCTTATTATATTGTCTCATTCAAAGAATGACACCACAGGACTTGAGAACGCTCAGCGCATATACGACTACGGAATAAAGCACAAGAAATATGAATTGCAGTATCTTGGCACTTACTATATTGCCATGTACAACCAACTTAGGGGCAATTTTGACGAGGCAGAAAAGCATCTGCTCGATGCTATCGACATTTTCAAACGCTATCCTTACGAGGACATCCCTTCCGTATACACACTATACTCTCAGGTGATGAGTCAGAAAGGCAACGACAAGAAGGCAGAGCAACTGGCATTAGAAGCCATACGCCTTGCAAAGATTTACCATCAGAAGTCGCTGCTTTCCGATGCTCAACTGCAATATGCTAAGGTTCTTCACAATCTCGGACAATATGAAAAATCAAACGAGATAGTATTTGAAGCACTTGAAGTTATTGAGAATCAGAACAAGACAAGGGAAGTTGACTGCTACCAACTCATAGCAAAGAACTATCAGAAACTTGGTAAAAACGACTTGGCTTTCAACTATATATATCGTGCCAACATGGCTATGGACACTCTCAGCACAGTGAACATGGACCGCCTTATGCACGAGCGTGCAATCATGCTCGACATTGAAAAGAAAGAGCAAGAGGCTATACTGCACGAACAGCGCATAGCCGACCAACGCAGACTCAACATTGTGCTGACTGTTGCCGTATTGCTGATGCTTGCACTCCTGTTCTATATTCTCCACCTCTACAACAAGCGCAACAGCCTATATAAGAGCATTGTCAAGCAAAATGCTAAGGCAGCCAAACGCGAGATAGAACTCCAAGACAGACTTCTCTCCACAGAGGAACAACTGGTTACAGCAGAACAGCAACTTGCAACCACTCAAGAACAATCAACAGAGCTGCTGAAAACTCTGAATCAGGTGCGCAAGGAACTAACCGAAAGGGAGAAAGAGGCTAAAGAACGTGAAGAGGAAGCTAACCAACACAGGCAAGCCATCGAAGAGGCTCAGGAGCAGGCACGCAAACAACTTGAGCGTCTGGAGCATCGCCTGAAACCGAGAATTGAGGAGGACAAGGCGCAACAACTATACAACAAGCTCTGCCTGCTAATGGAACGCGACCGAATATATACTGACACCCAACTTAATCGTGAGCGTGTGGCAGAGGCTCTCGGCACCAACCGCACATACCTTTCTCAAATCATCAAGGAGAAAAGCGGCATGAGCTACTTGCAGTTCATCAACTCATATAGGATAAACGACGCCATCCGAATACTCTCCGACCGTGAGCAAATAAACTATCCACTCAAGCAAATATGCTCCGACTTAGGTTTCAACTCACCAGTTACATTCTACAAACTATTCCAACAAGCTGTAGGCATCACTCCTTCGGTCTATCGCAAACAGTTTGTAGGTATGGCTAAAGAGTAGACAAACGTCAGTCTATTTAATAAGAATGACTAATACATTATTATATATAATATATACGCGCATGATAGTATTTGCTACCATGCGCGTTTTTTCATTATCTTCTTTATTTCCCTTATAAGCACCTTCGTTCTTTCAGAACTGAAGATTTTTTAAACAACAAACCAATATACCTGAGAACCGACAGCCTAACCTGCCTAAATAATCGGCAGCGAGATGCCGTTTATCTTCTGATAGACATCAAGAGCATAGACATCGGTCATGCCTGTTATATAGTCAATTACTGCCATCAGACGAGTTTCAAAATCATCCGACTGTATGTCGTATTGGCTCGACACCCTGCCTATGAGTTGCTGAGAGTAGTATCGCTCAGGGTGCAAGGCAGCATTCACCATCACCTGCATCAGCGTTTCCATTATCTTATAACCCGACAATTCCACATCGAGCACTGGCTTGCTGTTGTAGATACGACTGCGTGACAGTTTAGTGCAATACTTATAAGCCTCGCAAGGCAACTCGCTGATATTACCTATCAGGCTGCCCTCGAATGTTCCTTCAAGTATCTCTTTCTCATGCTTCACAAAGGTCTCAACACATTCACGCTCCAACATTCCTATGACACGAGAGCGCATGTAGACTATCTTCTCGTTGTTATCGGTAATGTTCTCCTCCTCTATGCGCTGAAGTATTCGCTCTTTGCCCTTTTCATTGAAGAATCCGAGCAGAAGGTCGCGCGTTTCCTCAAATGAGAGTATCTTCAGCTTGTGGGCATCTTCTATATCCATCACCTCATAGCAAATGTCGTCGGCAGCCTCAACAAGATAGACCAGCGGGAAGCGTGCCCACCGCTCCTTGCCGTCAGGAGAAGAAATCTTAGGTATGCCCAGTTCTTCTACTATGCGCAGATAGACATTGCGCTCGCTCTTGAAAAAACCAAACTTGTTCTTGCTTGACGCAACAACTGAAGCAAACGGATATTTCACAATGCTGGCAAGCATGCTGTAAGTCATAACAAAACCGCCCTCGCGACGACCCTTAAATCTATGGGTAAGCAGGCGGAAAGCATTAGCATTTCCGTCGAAACGCGTCATGTCCGACCAGAGTTCTTCCGACATCAGGCCTTTCAGGGCAATGCCTTCTCCCTCAGTGAAATAGGTCTGAATAGCTTTTTCGCCAGAATGTCCGAAAGGAGGATTGCCCAAGTCGTGAGCCAGACAGGCAGCCGAGACTATTGTACCAATCTCCTCAAACAGCGAAGAGCGCAACTCTGGATGAATCTCGCACAAGCGACTTGCCACGTCATTGCCCAGCGACATACCAACCGAAGCCACCTCGAGCGAGTGAGTCAGACGGTTATGAACGAAAACGCTGCCTGGCAGAGGAAACACCTGAGTCTTGTTTTGCAGACGGCGGAATGGAGCAGAGAAAATCAGTCTGTCGTAATCGCGCTTAAACTCCGACCTGTCGTCATAACGGTCGGCATGTCTGTTCTCCTGCCCTAATCGTTTGTTTGTGATGAGTTGCTTCCAGTCCATAGATATCAGTTTGCTTTATATTTCTGCAAATGTAACCATTTTCAGTGAAATAAGCCTACTTATCAACGCAAAATTTGTTTATTTCCACGTTTAATTGTAATTTTGCAGAAAAGAAAAAAGTAAAACAACTATGAGCATACAAGAACTATATCAATTATACAAGCAGCACCCAGTAATTACTACCGACAGCCGAAACTGCCCTGAAGATTCCATCTTCTTTGCACTGAAAGGAGCCTCCTTCGACGGAAACAAGTTTGCGGCTCAGGCATTAGCCGACGGCTGCGCCTATGCCGTCATAGACAATATGGAATATATGGTTGACGGCGACGAGAGATACATCTTTGTTGACGACACGCTAAAGACCTTCAAGTTGCTGGCTCGCGAACATCGCCGCCAGTTCAATATCCCTGTCATAGGCATTACTGGCACTAACGGAAAGACCACAACCAAAGAACTGCTGGCTGCGGTGTTAAGTGAGAAGTTCAACGTGATGGCAACTGAAGGCAACTTCAACAACGACGTTGGTGTGCCTAAGACTCTCTTCCGTCTGAACGAGAAACATGAAGTTGCCATAATAGAGATGGGGGCAAGCCATCCTGGCGACATAAAGACCCTGGCAGAGACAGCCGAACCAACATGCGGACTGATTACGAATGTGGGCATGGCCCATTTGCAGGGATTTGGCTCGCTGAAAGGCGTTATAAAGACAAAAAGCGAACTCTACCGCTATCTCAGTTCGAGAGAGGAGTCAACAGTATTCATCAATGCCGACAACGAGATGCTGCTGGAAGTACTGCCAGACAACGTCTGGGTTACTCCCTACTCTGCCAACGAGAAGAACGCTGAAGACTGCATCATAGGCAAGGTTGTGTCTTGCTCGCCATTCCTCTCAATGAAGTGGCACAAACCTCTAAACGAACTTGCCGACAACGGCGAGGAGATGATGTGGTATCATATCGACACTAAGCTGATTGGAAAATACAACATTGACAACCTGCTGGCTGCCATTGCCGTAGGCGTAAACTTTGGTGTTGAGCCAGAAAAGATCTGCCATGCACTTGCCAACTATGAGCCTAAGAACAACCGCTCACAACTGACAGTGACCGAAAGAAACAAACTCATAGTTGATGCATACAATGCCAACCCAACATCAATGCTTGCAGCACTCGACAACTTCGAACAGATGGAGGTGGAAAACAAGATGGCTATCATAGGTCAGATGAACGAACTCGGCAACAGTTCTGACGAGGAACACCGACGCATTGTGAACCGCATCCGACAGATGAAACTGACAAACGTATGGCTGGTTGGCGAAGCTTATGAACCTATCAAGTGCCACTATCGCAAGTTCAAGAACGTAGAAGAGGTGAAAAATGCCCTAACGGAAAACCCGCCTCATGACTCTTTCATCCTCATAAAAGGCAGCAACGGCATGAAACTCTACGAGCTGCCAGAACTGCTTTAAGCATACTTTGCCTTTAACTGAAAAACAATACTTATTAGCCATGAATAGAACAATCATAAGAACCATAATAGCAGCAATGCTCTTAATTGCTGCATCGGCGGCTTCGGCTCAGTGCACAATGAAGAACACAGCCTTCAAGTCGGGCGAGTCACTGACCTACAACCTCTACTTCAACTGGAAGTTCGTCTGGTATAAGGTTGGCACGGCATCACTCTCAACAACTGAGAGGAAATATCAAGGACACGAAGCCTACCGCACAAGCCTGATTACCCGCTCCAATGGGCGATTAGACAAATACTTCATCATGCGCGACACGCTGCTTACATATATATCTAAGCAACTCGTGCCACTCTACTACCGCAAGGGAGCACACGAGGGCAAACGATATACCGTAGACGAAGTGTGGTACTCCTATCACGACAACCGATGCAAGGTGCGCATGAAACGCCTTCACAATGACAAGAGCATTACTCACAACGAGAAAACGAGCAACGAATGTATATTCGATATGCTCAGCCTCTTCCTCCGTTCACGCAGCCTCAACCCGAAAGGGTGGCAGCGCGGACACCAGATAAAGGTTGAAGTGGCAGGAGGCAGAGACATTTCTCCAGGACTCTTAACCTACAAAGGAATAGAAAACATAAAGGCTGACGACGGCAAGAAATATCGCTGCCTGAAACTCGAATATGCAGAATGGAACAGCAAGAAGAAGAAATATGAGAAACTCTCCTCCTTCTTTGTTACCGACGACCTAAACCACATTCCTATCCGCCTTGACTTCAACCTCCGCTTCGGCTCTGCCAAAGCCTACCTCACAAGCATGAAAGGAATAAGGAAC
Organism: Prevotella sp.; assembly: GCA_017627765.1. Lineage (GTDB taxonomy): Bacteria > Bacteroidota > Bacteroidia > Bacteroidales > Bacteroidaceae > Prevotella. Next base: position 382 of record JAGAGD010000111.1, on the reverse strand, counting down.
TAAGTTTCTGAAACATAGAAATCCCAACAAGTAAAGTCGAGACAGGCAGCTGCTATCCGATAACTGTCAGAGAAATTGGAATTTGCGAAATTGCCAGATGAGCAGAGCAAAGCTTGCTTTAGCTATGCCATTACAATGAGTGAATGGGTTAAATACGAATTTGCTTGTTAGGAGTCGCTTCGCGAGAAATCTCACTCTAACTTTGCATTAGATTGCGACGATAGTCGCATAAAATAAAAAAGGTTCATCCCCGAATTGCGTTGGTTTTGTCATGTAGTCCGAGTAGTAGCAGTGTGAAATACTCATCATCTCTATAGCCATATGCTCTTCTCTTCATTACCTTTATCTTATTGTTGATTCCTTCCAGCATTGCGTTTGTTAC
>JAGAGD010000110.1 GCA_017627765.1 Prevotella sp. | reverse complement strand
GCGTTTAATTGTTAATCAATCGGATTAAACTTTGTGAATGAGCATGAGGAAAAAAAAGTGAAAGGTGTCCTTTCGCGATGCGAAACGTGGCATATCGCAGTGCGATATGTGGCATATTGCAGTGCCAAAGGTGCCCTTTCATACTGCGAAAGATGCCCTTTGACTTTTTTAACACTTATGTATTATGAGGCGAAACGTATAAAGTCTTGATATTAAACGATTTACTAAAAAGAGCGAGAAACCGCAAAATACTCGCATATTTTGCAAGTTCATTTCGCTCGGTCGTGAATTTTTAAGTTATGGGCGGGGTTAGTTAATCAATTTTTTACCCAACTCGGCTCTGAAAATTACATGCTTTCTTTTCTGAAAAGACAAGAAACGAAAAATTGCTTTCAGATTGTTATTGTTATAAATTATTATCTAAAATGAGGAGTTTTGTCAAAATTTTTCATATTGAGGTAGCCTAAATTATAACGTGTGTTTATCTGTCAACTTGTCAATGCAAAATGTTAATTTGTTAATTTTTTAGTAAAAACGCTATTTGTACGTATTTCTGTTTGTAGAATTTCCGTGTTTTTTGTAATTTTGCAGTTAATTACCAGTAATTGCATGCTTATTTCTCTTGTTAAAAGAGATTATTTAAAGTTTCTTGCTGGTGAAAATAGGAAGAATTTTGTAAATGGAAAATATAAGGAATTTTTGCATTATAGCCCATATAGATCATGGTAAGTCGACAATAGCCGACCGATTGCTGGAGTATACTAAGACTATTAAGATTACGGAAGGTCAGATGTTAGATGACATGGACCTGGAGCGAGAGAGAGGCATAACCATTAAAAGCCATGCCATACAGATGGAGTACAGTTTGGAGGGTGAACAATACATACTGAATCTGATAGACACTCCTGGACACGTGGATTTCTCCTATGAGGTTTCGAGAAGCATAGCAGCCTGTGAGGGTGCAATACTTGTTGTTGATGCTACCCAGGGCGTTCAAGCTCAGACTATTTCCAATCTATATATGGCTATAGAGCAGGATCTTGAGATTATTCCTGTGATAAACAAAATAGACATGCCAAGCGCTATGCCTGATGAGGTTGAGGACGAAATAGTAGACCTGCTGGGTTGCGATAGGAATGATATACTGCGAGCTTCAGGTAAGACAGGCGAGGGTATTCCTGAGATTCTTGAGGCAGTGGTAATGCGTATACCTCATCCTGTTGGAGATCCGAAGGCTCCGCTGCAAGCTCTTATATTTGACTCGGTGTTCAATTCGTTCAGAGGTATAATAGCTTACTTTAAGATTGAGAATGGCAGTATAAAGAAAGGTGATAAAGTGAAGTTCTTTAATACTGGCATGGAGTATGATGCCGATGAAGTTGGTGTGCTTAAGATGGACATGATTCCACGTAAGGAGTTGTCAACTGGTGAGGTAGGATATATAATAAGCGGAATAAAGGATGCAAAGGAGGTAAAGGTGGGCGATACTATAACCCACATATCGCGTCCTTGTGATGAGGCCATTTCTGGTTTTGAGGAAGTGAAACCAATGGTGTTTGCAGGTGTATATCCTATAGACCCTAATGATTATGAAAACCTGCGTGCATCGCTTGAGAAACTACAGCTCAACGATGCTTCGCTATCGTTCATGCCTGAGTCTTCGGTTGCCTTGGGATTTGGTTTCCGCTGCGGATTCTTGGGACTTCTGCACATGGAAATTGTTCAAGAGCGTCTTGACAGAGAGTTTAATATGGACGTAATCACCACCGTTCCAAATGTTTCGTATATGGTTTATGATAAGCAAGGTGGTGTGAAAGAAGTGCACAATCCTTCAGGACTTCCCGACCAGACAATGATAGACCACATAGAAGAGCCATACATTAAGGCTTCTATCATTACTTCAGCTAATTATATCGGGCCAATTATGAAACTGTGTCTTGATAAGCGTGGCGAACTGATAAATCAGGAATACGTTAGCGGTAACCGAGTTGAACTACATTTCTATTTGCCTCTAGGCGAAATAGTTATTGATTTCTACGACAAACTTAAAAGTATTTCTAAGGGATATGCTTCATTCGACTATCATATAAGTGGATACAGACCATCGCGTCTGGCTAAGCTTGACATACTTCTTAATGGCGAACCTGTTGATGCGCTTTCAACCCTAACACATCAAGATAACGCTGTAGGCTTTGGCAGGCGAATGTGTGAAAAGTTAAAAGAATTGATACCGCGTCAGCAATTTGACATTGCCATACAGGCAGCTATTGGAGCTAAAATTATAGCCCGCGAAACAATAAAGTGTGTAAGGAAAGATGTTACGGCAAAGTGCTATGGTGGTGATGTAAGCAGAAAACGTAAACTACTTGAGAAGCAGAAGAAAGGAAAGAAGCGCATGAAGCAAATTGGTAATGTCGAAGTTCCTCAGAAGGCATTCCTTGCCGTGCTGAAACTTGACTAATAATATAATGATGAAACTATCAACCTAATTTACTTTACAATTATGATCAAGGAACCGCAAATAACTAAAAGAGACGTAGCTCGTGAGTTGGCGCGCAAGTATAGCACCATGACTCACGAAGAATTAGACATTCTGGAAAGCATAATTGAACAGAGAAAATATGCTAAAGGAGAGATTATTTTGAAAGAGGGCGATGTATGCCGACATATCTATCATATCCACAAAGGTCTTGTACGTCAGTTCTATTATAAAAATGGCAAAGAACTGACAGAGCATCTTGCTGTGGACAATAGTATTGTGATGTGCCTTGAAAGTCTTTTTGGTGAAGAACCGACACGCCTTCAGATGCAGGCATTGGAACCTACAACAATGTTTCTTTTGCCCAAAAAGAGGCTTGAAGAGGTTGCGTTACACTGTGTAAACATACAGATTCTTTTCAGGAAGATATTGGAAGAATCGCTTATACTTTCACAGGTTAAGGCAGACATGCTTAGGTTTGAGACGGCTCAAGACAGGTATCTTAAGTTCTGCAAGTTGCAACCTCAGGTTATTCTTCGTTCACCACTTGTATACGTTGCCAACTATTTGCAAATGACACCAGAAACACTCAGCCGTGTAAGAGCTGCCTCCCTGTATACTTAGAAGTAGGGATAAAATTGGATATATTTTAATATAAAAAAACAACACCCACAAATATTGCAAGTTAGCTGATTGTGAGTGTTGTTTTCTTTTGAAATATATAGACCGCAGTCTATGATTTAAGTCTAACTTTCTGATAGATATATCTTTTGATGCTCTTCTTTGGAGTTTTTTCAAACTCTTCTTCATGAAGGTGAATGGCGGATAGTTTGCTATAAGAAGGTAGTATGTTGTTTAGCTCCTGACGGTTCTGCTCCATAATGTTCTTTAGGTCCTCAGTAGTGAAGCCCATTACTCTTGCTTCTTCATAGTCGGGATGAACAAGTCCAATCAATTTCTCATTCTCTTGTATGATAATGCTTTCCGTCACCATTGCCATAGAGTTGAGTTTGTCTTCAATCTCTTCTGGATAGATGTTCTGACCATTTGCGCCAAGAAGCATATTCTTAGAACGTCCCTTAATGTAAACATTTCCGTCGCTGTCTATTGTTCCTAAGTCGCCAGTGTGATACCATCCTTCTTCGTCTATGGTCTTTTTTGTTTCTTCCTCATCCTTGTAGTATCCGAGCATTGTGTTAAGACCGCGAGCCAATATCTCGCCAGGAACTCTTTCAGGGTCAGTACTGTCTATTTTTACATCCATATGAAGGGCAGCTCTTCCGCAAGAACCAGGCTTAAACGTTCTCCAATCTGAGTAACAGATAATAGGAGCACACTCTGTAGAACCATAACCTACAGTATATGGGAATTCAATCTTGTGCAAGAATTGTTCAACTTCCTGATTGAATGCTGCTCCGCCAATAATTACTTCGTGGAAGTTTCCGCCAAACGCCTTAACCACTTCTTCACAAATGCGTTGGCGAACTTTCTTGTTTACAACAGGCATGCCTAATAATAGTCGCATCTTGTTGTTCTGAATCTTCGGAAATACACGTTTTCTTATAATCTTCTCAATGATGAGAGGTACTGAAATTATAATCGATGGACGCACCTCTGCAAATGCTTGCGCAATAATGGCTGGCGAAGGTATACGGGTAAGGTAGAATATATGGCAGCCGTGAAGAAACTCGAAAATAAATTCGAACGCCATTCCATACATATGAGCCATAGGCAAAATGCTTAAAACATTGTCGCCTGGTCTTATTTGTTTTCCAAGTACATCTTCAGCAAAATCATAATTACTCCATAAAGCACGATAGGGTATCATTACTCCCTTTGAATAGCCCGTTGTGCCGCTAGTATAATTAATTAGTGCAAGTTCATCAGGGCTTTCCTCATGATAGTAGCTAATGTGTTCGCGGCGGAAATATTTAGGAAACTTCTTTCCAAACATCTCGTTCAGATGTTCTCTTGCGTATGTCAGTTTCTCAGAACGAGATAGAATCAGTGAGTAGTCTGGATTATTTATAATTCCTTCAAGATTTGGCATCTTAGTTGCATCAAGGGTCGTTGAAACAACATCGCCAGCGAATAGCAGTCGGGCATCACTATGGTTTACTATATTGTAGACTTGATCTGGTGTAAACTCGTGAAGAATAGGCACAGCTATAGCACCATAGGTAAGTGTAGCTAAGAAAGCTGCAGCCCAGCTTGCGCTGTTACGTCCGCATAGGGCAATTTTGTCTCCACGCTTCAATCCACTGTTCTCAAATAAAATATGCAGTTTTTCAATTTTTCGAGCCACATCATGATATTGCAGTGTGACTCCTTTATAGTCAGTAAGTGCATCTTTGTCCCAATTGTCGATGATGCTTTTTTCAATTATTGCATTAAAGCTAGGGATCTTTTCCATATATAAATTTAAATTAATATGTTTCTTTTTTATAACTTATGTATAAGAATGGACTTATTACATATTTATATGTCTTTGTATAGATAGCGTTTGATACTCTTCTTAGGAGTCTTCTCAAATTCCTGCTTATGTATCTTTATTTTTGATATCTTGCAGAATGCAGAAAGCCCTTCATTCAGTTGCAGGCGGTTTTGTTCCATTATATTTTCAATGTCTTCCTCGTTAAGACCCATTGAATGAGCTTCGTCATAGTCAGGATGTACAAGTGCAATTAGTCGCTCTTCTTGCTGGATGATAATGCTTTCGCCTACCATTGCCATTGAGTTAAGTTTATCTTCAATCTCTTCTGGATATACATTCTGACCGTTAGAACCAAGAAGCATATTCTTGATGCGTCCTCTTATGAATACATGACCGTCATCGCTCATTGTTCCTAAGTCGCCAGTGTGGTACCATCCATCTTCATCTATTGCGTTGCTTGTTGCTTCTTCATTTTTGTAGTAACCAAGCATTACATTAGTTCCGCGAGTAACAATCTCACCTGGAATCTCAGCAGGATTATCACTCAGAATCTTTACTTCCATGTGGTCTACAGCAATGCCGCAAGACTTATATTTATAGTCTTTATAGTCGGTAAAGGTGATTAGCGGAGCACATTCGGTGGTTCCGTAACCTATGGTAAGTGGAAAATCGATGCTGTGGAGGAATCGTTCTATCTCCTGATTTAACGGAGCACCACCGACAACGACTTCATACATGTGTCCGCCAAATGCTTTCATCACTTGCTCACAAACACGTTGCTTAACGCGCTTGTTTACAACTGGCATATTGAGCAGTAGATTTACGGCTTTACTTTGTATTTTAGGGAAAACTCGTTTTCTGATAATTTTCTCAACAACCATTGGCACCGTAATTACTATAGCTGGACGAATCTCAGCAAAAGCATCTGCTATTACAGCAGGGGAGGGTAGTCGGGTAAGGAAAAATAAGTGACAGCCATGACAGAATGAAAAAATAAATTCAATGGCCATTCCATACATGTGGGCCATTGGCAATATGCTAAGCATGTTGCTGCCTTTTTTTACTTGGCTACCGAGAACTCGCAAACAATAATCTAAGTTTCCCCAAAGGGCGCGATAAGGAATCATTACTCCTTTAGAGAAACCTGTAGTTCCACTTGTATAATTTATAATGGCAAGTGTTTCAGACTCGTCTTTATAATAATCAACATCGTCAGAAGTGAACTTCATCGGAAATTTATGACCGAAGAGCTCATTTAAATGTTCGCGAGCAAAAGTGAGTTCTTCTGTGCGCGAAATTACGAGAGAATAGTCTGGAATATACACAATACCTTCTAGGTGTGGCATTGCATCGGCATCGATTGTTGTGGCTACAACATCACCTACAAAAAGTAATCGAGCGTCACTGTGATTGACAATATTATGGATTTGCTCGGCTTTAAATTCATGTTGAATTGGAACTGCAACAGCACCATAGGTAAGTGTTGCCAAGAAAGCAACAGCCCAATGTGCACTATTTCGTCCGCAAAGAGCTATCTTGTCATGTGGTTTAACTCCACAATGTTCAAACAATATATGTAGCTTTTCTATTTTTCGAGCTACATCGTTGAATTGAAGAGTCGCTCCTTTGAAATCGGTTAGCGCATCAGAGTTCCAATTATCAACTATGCTTTTTTGTAAATATGCGTTAAAACTGGGTATGATTTCCATTGCACAATCTTCAAAATTTTGTGCAAAGGTAATTACTTATTTGCACAATCCAAAATATTTTGTGCAATATTTTATGGCATATTGCAAAAATATTGATTATATATACATTAATTAATAGAAAATCAACTAAAATGCAGTTATTTGCACTATAGATTCATATTTTATCTATTCGTATCTCATTGATTTTGCGGGATGAATGTGTGAAATAAGATAACTTGGTGCAATGAGTACAAGAATACAAATTAATAATGTAGCAATGTTTAGCAACAATATAATAATAGGATTTATTTCAATGGGTACGGTTGATACATAATAGCTATTAGCATCAAGTTGGAAGAATCCGGTATAGCGTTGAAACAAACAAATTGCTAAAGCAATTAAGTTTCCTATTATAAGTCCTTTTCCTACAATAAAAACGGAAAACCAGAGAAATGTCTTGCGTATTGTGCTGTTTCGTGTTCCAATAGCTTTAAGAAGGCCAATAGTGTTGGTCCTTTCAAGTATTATAATTAACAGTCCTGAAATGATAGTAAATCCTGCTACCGCCATCATTAGTGCTAATATAATCCATATATTAAGGTCAAGCAGGTTGAGCCAAGCAAAAATCTGAGGATATGATTTTAGTATTGTTGTAGATAGATAAGTTTCTCCATAATGGTCTATTTGGTGATCTATCTTTTCTTCAATATTCATAGCTATATCGTTGAGAAGATCGAAATCGCTAACAGTCAACTCGGCTCCGCTTGCTTGATCTTCTTCCCAGCCATTTAATTTAACTGCTGTATAGAAATCGGTAAAACAAAGCGACTCGTCAAACCGTTTCAGATTAGTTTCATATATTCCTTCTATTGTGAAGCGGCGTGTGCGTACATCGTCATTATTACCTACAAAATATGAGTATATCCTGTCTCCAACTTTGAGTTTAAGTTTGTTTGCAATCATTTGTGAAACAACAATCTTGTTGCTGCTTGTTGAGTCGCTGAAATGGGGCAGACTGCCTTCAACCATGTAGCTGCTAATGAATGTAGTATCGAAATCAGGACCAACACCTTTGAAAACCACACCAAGAAAGTCATTGTCTGTTTTCAGTATACCTTGCTTCATTGCGTATTTCTGAACGTGAGTAATTCCTGAAGTGTTTTTTAATAGATTTATAATGCTATCGTTGATGCAAATAGGAAATTGTTCTCCAGACTGTATGCTCATGAAGTCGGAAACTGTTATATGACTTCCAAACCCAACTACCTTGTCTCGTATGGTATGCTTGAAGCCCAAAACAACGCATACGGAAATAATCATAACTGCTAGTCCTATAGCTACCCCAGCAGTAGCGATACGAATGGCTGGCTTACTGATTTTACGTTTCTCGTCATTATTCGAGAAAAAACGCTTTGCAAGAAAGAGTGGCAGGTTCATATATATATGAATGGAATTTATGCGAATTTAATTTTGCAAAGGTACAATATTTTAATTAAAAACAGAGATATATTTGTTCTTTTTAAATTATTATTCTTACTTTTGCATATTGAAATTTTCATTCAGAATAAAAGTTTTATGCAATTATATTATTTAATGTGAAGTGTATATAAATAAATCTTGTTGATTAATTTAACCGTTATCAATTTATTCTTGATGATTAGTTCATTATTAATTGATTATTAAAAAACGTAATATTATTATGAGATCAAGAACAGCACAGTGGTTTGAAACCAAAGTACGCTACGAAAAGCAGATGGAAGATGGACTCCAGAAGAAAGTAACTGAACAATACGTTGTTGACGCATTGAGCTTTACTGAGGCTGAAGCTTCTATAACAGAGGAGATTTCTTCATATATTAGTGGAGAGTTTGATATTGCTGATATAAAGAAAGCTTCATATGGTGAGGTTTTCTTTAGTGAGAATGATAATGAAGACCGTTTCTTCAAAGCTAAGTTGCAGTTTATTACTATAGATGAAAATACAGAGAAGGAGAAACGTTCAAATGTCTATTATCTTGTTCAGGCATCTACATTTCAACAGGCTGTTAACCATATCGAAGAGGTTATGGGCGGTACAATGATAGACTATGTAATAGCATCATTGGCAGAAACACAGGTAATGGATGTATTTGAGCATAATAAAATAATGAAACGAGACGATAAACCAGAGTTTGAAGGAGCTGAATAAGTTATGAAGTGTGAGACAATAAAGAGGAACTATAGAGAGGTTATAAAGTTTATTCCTGAAGGAATCAGACTTGTAGCCATTAGCAAATTTCATCCAAATGAGCACATTATGGCTGCTTATGATGAAGGACAGCGAATTTTTGGTGAAAGCCACGAACAGGAACTTTCACGCAAAGTTAAAGAACTTCCTAAAGATATAGAATGGCATTTTATTGGACATCTTCAAACTAATAAAGTTAAGTATATTGCACCATATATTTCAATGATTGAAGCTGTTGACTCTTTAAAGCTATTGAAAGAAATTGAAAAACAGGGAGCAAAGAATAATCGTGAAATAAAGGTTTTACTTGAACTTCACATAGCTGAAGAGGAAACAAAGTATGGTCTTACTCTCGATGCTTGTCGTCAATTGTTAAAAGAAGGAGAATGGCGTGAAATGAAACATGTCAGAATTTGTGGATTTATGATGATGGCATCAAATGTTGATGATGCAGAGCAGATAAGAAGTGAGTTTATGACTGCTGCAAAATTCTTTGATGAAATAAAGCATGATTATTTTGCTGAAGATGACAATTTTTGTGAGCGTAGTTGGGGAATGAGCCACGACTATCAACTTGCATGTCAGTGTCGCAGTACTATGGTTAGGGTCGGTACTCGTATTTTTGGTGAACGTGTATATTGATTTTTGGATAAGAATTTAAATATTAAGTTATCATAAAAAGCGAATAGCTGTCTTTTGGAATTCCAACAAGACAGCTATTCGCTTTTTATGTCATTGTATAAATTTCCTTTAATCTGGGTTTCAGTTTTTTTGTATCAGTTAATGAAAATTTTAAGTGTTTAAGTCAAATTTTAATGATGTTCTCCAACTATTGCAAAATATTTGAGAACTTCTTCTCCATTGTTGAATAATGCATGTGACTTGCCTTTAGGACAGTAATGAATGCTTCCAGCTGCTACATTTTCTTTTATACCTTCAAAATCTACATAGCCTTTTCCACTAATTATGCAGATGATTTCAGAGTTTATTTCATGTTTATGATAACCAATATTTGCACCTGGGGCAAGTTCGCTCATCATGATTTTATTGTCTTCATCAACAAAGTTGCGAGTGCAAAGTTGACCGTTTCCACCTTTGAAAGCTTGAATATATTGCTCTTCAATCTTTGAGAAATCTATAATCATATTTATATATCAAAGTATTATTAAATAATCAGGAACTGAAAAGAACAATATGTTTATTCAGTTCCTGACTTGTTTTTTAGAATGTATATTTAAGACCTATTTGTCCACGCCAGCGGCTATAATAGTCGCTATAGTTGCGTGTCGCATACTGACCAGTAAACTGATAAACACCATTTCCTTGATAGTTAACAGGGCTATAGTATATGCCGAAACCATCTCCGTAAGTATGTCCCCAGTCTTTGTTTAGAAGGTTACCTAAATTGATGACATCAAAAGAAAGTTCAAGAGAATTTGTCTGTTTGCCGACTTTGAAAGAGAATTTCTCTGCAAGGTGAATATCAAAATGATGTTCAAAAGCAAGATTGTCAGCATAACGCTCATAATACTGTCCACGATGTTTGCTCATATAAGAGTCTTTTGCAATCCAGTCTTTCAAGAGTTGGCGCTGTGCATCTTCTGTTAGAACCTGTTTGTTGTAGGTGGTTTGCTCAAAATGCATGCGGTCAATTTGTTCATCAGTTGGAATGAAGAACAAGTCGTTACCATTTTGACCATCTCCATTAACGTCACCATAATAATATATAGTATATGGACTTCCGCTCTTTGCCTGATATATAAGTCCTACTGTGGTCATCCAGTTTTTACCTGTTTCTATGTGATAGAATGCAGATGCTTGAATGCGATGAGGGATATTGAATGCACTGTTTCCAAGTTCTGGTGTATTTGGATTGTGTCTGGTATAGTTGTAACGGAAGTTACTTTCTGCAACAGATGATCCACCATTGTTGACAGTTTTTGATTGTGTCCATGTATAACTTGCCATCAAGTCCAGACCGAAATTGAAATGTTTCTCAGCTTTGATAGATAAGTTAACTGTATGTCCCTTTGATGTATTGTAAAGACCATAAACATGACTGAAGTTAGTTCCTGTTGTCACTCTTTGCATCATAGGGCGGTTGTCCCACTCCATACCGTATGTTTGTGCAAAAGTCTTTCCTGTTTCATCATAGGCTAAGTCTTTGTAGTAGATGTCGTTTAGAGTTTTTGAGAATATTGCTTCTGCTGTCCAGTTGATTCCGAGCAATTCAAAATCAAAACCTAAATTCATTCTGAAATTCTGAGCAAACTTAAACTTGTCTTCAAACACATTGACAATCTGATTACCAGAAGCATTTAGTTTTTCTGCATTTGCATTCTGACCATTCGGGTCAAGAATGAAGTCTAAACCTTTTGTATTATAACTGTCATAAGTTGACATCTGAATACCTGTATTTTGGAAGTTATTACTTATCCATACAAAAGGTATACGTCCTGTGAAAATACCTGCACCTCCACGAAGTATGTATTTGCGATTGTCTGCTATATCCCAGCGGAAACCTACACGTGGACTCCATAATGGACTGCTTGATAATTTGTGGTTAGTTTTAACCCCCCAGCCTTTTTCTGCTGCATATTCATTAAATGGTTCGTTTGCAACTGGTGTGTCAAAGAATAATGGAATATCCATACGTAAACCATATGTCAACTGAAAGTTGTCAGTAGCATCCCACTTGTCTTGAGCATAGAATCCCATTTGACCAGCCTTGAATCCAATTTTCCAACGGGGATCTCCTGTAACGTCAACATTTGCCATACCAAAACGATACTCATTAAAATATGCATATGTTGGGTCAAGATTGCCTGCCATGAAGTCATTATAGTATTTGTTGAAATTGTCTAAACTGTTGAAGTAATATGATCCGTTGGCATCCTGAATGAAAAGATTTGCAAACTTATATATTTCATTATGAGTGCCGAATGTAAATGTATGGTTGCCATGATACCAAGTCAAGTTGTCTTCCAATGTCCAAATATCTTGGTCGAGACTATTAGCCATTGAACTGCGCTCATTTCCTATAACAAGAGTACCGCCAGTCTTGTTTACATAGTAGTCTGTTGGTTTTCCGTTTTCGTCATATTCTTTAGGAAGAATTGAACTACCTACGTTACGGATACTGATCATAGGGAAAGCTCTTGAAACATCTCGTTGATCACGTACTCTTACATAAGAACCACGAAGTTCGTTTGCTACGTTTGGAGAAATACGACTCTGCAATTCTGCAGTAAATGAATTAGTTACACTTTTGAAAGGATAAGTATAGCTGTCATCATAGAGTGAAGTGCGTGCGCTTGTGTTGTTAAGCTGTTTGGCATTTACAAGGCTCCAGCGTACACTTGCTTTATTAAACTCATTGATATTCCAGTCGAGTTTTACTCCTGCTTTAGTACTCTTTGTATATATGTCTGGATTTGTGAATGTTCCGTTGTATTCAATACCCTGACGGGTTGCAATTTCTTTTACCTTTGCAAGAACATCGTCAACAGTGTTGTCACCAACACTAACATAGCCATATTGTCCATATTGCTCTATGAATTGCGCGTCTTGTGCTTTGGTTATGAGCATTGAACCGTCTGTACCATATCCAAATAGGTTTGGATATTCCTTGTTTGTTTTTTCAAAGTTTGCAAAGAAGAAAAGTTTGTTCTTTATAATAGGTCCACCTAATGTTACACCCATTTGATATTCGCTCTGATCATCATATTTCTGGCTGTAAGTGCCGTTCGCCATCTTATATTTAGAGCCAATCAGGTTCTTGTTATAACCATAATAGTAAGCAGAACCATGGAACTGATTGGTACCGCTCTTTGTTATTGCATTGATAGCGCCACCAGTGAAACCGCTTTGGCGAACATCAAATGGAGCCACATTAACGTGAATCTGTTCAATTGTCTCCATTGATACAGGTTGTGTTCCAGCCTGGCCTCCATTGCTTCCGCCAGAAGCCAAACCAAATACGTCATTGTTCATTGCTCCGTCTATTTGGAAAGAGTTATAGCGGTTATTTGTTCCAGCAAAGGACATGACACCACCATTGGTTACAGTGAGTTGTGGATTGAGTCTTGCAACATCGGCAATACCGTGAGTAATGCTAGGCATGTCGTTAATCATCTGAGCATTAATGCTTTGTGCAGCACCAGTTTTGGTGGCGTTTAGTCCTGCTCTACCGACAACAACTTGCTCTCCAAGCATTTGTGCATCTTCTTCTAACACACACGACAAACTTTGAGTTTCACCAAGCAAAAGATTAATGTTGCTGAATGTTTTTGTTTTATGTCCTATATATGTAATATCAACACTATAAGGACCTCCAACACGCATACCTTGTATGGTGTAGCGACCATCAATATTTGTAACTGCTCGATAAACTGTTCCAGATGGTTCGTGTTTGGCTGTAATCGTTGCTCCAATAACAGCTTCACCGTCTGCTGTTACTTTACCACTTATTCCAGATGTGGTAACCTGTGCCATGACTGTTGTAATAAAAACAAAAGTCATAGCTAACAGAGATAGAAATCTTTTTTTACCCATTGATCATTATGTTTTAATAATTATTATTTTTATCTTATTCAATTATATTTATTTTTGATATTATCTTAATTTTGCAAAGATAATGAAAATTCTGTTAACAACAATGTAATTGCACATGAATTATAATTTATTCACAGATTTGCTGTGTAATCATTTAGATGGAAATGTATTCTGTGTATTTTAGTAAGTACTTATTTGGTTTTATTATATTATGTTAATGTGTTGCGTTATAAGTTTTATAATCTTATTTTTTTTTCTTGTTTTTGAAAAGTTATAATGTTTTTTTTTATATTTGCATTTAAACAAAAAAATAAGAACTTATGAAAACAAATAAAAAGATGTGGCTCGTATTAATAATTACATTTGCTTTTTTTGCAATATCATCATGCAGTCATGACGAAGACGATATTATAAAAGTAGATGAAACCCTTGATAATCTAAAAAATATAGGCATCTTGGATAAAGGAAATGGAATTAGGATTTATGGCGTTGGTAATTACAGCTTATTAGGTTTTAATTATTCTGGTGAGGGTTTACTTATGTCAGTTGATGATGTAAATTATTATCCAAGAATTGATAGATATGATTTTTACAAATGTCTGTCTTTCACTTATTTTCCAAATATTATAATGGATGATGATGAGAAGAGAACTGTGACTTATACAAAGGAAGGATATATATCAAAAGTCAATTCTAAATTATTTGATGATGGAGTATCTACAGAATATACTGTTACATATAGTTATGATGTGGATGGACATTTAATATCATGTGTAACACAAGGAACTTACAAAGGTTTTAGTGAAGATTTTGGAGAATACTTTGATTCTAATTTTAATATTAAGATTACAATTACATGGGATAATAATAGGCTTGTTAGATGTAATAATATTGAGTCTGTTTTTAATGGTAGCTCGATGCTGATGCAACGAACTAAAGATGTGTTATTTGAATATGATCTTGTTAATACCGAAAAATATAATAATAAGTATTGCCAATGGCCATTCTCGTTTGTTGGAATTCATGATTTTAGCTTATCTCACGATTTGTCTCTTTATGGATTAACTTATGTTGGAATGTTTGGTCGTGGACCAAGTTATCTGCCTGCAGGCATTACTATTAAGGAAAAAGATGAAGATGGTGTTGAAAGATCTTCTTATATGGTTTATAGATATGTATTTAATGAAAATGGTACTATAAGTAGATTCTATTATAATACTTCTTATGATGATTTCTATTATAGTCCATTACCTAAAGAATAATATGAAAAAGGCGTGTATTACTGAGAATAGAGATACACGCCTCTTTTATTTTTTGAAATAATAAATTGATTTGCTTTTTTTTAAAAAAGCTTATCAGGGTAAATACCGTCTTTAACTAATTGCGCAATCCTTTCTACAGTTTCAGGACGATCTTCAGCATAGGTTACTCCAAACCACTGACTTGTTGTGTCAAGTACGGTAACGCTTGCAGTTTTATCACCTATAAGTTTATTGACCATTAGTGGGATGAAGTATTCTGATTTAAGGTTATTCATGTTCTTTTCATCAGAAAGAAACTCGCGGAAATAATCTTCACTATATTCAAAATAGTCTGGTGTGAAACCCCACATGTTCATTGAAACTGGAGTGTTGTCATCAATAGTTATCCATCTGTCATCGTCGTCTTTATATCTCACCCTGCCGTCAATGCGTGCAATTTTTGTTCTTTCCACAACTGTGGTGAGATGCCCTTCTGCATTAGTAGAACATACACCGCGAGAAACAGTTCCGTTCTCGGATAGTGTATTTCCTACGCGAAATCCTACCATTGAATATTTATTTCTTTCACCTTCTTTCAGTTCGGAAAGAAATTTGCCAATTACCATAAAAGCATCACGTCCATAAAAATCATCGCAATTGATGGCGAGAAAAGGCTCTTTAATCACATCCTTAGCCATGAGCACAGCGTGATTAGTACCCCAAGGTTTTTCTCTTCCTTCTGGGCATTTAAATCCTTCTGGTAATGCATCAATTCTCTGAAATACTAATTCTGCAGGAATATGACCTTCATATTTGCTAAGTACTTTTTCACGGAATTCCTGTTCAAAGTCTTTTCTGATGACAAATACAATTTTTCCAAACCCAGCCTGAATAGCATCGTATATAGAGTAGTCCATGATTGTTTCTCCGTTTGGACCAACTCCGTCAAGCTGTTTCAGTCCGCCATATCGGCTTCCCATACCTGCTGCTAAAAGTAATAATGTCGGTTTCATTTTTTTTCTTTTGTTTACTGTATATTCAATCTAGATTTATAATTCAAATTAATTTTATCTTGCCATAACCCAAAAGTAAAATATTAGAATGGATAACCAATGGCAAGGTGGATGCTTTGCCCATCTCGAAATGAAGGAATATTATAGAATCCTGTTTTTCCCGTGTCGTATGGAAGGTGTAGTCCAAATCCCCAGTCTAACCTAAGAACGAAAAAGTCAAGGTCGTAGCGCAAACCAACACCTGTGCCAAGTGCTAACTGGTCAAATGCTTTATTAAATTTGAATTTTGTATCATTTCGGTATCCGTCGTCTCGCACTGTCCATACATTACCTGCATCTATAAATATAGCGCCATTAAGATTTCCAAATAATCTGGTACGATATTCAAGATTTGCAACAAACTTTACATCTCCCGTCTGATCCATATAAGAGAAACGTCTATTTGGGTTAGCAAAACCGCCTGGACCAATTGTTCTTACATTGAATGCGCGGATAGAGTTGGCGCCACCAACATAGAATTGTTCTATGTAAGGTGTGTTTTCTGAATTGCCAAAACTATATACTAATCCGATATTAATATGTCCAACCAGTTGAGTATGTTCTGAAATAGACCATGTTTTTCTGAAATCAGTCTCTATTTTTACAAATTGAGCATACGGATTCTTAAACATTTGTTTTTCTTTCTTACTCCATTTGTTTCCAAATAGTGTTCCTATTGCCGACGCAATATTGGCAGACTCACTTATTGTTGTCTCCCAGTATATTGGGTTTCTGTACTTAATAGGGCTTGTATATGTAAAAACATATCTCATTTTAGGAATAAGTACATCCATCATTGCAACGTTCAGATATGGACTTTCTTCCAAAATCTCTTCAAACTTCTCTGTTGTTTTATTCATGTAGTCATATTCTAATACTAGCGGGCTGAATGAATGTCTTGAAGTCGCTTTAGGCTGAAAGTTATATGTGAATTCTCCAGAAATGACATGACGACGAAAGTATTTTGCACGGTTTACAATATTCACAGATCCTTTGACTACAGTAGATGGGGTAGTTACGAACCTGTATCTTCTTATTCTTGGAATGAATAGTCTTGGAAATTCTATAGAAGCTGAGCCTCCATATTCGTATGAGTTTATGCCTGTTGAACTTCCTTCAATATCGTGTCCAGTCTGCCATTCATAAGAGCCGTATAGGTTGAAATTGAGTTTCTCACCTCCTCTGAACGCATTGCGTTTTGTCAGACCCAGTGTGAGGTTAGGACCGAGATAACCATTCGTTTTACCTTTTATATCTGTTTCAATATAGAAATCGTACGGCTTGTCAAGTACGCATGTTAATGACATGTCAAGAGTGTCACATAGTTCCGAACTGTCACGTGGGGTAAATTTGAAGTCTACTAAGCTGAATAGTCCGTTGCTAGATAGCTTGTTCGCAGATTCTAAATATTTGTCATAGCTATATGGCTGATGTGTTCTGAGTTTTACGTCTTTCATTATTACACGGGCACGTACAGGTGGACGCCGTCCGTTGAAATGTATTGTAAATCTACGTCTTTTCAAGGAATCAGACATTGGTTCCATAAAAGTACGTTTTAAGTTTACGTCAAGTTTGCCAATATACCATTTATGTAATGCGCGCTCAGGTAATGAATCGGCTAATTGCAATTTAAGCTGAACCTGCCCTGGAACTTTCAGAGTATCTGCTAAGTATGAAGCGTAGCTTGGCTGGAAAAAGTAGTAACCGTGATTTCTCATCAATGCACTTATTCGCTGACGTTCTTCGTCAAGTGTTGATACGTCAAAGGCATCGCCTTTATTAATCAGTCTCTCATCTTTCGTACTGTCAATTAATTGTTTTGCCGCTTCAGGAAAATTGACATATTCTATTGAGTCAAGTGTATATAGCTGTCCCATGTCAACCTCATAGCGTATGCGTGCTTTCTTCGGATTTTTTGTCTCTATTGTTTTGTTTGTGATTTTTCCATTGAAATATCCATGTGAAGTAAGTACAGATTGCGCAACAGATGATCGTAACTCTGGGTTAACCCAGCTCATCAAGACTGGGGCCTTACCAAATGTTTTTGTCATCCATTGGGCAAATTTAGTATCTTTTTGTGAAAAAGCATTCCATATCCATAAAGCATAAGGGAATGGTGTCCTATGCGATGAACTTCCAAAAAATGCGCCATTAGGTTCACAGGCAAGTGCTGCCTCTACTTCTTCTTTTGTAAATATAGCGTGTTCGGTATTTTTATGTGGAGAGTATTTTATTTTATCAATACCTATATATAGTTGGTCTCCATCTGGAACTCCGCGTGTCGTAGAGCATGCCGACACAATAAGCATTATACCTGCAAGTAATAATATAGATAGTGTTGTATGTTGTATATTTGCTTTTTTCATTTATACATGCTTTATCGATTTAATTCGGAATTTTTTCATTATGAATTCTTATTAAGATAGATATCCTAATTACTCTTTAGTCTCTACTTTTCTGCCTTTATTCCTGACAGAATCTGTTTTAAGAGAGTCTCTCCTTATAGGACCTAAAGGAGGTATTGTTGCATCGTTCTTGAATTTGAAAATGTCACTGAAGTGTTGCAGTTTTCTTCTCCAGATGAAACCTGCACCATATTCTCCGACATTACCTTCAATCCAGTCGTATGAGTTTCTGTTGTAGAACAACTTCAGATATTTGCTTGCATTTTGGTTAAGACGATACTCGAATGTTACATTATCGAAGAAACTCTGATTTTGTCCTGCTATATCTGGACCTGTCGACAGTTTTCCTCCAACAACAATGCGTAAACGGTTATTCCAGAAGCGTTTAGAAAATTTAAAAGAATAGTCAGTATGAAGATTTCCTGAAGCATCTGTTGCATTGTCAACACCGAAACTGAGGTCAAGTGTTCTAAGTGCAGAACCTGTTAGGTTGTTTATCTCGTTCTGCAAGAATGAACTCAACGCTCCATTCATTGTAAATCCACTTGTATTGCCATTGGCAAGATACATTCCTGTAGTCAGCAGCGTAACTGCAATCTTTCCTCTTTCTTCTTTCGACATGGTGTTAAGCTCATTTGTTATGGCCAGGTCTTCCGGAGCACTTACAATAAACTCAAGTCCCATGTCATTAAGTGTTTTTGTTATTACGACTCCGCAATCGAAGTCTACAGAGCGGGCTGCGCCTCCATCACTGCCTACTGTTGCCTTTATTCGCTCTGTTGCTGTAATATTAAGGCGAGGATTCATAGCATCACTAAGAAATTCTATATAGCTGCCGTCCTGAATAGTGAAGGTCTTAAGCGGTATAATCGGCAGTGAGTATTTCATTTCACCATTAGCAAGTGTGTATCGGCCTGTTAGTCGCAAGTTGTCAATAACATTATATTGCATTCGCAGGTCCCCACCACCAACAAGGTCAATATAGTTGGTGTGGTCGCTATTAAGATCACACTTGATATGTGCGTTTTCGTCAATACTGATAGATAAGTCCATATCAAGTCCGTTTATTGGAGGACGACTTACTTGTATTTGCGTTGTGTCTGTAAAATCTACGAAAGTGACTAGCTCATTCAGTCTATTGTCGGTTGTAAGAGGCGAGTCACGCAATATATATGTCATGTCAGTTGAACCTAATACATCTAGTTTACCTCGCATCCTCAGATTGTCTAATGGACCTCTCATCATGCCAAAGAAGTTAACGAATGCCTTGCCATAGGTTTCTGAACGTGCATTTTCTTTTGCATTGATGAGCTCAAAGTCGCGTGCTCTCATGCGCACGTCAAGAAACATTTTGTTGAGATTAGAGAAGTCAAACGAACCAGAAATGTTTAGCGGTTGATCGTTGTAGGCGAACATCTCGAAGTTTTCAAATAGCAAGTGTGAACCAACAATGCGAACTGGGTCATTAGCAAAGCGCATCTCTATTCCGTATGGCTGAGAGAACAGGTAGCTTGAGTCTAAGTAGATTTCTCCGTTGATATCTGGATTAGAGAGTTTTCCTTTTATGGTAAGGTCGCCTTCACCGTAACCTTTTAGTCCGAAAATCTGGTCTGGTATGAAACCATTTGCCATTTCCAGAGGCATTCTGTTTAGGCCGAGAGTGGCATCTATAGTTTCTGTTTTCGACTGGTATGTTCCTACTATTGTACCAACTTCGCGATCGTTTTGTATCAGAATTCCGTCAATATAGTGAGAACCATCGCTTTTAGGCATGTAAACAAATTCTGCACCTACGTCGCCCATGTTACAGCCTTCGTATGTCATTTTGTCTATTGACATTGCTGTTGAAACACTTACTTCGTCTGGTGATTGAATTATGTGGAAGTCTCCATCAAGATCTCCGGTTATGTTTGGCAGATAGGGGAGGGAGGACATCAGTTTTTCTAAATCAAAATGATGAAGGGAGAGTGTTAGATCTTGCAGTGCCTCTTTATTGTCGTCGTTAGTATATAGTTGTACGCCTGTACCATCATCAGCTTGAAGTTGCAGCCGAGCTGACAATCGTTTGTCGTCCGACAGATACAAATAGTTATCTTCGTTTGCTATAAATTCTTTATATCCAAGAATTGGACTTGTATCTGACAGACGGACACGTACACCGTTTTCTTCCAATGCTGCTGTAAGTCCTACATCAACTCCTAAGTCTTCGTTTTTGTCAAATACTTGAGCATGTATGTCGCTTCCTGTTTCTGAAAGTGAACCATCTAGCAAGGCATTGAATATGTATTGTGGGTTATTCTTATTGTTATGTACTTGTGCATGATAGGTAAACATGTCGTTTTCTGATTTCAATAGTAGTCTTACTGTGTCAAGTTGCATGCTGTCTACCATCATGCTGTCAATCGCGATATTGCCGTTTAGACCACTTATGTGTGATGAGTTTATGTCTACAAGTGCATTCTTGAAGTCGTAGCCTTCGCGTTGTAGGAGGTGAACGAAGAAATTGTCGCGTCCCGTCTTTAAGTACATTCTTGCATCGGGTAGTTTTTCTCTTAGGGTAATTTGGTCTAAGCGTCTGTTCTTTATCTGTTTGTTCAGCTCTTTAGTGAATTTCTCGGTTTGTGATAGCAAGCGCTTGTAGCCATGACTGCCATCCATGTTTAGGTGGAAGTCAGCGCAGTCAATTACTGCATGAGTCGTATCTCTGCGTGTAAGTATGTCTAATATGACATCGTCTGGGCGATAGAATTTGTCTGCGGTTTTTACAGAGACATCGCTCATTAGTCCTTGAACTTTATAATAGTCCTTTAAATCGCTTGCAATGTCTAAGTGAACACAGCCAGATGTAATAATAGGTTCATCGCTTATTCTTAGTTTATATAAGTCAAGCTGGTTTATGTCACCGACAACAGTTGCATTGAATGTCTTTGAGTTTGTCTGTGCTTGCAGACTTACGTTTCCGTTGAATAGTGGATTGTGACTGTCTATGTTTGCACTTACTTTTCCGTTGTTTACGTTTGCTTTGGCTTTTAGCCCAGACAAGTCGTAGCCTTCGTATGTGAATTTCTCAATTTGTGCATCGGCTGTTAATTGTGTTCTCGGAGAAAATATGTCTGTACCTTTGCCTTTTGCTGTGATTTTTCCTGTGAAAGGACCTGCATTTATTCCTTTTATAAAATGACCCACTGCAATGTTTCTGGCATTTATGTCTGCTTGATATTGCATGGTATTCGCATTCATGTCAACATTTGCCTTTAATTTTCCACCACCTTCTGAAGCCTCGAAGTTTGCAGCGTAGTGTTTTCCATCGGCTTTAAATCTTCCGTCTATGCCAATGCCTTGAGGTATGTTTATGTTTTTTCTTGTGTCCTTGTCAAGTAATGATTTTACGAAATTAAGGTTTCCAGTCTGACCTCTTAATATAACATCTGCTTTTAGATTATCTGAATCTGTTGGGTTTGCAATCCATCCTGTAGCATTAAGTCGGGCTGCGGTAGGGAGGTTTACGTTTAGTCCGCTAAAACTTATTCTTTGCATGTTCCCTCTCACGGTACCGCTTACTGAAAGAGGATGGTTTGGCCATTGACTTCTGAAGTCTTTTGGCATGTCACCGAGAAAACGCATTATGTCTTGCTTGCCAAATGAACCGTCAATCTTTGCATTCATCCTACCTGGATTCTTGCTGTCGAAAGTTGATAAGTCCATGTCAAACTGTGCCGTAAGACGCGAGTCTGGTGTCTTTAGCTTAAAGTCGGGCAAATATACTTTCGTTGAGTCAAGTGAGATAGGCCCTGATAATTCATCTACTTGCAGACCGCTTTTCTCTTTGAATGAGCAGCTGCGCAGGTCTAAATCTAGTTTTGGTTCTTTGTAGCAAAGAGAGTCTAAGGCTATGTTAAGGTCAGACAGGTCTATATGATTGAAATCCAGTCCACTTGCCATTGGCTCATATCGGTTGTCATACTTAAAGCCTCCTTCTTTTAATTCAAATTGGCTTACTCGATATTCTCCTTTACCTAAGTCAAACGAACCGTCTTTTGCATTAGTCTTGCTTAAGTTTGCTTGAAGTTGCAATGTGTCACCTGGCAGATGAACTGTCACGTCAGCATTGTCTATGTCTAAGTTGTCAACAAAAATTTTCCAATTGTTTTTAGATTCTGTAGTGTCAGGAGGAACTGTGTCAGATAGGGCAATGTCAACTTTTGCATCCTTTAGTAATGCAGTATTCACCTTAAGCGATTCTTTCTTCAGGTCAATGCCGTGGCTTTCAAGGCTTAGCTCATTTATTTTGCCTTTTACACGAACATCTGGAATAAATCCGTTTGTGTTTACTGCCAGACTATTAAACTTCAGTTTGTCTATCTCTATTTGCTTTTTCAACAAAGGGAGAAATTGTAGATCTACATCCAGTCTTCCTACATCGGCTATTGTGTCGGTAACATTTTGCAATGAGTCGTTTTGCTTAAGCATTCTGAATTCTTCAATGGACAAATCGAGTGGAAAACGCAGTGAAACCTTACCTACACTTATGTCCATGCCTGTCTTTTCCGATGCATAAGCAGTTACCTTCTGAGCAGCCCAGTTCTGCACAGGAGGTAAATAAAGAAGTATTGATAGTATAATAAACAATAATATGGGAGTAAGTAGAATTATACCTCCCCATTTTAGTGCTTTCTTCATTCTTTGCCTTATAGTATGCAACTTAATAGCATGCAAAGTAAATGATTTTTTATGAATTAACGTTACAATCTTCCTAAAAATTAGATTATTCCGATTTAAAAATGGTAAATCACTCCATTTTTATTTGCAATAATCCAAGTTTCGTGCCTTTACTCCAACCATTATTAAGTCAATAGAGTGGGAGAGGAAGTTTATTGTTCATAATGCATAATTCATAGTTGAAACGTCAACTTGTCAGCGGGCTATTTCTTGCCACAGGCGGTCTTGTGGAATAGGAGCTTCTACTGTTATTTCTTTATGACTTACAGGGTGTGTGAAACTTATTTTACGAGCCAATAGCGATATACTTCCGTCAGGATTAGAACGTCGTGCACCATACTTCAGGTCGCCTTTTATAGGACATCCTATAGCTGCAAGCTGACAACGTATCTGGTGGTGTCTTCCAGTTAAGAGCTCAACTTCGAGCAGAGTATAGTTTACAGACTGTCCTATCTGTCTGTAGCGTAGTCTGGCATGCTTTGCATTGGGCTTCTCTCTATCATAGAAATAGCTCTTGTTTTGTCGCTCGTTTCTTACAATCCATCCCTCTAACAAAGCTTCCTTATCTCTTGGTGCTGACTGAGTTATAGCCCAATATGTTTTATGCACTTCTCCATTTCTGAACATGTCGTTAAGACGTGTCAGTGCCTTTGATGTTTTTGCAAATACGACAAGTCCTGCAACAGGGCGGTCAAGCCTATGTACCAGACCAAGAAATACATTTCCTGGCTTCTGGTATTTCTCTTTTATGTATTGTTTTACAGTTTCAAGTAGCGGTATGTCTCCAGTCTTATCTCCTTGAACAATTTCACCACTACGTTTAGAAACAATTATAATATGATTATCTTCGTAAACGACTTCCATTTCAAAATTGTGTTTTACAAAAAATCCATTCTCAACTTCTGCCTGCAAAATTACGAAAAAACAAGGGATTTGTAAAAGATATACTTGTTTTTCTTTTAATGACAGTTTTTTCGACTATTTGAAAATAGTTCCCGTTCCCGTTATCGTTCCCGTTCCCGTTAATCAAATTTGTGTGACATTAAATGCTCAAATAAAGAGATTGCTCCCCTAACTTAGTGGAGCTGTCACGAAGTGACTGAGGAGTATGTCTACACGATGCAACGGCATCGTGGATGATGAAGGATGAAGGAATAATGATTAAAGTTAACGTTCTCGTTCTCAATCTTCAATTCCCCCTCTAAGTTAGAGGGGGCAAGGGGGCGTATGTTATCGTTAACGTTAAAGTTATCGTTCCCGTTAAGGTTAACGTTAAAGTTCCCGTTATCGTTCCCGTTCCCGTTATCGTTAAAATTCTTTCAATCTGAAACCAGTTTTTCTTTTCCAGCCTTTGCTGAGCGAAAAACTTGCAATTTTCAGAGCGGAGTTGGGTAAAAAATTGATTAACTAACCACGCAAATAACTTAAAAATTCTGGACCGAGAAAATGAAGTTGCAAAATATGCGAGTATTTTGCAACTTCTTGTTGTTTTTAGTAAATCGTTCAATATCAAGACATTATACGTTTCGTCGCAAAACTCATAAGTGTTAAAAAAGTCAAATGGCATCTTTCGCAGTGTGAAAGGGCACCTTTGGCAGTGCAATATGCCACATATCGCAGTGCGATATGCCACGTTTCGCATCGCGAAAGGACACCTTTCACTTTTTCGTTCCGCAAGCTTGTTTACATAGTTTAAGCCGATTGATTAACAATTAAACACATTTTTGCATTCAGCCTCGTGCCAAGCGGAAAATCTTTCTCTAGAATTAAAATTCCGTTTGTCAAGATTTTTTACTTTTTTCGTCAAGATTTTGGACTGATTTTGTAGCTTTCAGTTTGTAAGCAAACTATTTCCCGTTCCCGTTAAGGTTAAAGTTAAAGTTCTCGTTCTCGTTAAGGTTAAAGTTAATGTTCCCGTTCCTCATGCTGAAGTACAATTTCCTCAACCACCTCAATACCTAATGCTTTTCTATTATCTTCGGTTGTTACATCCCAATAAAGACTTCTATCGTCTAAAGCAATATAGGTCTTGTTGTTGTATTCTACAACACCTATTTTCTCTTTGAAACTAACTTCGTATAGATTGTCATTTAAGCTTTTTGGTATTTTATAATAGCAATTCTCCGTATTCTCTATATAAATATAATCTTCGGTTATTGCTGCCAGTGATATTGTAAAATTGTATGCTTCATCTGCATATATATTTATCTTAAGATATCTTTCGTTATTTAATATTCTCTTGTATTGTTCACACATATCACTTTTTCTCAAATGTCTCAATCCCATTCTTTTGTCATTCTCTGCTATCGGAAAGAATGAAATTTCATTTTCGGATATTTCACATTCGAAATAAGAAAACATGTAATTTGGTGTTGGCTTGTTATTTAATATATATTTTGTTGAATCTGGATGGATAACCATAGCGATTATTTCTCCGTCTACTTTATAGAAGCTTAAGTAATATTTAATGTAAGATAGTTCATGCTTCTCGTTATTCAAAGTGTATTTGTACAGGTTGAATCCATTTGAGATATCTTCAATATACCAAAACATAGTTGAATATTCATCCTCTATCCATATCCCTTCAATATCAGGAGTATATGTTTTTTCTAAAGTCTCTCGATTGGATAGAAAAATATTATTTTGAGTTGAAACTAGGCTGTATGCAGAAAGAATGGAGGTTATAGTATATATAATATGTATCCTGCACATTATGGTTTTGTCACTCTTAACACAGCTCTCCATTTGCTCAAGGGCTGGAAGCGAATGAGTTGGAATGTTGTTGCATACGGTATTCCTTAATAGTTTGAAAACTATTTGATAATCGTCTTTTATGTTCTTAACGTCGCCATCTTTTGCCGATAGCTTTGGCAGCACACCTAAAATTATCAATATTAATATAGGTATGTGTTTTGTTTCTAATTTTTTTACTATTAGTGAAATGTCTTCTGTTGCTTCACCGTCTGCATAATAATATTTTATTAGATTATGACATGTTGTCTCACCTTTTATGCTTTTACCGTATTTGCTAAAAAAACAATCTGTCTCAATGTAGTTCTCTACCGTGTCCTGCAAGTCAATATCGGCTCTTTCTTTTGCAATTTGAGCCAATTCTCTGAATATGGCATCTTTTAGGAATAATGATTTCCCGCCTTTTCTAATCAGTCCATTACCACTAATAGAAAAACCAACTATCAAGCTAAGCTCATCTGTTGTATTGCAGAGAAGTCTTGTTCGTTCTATTATGCGCAGATAGTTACATGTCTGCTCCATTCGTTCCTGATAATTCATTTGCATTCGTTCTTAAGCTGTTTTATTTTATTGTTAAGGTGCTAAGATGCTTCTCACTGTTCATAGCTTGTTGTTGACAACTAAACAAGTTCTGACAGTGCCTTGAATATAATCTAATTCACCTTAAAACATTGAAGCGTAGCGACCGAGAACCTTTAAAAACTTACGAAACTGATGATTACGAAAGTTTGGTTATTTATTTTTTTTGCAAAAATAATAATTTTCTAAAAATGAAATAAAACAAACTCAAAAAACAAGTCCTATTATGTTTTAAATCTTATATAATTCGTAAAATATTACGAGATAACGCATTTTTTTGAAAATAAAAATAAAAAATATTGAATTTATTTTTGTTAAAAATATAAACAATTATTATCTTTGCATTGTCCTAAGGGAGAATTTTAAAGATGAACCGGTGGATAACAAATATTATAAAAAGGCGTTTACTACGCTTTGATTGACACCAGAATCTCACAAATTCAACCCAAGTCATGAGAAGTCGCAGTAGATGCCTGCGTATAGTGAAAAACTATACTCTATGTGCTCTAACTGGGCATGTAGAGTGTTTTCATATATGCGTGGGCCTCTGCATATTTCTCGTACAGACTTGGGAGCATGTGAGAGCTTTGGTGTCGGGACGAGCAAGTATGTCTGACTCCCGCGCATTTTTTATGTATAAAGTCTTATTCCTTAATTTAATATTAACCTGCCTTGTAGGGAGTAGAGGCAAAAAAGTATAGGAGAAAAACTATGCCGCGTTTTATTATTACAACTAAGCACGTGAAAAACAGCAATGGCATTCGTATCGAACCTGGAATGCAAGTAGAAGTAGTAAGCAATTCTTTTAGTAATCCTGTAATAACCAATGGAGGCAAAACTGTCGCAGATGCTTTCATGCGTATCTACGGTATTGACATCAAAAAGGCAGGATGCCTTAATATGGTTGAATTGGATGTTAAACAAATTGGATAAGAAAAAGTGTATGGGTAAAATTATGTGGATAAGATGTCCAAAATGTGGACATTGGATCAGTGCTGAGAAGAAAAATATGATTGGAAGATTCTTTCGTTCATTTGAAAATACTTCAGATACTTTTGGAGAACTATGTGATTATATTGGGATGAAGCCATTAGGAAAAATTATTGACAAAGGCACTAATTTGTATTTTAATGCGCTAAAATCCCCATTTGAAGCCATTGCTGGCGATAATTATAAGTTTAGCTGTTGTTCATGTGGTTATGAGTTTGGGACAGATGATGAAAGCAAAGACCAAACAGAAGGACACGAACTATGCAGGCTAACATCTGAATTGTTGAAACAATACAGATTAATTGATTCTATGACCAGAAGAGACCTTGAACAATATTTGAATCGAATAAAGACCCTTATAGAAAGAATTCAAGATTATCCATATTTGAATGATTATAATTCATCATTATATGATTTATACGCATCTGTAAATTTCTTTGGTATACATGATAGTAAAAAAGCATTAACAGCTATTGAAAGATCTATTGAATTGTGGCCATATGATCCAAACTCACAAGCTCTAAGAGGTGTATTCCGAACAGAAATACAAAAACCAATTGAAAGATATACTAAACTACAAGATATTATTCAGTATAAGGAGACTGAAGAAGAATCTTTGTACTTAAGCAAAAATGAGTTTAAGACAGAACTACAGGAAGCTGCAAATAATTTTGCTGATGATTTTTTGCAAATTCCTAAAGAAAGAAGAAAGTATTTGGTAGTTGACGATGATTTTCGATTTCTACCGAATAGTTTCCTTGTTCTAACCTCTAATGAAATAGAATCCTTAAGGAATAAAGGATTAACATTCCCCAATGGCTATCCTAATGAGAAAGTTTTATATATTTGTCATCCTTATAAACCCAACGAGTATCTTGATGCAGAAAACTATAAAGACGAGCTGTTTCATGACCAAGTGGGTGAATTAATTGAAATTTTACAGTGCTTGGGTGCTAAACGGATTGATTTTACAGATTTGAAGACCGCCGAGACAACAGATAAGAATACAGGTGTTTACAATGCAAAGATAGGAGGTGGAATAAAGGGGGTAAAAGGGAATATTGAGGGACAATTTTCAGAAGAAAGCTCTAATTACCAGAAAAGTATAGAAGAATTCTTTCATCATCATGAGTTTCTTTTAAAAAAAGAACCATATATACCGTCTAATACAATATGGTATAATCATATGTCTGATTGGCAACGTAAGGCTCGTATGAGATTAAATGGAGAAAACCTTTTCAAGATTCGCGTATCTTCATTAAAAGAATCGCTCATTAAAGAAAACGAAATGATTCAGCTAAAGGCGGATTTTGAGAAACTATTAGTCAAAGGGAAAATAGAAGGAGGACGAACATTATCTTTAGAACGTAAAAATAGTAATATTCATGAATGGGAGTTGGATGTTGAGTTCTATCCGCTTACAGATTATGAACAATTAACTCCACAAAAGGTAGAAGACAAGCCAAATGCATTGGTTCAGCAAAATCCAGTATTCCCTAAGCGGAAAAAATACCTTATATTTGTAATTATCATATTACTAATTGGAATTATTGTTGCAATTATTTTATGATAAAGAGAATTTAGGTATATGGGTATGTACCACGAATATGCTGAGAAATGCGAGATTACGGAAAAGAACACCGTAGGTTTAACAAAATCGCTATTGTTTTGGAATCAATAAAGTAAGAATTAAAGAAATTGAATTATTATTTTAAATATTGATAATATGGATAATATAATTAATTACAACAAGCAAGCATTAGAACTTATTGAGTTAATGAAAAATGGTTCTCTAAGTACAGAACAATTAAAAGAACTCACCCCAATGACCACTGGCTTCTTAACTAATTTATGCGAAGCCTTAAAAGAGGAAATAAGCAAAAGTAATCAAAGTCACGTTGAATCCATAAAAGTTTTGGGTGCAGCCATTGATGCCATTAAAGATTTGGGGAAGATTGAAAACAGTTCAGATGATGTTAAAAAGTACATCATTGATAAGATAATTGAAATCTCTAAATGGGTGAGAGACTTGCAACAAGATCATGAAGAAAATTCAAACAAACTAAAATGGGGGATGATTGCAATTTCTGGAGCAATTATTTCTATAGTATTGAAAGTTAGTTGTAATAAAGTTTCAAGATAGAAGTGATATTTCTTGGGAGGCAATAAGCTTATAACCGAATTGAATTCCGCCTTACGCAACAAATTGGTGCTATATGAGAAGAATACAGAAGGCGAATACTGTCTTTTGGGAGGAATTGGCGATTATTTAGGCTAATGCAGACATCAACGCTTGATTCTCCTCGTAATGCGAGACGTACATATACATGAAATAACAAAAAAAAGAGTGTTTTTTGAAGATGTTCCAGATGACATTCGTGAGATGTTTACAAAAATTTAATTATTGGAATTTATAAATAAAATAAAATGGAAATAAATGAAATAATAGAGTCTTTACTAAGCGGATATGAAAGTAAAGAGACTGGTAAAAGTATAAACGATTTTCTAAAAGACAAGGGGTTAGAGCTTAATCTTTCTGAAGATGGTTTAAAAAAGTTAGATGATGCATCATCTATAATTGATAAAATGTCTGAAAATGCAGAATCACTTCAAAATGCAAAAAATAATGGACGTAGTTTGAAGTGGTGGCTTATGAATAAAATAAAACAATTATTGAAAGATTTTGAACAAAATGATAAAAAGAAACAGCTAGTTGAGGTTATATATGACAAAATTGATGCGTTTACAAAAAACGATGACTTACAAATGACAAAATAAAAAGAAAAATTATGGAAGAAACTTATAACATATATGCTAGTAAAGTTGATGGATCTTTGCGAAAAATGTCCGCATTGAAATCATTAATCTTTAGTGAGGAGCTTTCAGGAGAAGATATACAGATATTAAAGGAATTCAAATGTGTACAAGATTTTCTAACTTCACAAAATAATAGTAAGCAAGAATTCGATTTGAAAAAGATTTTTGCTGGTTCTATTATTGCAGGTATGGAATTTGGAGCATTACCATTTAAATTGCCTAATGATTTCACTACAGAGTCTATTGTAAGTTTGATAGATGAAGGTCTGACACGTCTAAAAGTCGCATACCAGCAAAATAGTGGGTTAATCGAAGATGAATATGAAGCACAGGAAATTATCCTTGAGCACCAGGCCGTAAGAACTGCAACTTTCACTGAATTTGCAATTGAAAAAGGTTTAAAATTAGCGAATGTTGCAATAGATAAAGCTGAGAGCACGACCAATGACTGCGTTGATTTCCTTATAGATAATTCAGAAAAAATTTTCTCAATAATCGGTGCAGCATATCCGTCAGTGAAGCCAGTTGCTAAAGTGTGCGGAGTCGTACTCAGCTATTTTAAGCCAACAATGAAGGATTATGCTCATAAAGGGATTAAAAGTATTGCTAAAGTTGCCAAAACATATTTACATAGTGTAATCAAAGAAACACCTGAACGTATTAAGAAAATAGTTAAGTTATTATCATAGAGCTATGTTGAAATATAATTCAAACCCTAAGCCTGTTCGTATTAGAATAGAATCAGGAGGAGAAGAACATTTTTCTCTTGATTCTTTATTAAAGTGCTTTGCTCCTAATGATATTGTTGACAAAAAAACAGAATTAATAAGATGGCTTAACACACAAGGAGAAGAATCTATGCGTATCGCAAAAAGAATAGAAAACATAGATTTTAGTAGAGGTAACATTTGTCAAATATATAGCATTTTTTTTCCTGAGAAAAATACTTCAACAATAGTTGAGTTATATGTAGATTTAAAAAAATCAGGTGATTATAATAAAAACTTTAATCTTTTTAAAAAGTACTGTCTTATTGATGGTAATACAATAGAACAGCTATATTCTGCAAAAGAGACAAGTTGTTTGGAAGACTGGTTCAGTATTATAAAAAAATATGTTGAAGATAATTATATTGAAAATAATTCATTTAAGACAGATATAGAAACACCAGAATTGCTATATGATTTAGGATGCTTATATTTTGAAAAACAAAAAGACAAAAATAAAGCTTTTGTTTATTTTAATGAGGCAATGAAATTCGATAGCAATGTCGAAAAAATTGAGAATTATATTAAAGATCATGATATTAGCTCCCCCTTTAGCGATTTTGATTTTAAGGATATAAAAACATATGTTTATTATTTAAAAAATAATAATTATGATTATCTTATATCTATAAGAAAAAAAATGAGGGAAAAAAGACTTACACAAATGGAAGATAAGATATTCAAATTTATTAATGATTGTGAAACTGTAATACAATATAAAAAAAATGCTCCTTATCGTCATGAATCAGGAGAAACTGTCTATGAAAAAGCTAAACGGTTACTTTTAGGGAAAGATGATGAACTTAAAAATCTAAGACTATATGTATTGTCAATATTAGGTAATCAGCCAGAAATGTATAGAAGTAGGAAAATCGAATCACAGGTTGAACTGGAAAAATTACGAGAAGATAAGATTATTGACAAAGACTTTATGGATGAAGTTGATAAATACAAATCTTTTGATAAAAAAATTTATCATATATTATATAATTTACAGTCTGTTTTGGGGAAATGACCAGAGAATATTGTTTTATTACAAATAAGGATAAAATAGAGGCGTTATAATGAATGAAATGTGTATAAAAAAACTGAAAAAGATGATTGATGTAAATATTCCAATCATCTATATTAATGATTACGATTTTGTACGTGTTGATGAACTAATATATGGGGCAATAGGAGATAAAACTTCAAGAGAATGGACTCCTGCAACTGGTTGTATAAATTTTGTAGATAAAAATAAAAGAGCATATGCAGAGACAATGTCATTATCAGATTTTCTAAAAACAGAATACGAAAGAGAGACGGCAAATGACAGATATCTAATCTTGAAAGAAATTGAAGATTTTATTGAGCTGCCAGAGGTTAAAACTCAACTTATTTTAATAGCTCAACGCAAACTCTATGACCCGGAATTTAATACTACAGTTTTTGTGGTTTCAACTGTAGTAAATGTCCCAGAAAGTTTGCGACAATATATTTCTTACTTGTCTATTGACTTACCAAAAGATGAAGAAATAAAAGAATTGATAGATGCTCATATAAAAGTTAATCGTGATGAAAATTTTTATGAACGTGAAGATATTAATGAATTAATTCCCTCATTGCGAGGAATGACTGCTTTCGAAATAGATCGTACACTTGATATGGCTATGAGTAAAAATGGAAATCTAACAGCAAGTGATCGTGATTTAATAAATCAACAAAAGAAGCAGATGGTTAAAAATTCAGGTCTTTTAGAATTAGTTGATAGTAATGTTAAAATCAGTGACATAGGTGGTATGACTATTCTTAAAGAATATTTAGAGAATAAAGCTAAGGTAATGAAGCATATGACACGTGCACAAGAATATGCCGTTCGCGTTCCTAAAGGAGTGTTTATCGTTGGTATGCCTGGTTGTGGAAAATCTCTATGTGCTAAAGCTGCGGCTGCAGAGTTTGTTGCACCATTATTAAAACTAGATATGGGTAGCATGATGGGTAAATATGTTGGTGAGAGTGAAGGTAACTTGCGTAAAGCTATTAAAATTGCAGAAGCGGCAGCTCCATGTGTTTTATGGATTGACGAAGTTGAAAAAGCATTTTCTGGTGTAGGAGGTGATAATAGCGAAATTGTTACTAGAATGTTTGGGTATTTACTTGGTTGGTTACAAGATAAGACCAGTAGTGTTTATGTTATTGCAACTGCCAACAATGCAGAGAAACTTCCTCCTGAACTAAAAAGAAAGGGACGCTTTGATGAAATTTTTTGCGTAAATCTTCCAGATAAATCTGAGCGAAAAGCAATATTCGAGGTGCATTTAGAACGAATAAATAAAAAGGATAAAATTTCTTTATATGTTGATACTGAAACACTAGCTAAAAATACTGAAGGCTTTAATGGGGCAGATATCGAATCTGTTGTTAATGAAACTGTAGAGAATGCTTTTTTGGCTTTAATTGAAAAAAATAGCGATGAAGCTTTGACTATAACAAATGATATGCTTATTAAAACAGCCAAAGAGACGAAAAGTATATCTAAAACGTGTAAAAATCAAATTATAAGCATGGAAAAAATATTTAATGAATGCGACTTTAAAAGTGCATCATAAATATATATTCCCTAATTATTGGTATTTATTGATTTAGTTAAGTAAATGTCTTCAACATCTAAATATTATTGATGATGTCGAATATGAAAAAATATAGTTTATAAGATGAAAGGTAAAGTAAAACAAATAAAGCGTTCAGAATGGTATGTCGGGAATCAGGTATACCAGCATAGTCATGATTTTCATGATATTCGTATGACTTGTCTTTATGCGGAAACGTATGAGGGACATCAGGTACTTATTGATGAGGCTGATGTGCTTCGCCATTATGGAAGGCAAAGATTCTCTGAGAATCTTATAGCCGAATTAAATTCTGCCTTACGTAACAAATTGGTGCTATATGAGAAGAATACAGAAGGCGAATACTGTCTTTTGGGAGGAATTGGCGATTATTTAGGCTAATGCAGACATCAACGCTTGATTCTCCTCGTAATGCTCGTCGGGTATATTGCGCTGGAAGCATGTATTTAAGACTTGCACAAGGTTTAGTATCATCAAGTGTGATGATACGCACTTTGTATTAGAGGCTTTTCGTGGGGGTATATCCCCAATGACGGAAAGGGTGAAAGTCAAGGTTGTGGCTACAGGAATGGAGTATAGTCGGGTAACATAGAAGCTTCATCTCACATTGTACTTACATAACTTCTCTGTAAATACCTCTTCTTTGTTATTCCCGTAATATTTTACGAAATCAGCACCTTTTTGCATCATATTCATATATTATCAAAAAAAATTGGGAGCAATATCCGATTTTGGTTATCTTTGCATTGCAGCAGCGCATACATCCGCTGGGAAGAAAAAACATTGGATATCATTAAAATAGTTCTTAGGAGGGGATGATTAATCGTATGTATGACAATAAACAAATGTATCAAGAAAAGGAAATTGACATTCATGTTAAAATGAGATTTATTGGTTATTATATGAGTGATGACCAATTCATGAGGACAGAAGCAATATTCCCCGAAAAAGCAGAGGTACTTGCAAATCTTTTACGAGTAACATTTGAAACGATACTTGAAAATAGGTTTGTTGATGATGAGATGAGAAATGTCCTTAATGGTAATACTGTTTTTATATTGAAAGGTGAGAATGGCAGGTTATTTGGGTATTACCCTAAATATAACATTGCAAGAATCACAAATGTACATTATGTAAAACCTGACGTAACTCCAGTGTCCAATGTGTATAAGCGTTGGTTCTATCCTGGTGAGAGATTTCACTTGTATCGTCCAAAGAACTAGAGTTTTCATAACATCAACAATTGAGTGACGTTGACGACTCGTCATTGGATAAAATGAAGGAAACATTCGGTCAAAATGTATATCCATCTAGTTTAAAAGAAAAAAATACTTAATTAAATTATAATACATATATTATAACAGTGACTTTAAGACAACTTTTCCAATTTGTATCATTTGATAGTCTTGTCCCATATATAAAACAAAGCGGTCAACCTAATACCGTATGCCTTTATAAGCAAGCATATGACATTCTGCTTCATATAAAGCCAAAAGAAAAAGGATGTTATGACATCTATGTATCACTTTGTGAGGATTACGATGGAAAAAAGTATATCAACGCAAGTCAAATAGAAGGTAACTTCTGGTCAACATACATTGATGGAAATATTGTATTAGAAGAAGGCATTGAGGTCTCTAGCGAAGAACTTGCTTTCAAGTTGTTATGGCATCTCACCTATTACGGATTCAGTTGTGAAGAAATCCAATCAACCTTTAGAAGTTTTCGTAATGATGAATACCATGATAATAAATATGGAAGGAAAGCACGTGAAATAGAACACAAGCGTTATATGCTATTGGCAAATAAAGCCATCAGGCAAAGAATTCTTAATTCTATAAAGGAACATCAAACTTATGGGGATAATAGTTTTAGTCTTCCAGAAGATGACTGGAATTATATTGAATGGCGAAAACATCATTGCAATAGGTCGAAGCGTATGCGCGATAATAGGTTGAAGCTACGATTGGAGGAATTGTCTAATCTTGACAGGTGCGAAAATACAATTCAGCGCCTTCTTGACGCTCAAAGCTCGACTGGCATTACACGAGATGACCTCAGTTTCCTTTGGCGCAAGGAGAGATTGGGGATTGAGTTTCAGACAAGGTCTTACAATGTTTCAGAACGTTTGACATACCTTGATGACCTTGTTTCAAAGTACGAAGCAATGGATGTTGTTAAGGACATGGATCAAGCTGTGCTTAAGGTATCAACATCAAAGCGCTTTGCGTTAAGTGATATTGAACTAAGCTTTCTGACTAATAAGGTTATTCAGTTTTTTGGAAATAGAAATATCCAAATAATCATGTCATTCGATGAAAGTCTTGGAGAAGAAATAGGTGTTTTTGTTGTAGGTACAAAAAAATAATATTATCCAGACTAATATACTTGAGCTTATTATTTCAAATATTCTTTGTTATGCTAAGTTATGGGAATATATGTGCAATATTTGGTTCAACATGTCCCAAATGCAAATATACAAATTTTATAAGAGATTTTGAACCTTGTTTTGATAAGGATTTTATTTAGGGCAGATAAAAAATGAATAGTACAACGCTTGATTTTCCTCGTAATGCGAGACGTACATATACATGTGTTAAGCATGTTTTCCTTTCTCGTACCCGATTTTGTAATGTAAGATACAATGATGTGCACTTTACTGTTGAGGCTCGGAGAGGATTGTTTTTGTCGCCACTGAGTGAAAGTGTTAAGATAAAGGTTGTGGCTACAGGTGTAGAACAATGTAAAGTGACTATTGAGTCAAGTTCCAGATCTGTGCTTAATCTATTTAATTTTGGTGTTAACAAGAAAAATGTGACTAATCTTAGTGATTTGATACAGAATGAGGTCTGGAAGATGATGCAATAAGCTTGAAAAACTATAATAAAAAAGGAGATGCCCATATAAATGGAAACATCTCCTTTGTCGTTTATAATGAATGAAAATGAATTACATGTTCATACCGCCATCAACTTGGATGACCTGACCTGTTACGTATGAAGACATATCTGAAGCAAGGAATGTTGCAACATTTGCAATGTCTTCGACTGTACCACCACGGCGGAGTGGAATCTTTGAAATCCATTCTTTACGAATATCTTCTGGAAGAGCCTGTGTCATTGCTGTGTCAATGAATCCAGGAGCGATTGCATTAGCGCGGATGCCACGGCTACCTACTTCTTGACCGATGCTCTTTGCCAGGGCTATGAGTCCAGCCTTTGAAGCTGCATAGTTGCTCTGTCCTGCATTGCCATGAACACCAACGACGCTAGACATGTTGATGATGGAACCGCTTCGCTGACGCATCATGATAGGGGTGCAGGCATGGATGAAATTGAATGCAGACTTAAGGTTAACTGCAATTACAGCATCCCATTGTGCTTCTGACATTCTCATCATCAGACCGTCTTTTGTTATTCCTGCATTATTTACTAAAATATCAATGCTTCCGAAGTCTTCTTTAATTTGATTTACAACGGTTTCTGTTTCAGCAAAGTTAGCAGCATTGCTTGCATATCCTTTAGCTTTTACGCCTAAGGCTGCTATCTCAGCTTCGGTTTCTTTGCCACTTTCGTCAATAACAAGGTCGGTAAATGCAATGTTTGCACCTTCTGCTGCAAATTTCATAGCGATTGCTTTACCAATTCCGCGTGCTGCACCTGTTATTAGGGCAGTCTTACCAGTTAATAATCCCATAGTTATATATTTTTATTGGTTTTGATTTTATTGCTTTATATAATGGTATTGTTTATAATTTAGGTCTGTTTATTGTTGATTCTTGTTGTTTAGAGAACCCTTTCCCAATGCTCCATA
This sequence comes from Prevotella sp., assembly GCA_017627765.1. Classification (GTDB taxonomy): domain Bacteria; phylum Bacteroidota; class Bacteroidia; order Bacteroidales; family Bacteroidaceae; genus Prevotella. Next base: position 28,657 of record JAGAGD010000110.1, on the reverse strand, counting down.
TACTACTTTAGTTACAAGTGGACGACTTGTTTCTTCAGTCAATCCATGACCAAGACGTCCATATATGTAAGGCACTTCAAGTCCTTTTATGCAGTAGTGGGTTATATCAGCAACAAGTTCTATATCGTCTATTTCAAACTCTCCGTCAGCCTTACCATCAGCATATACTTTGCGGAAAAGTTCAAGTTCATCTTCATCAAAATGTTTTCTTACTCTTTCGACCATCCAAATGTTGCGGAAAAACTCTGCACGGAGATTTCCATTTCTCACCACAGTTTCCTTTATCATGCTGAGGTGAGTATATATCAGTTCAATGATTTTGTCTTGAGGACGCATTTTTTTTGCTGCCACTTCTTCAAGCTTATCAGACAATCTTACTAATTCAGCTTCTATTACAGCATAGTAGACATCTTCTTTGTTCTTAAAATAGGTGTAAAGTGTTCGTCTTCCTTTGCCTGATGCAACGGCTATGTCATTCATCGTTGTATTCTCTAAGCCGTTTTTTGCAAATAATTGTCGAGCAACATCTACTAGTTTTTGTCTTGTTTTTGAAATTGACATGTTATGCTTCTCCTCTAATTTTTCATTTTTTGCACAATATATAATGCGTGTGCAAATTTAATATTTATATTTTAATGGAGCAAATATTTTGGTCGAAAACGAACAAAAATATGTAGATTTTTCCTTTTTTACACCTTATGTTGCTATTTCATAAATACAAGATAGACGGCTGTAATGATTAATGCAAATGCTAGAAGGTGGTTCCAATGGAGAGATTGGTCGGTAAATAATATTTTGGCAACAATTACAAATACACATAAGGAGACAGCTTCTTGTATGACCTTGAGTTGTACAAGTGAGAAGGGACCTCCATTACCAGTAAATCCGATTCGGTTAGCTGGAACTTGACAACAATACTCGAAGAAGGCAATAATCCAAGAAAATGCAATAACCCCAATCAAAGGCCAGTTGGAACTGACACCAGTCTGCTGCAAACGAAGATGCCCATACCAAGCAAGTGTCATGAAGATGTTGCTTAGTATGAGCAGTAAAATAGTATATACTCCTGACATTTTAGTTAGAAGTTTTTATCATCTAAAATTTCAAAACCACAATATGGAACAAGGCAGCGAGGAACGCGTATTCCCTCTGGAGTCTGATTGTTTTCCATAATGGCAGCAACTATTCGTGGCAGGGCTAATGCAGATCCATTTAGTGTATGGCATAGTTCTATTTTTTTATCTGCATTACGATAACGACATTTAAGTCGGTTAGCCTGATAGCTTTCGAAATTTGAAACTGAACTTACTTCAAGCCAGCGTTCTTGTGCTGCACTCCATACTTCAAAGTCATAGCAGATTGCTGATGTGAAGCTCATATCGCCACCACAAAGTTTAAGAATATGATATGGCAATTCAAGTTTCTGCAATAATCCCTCAACATGGTCTAGCATTTCACGGAGTGACTCGTAGGAATGTTGTGGGGTATCAATTCTGACAATCTCTACTTTGTCGAATTGATGCAGGCGATTTAATCCTCTAACATCTTTGCCGTAGCTGCCAGCTTCGCGACGGAAGCATGCAGAATAAGCACAGCGTTTTATTGGTAATTCTTTCTCGTCTAGAATCACGTCACGGAAAATATTTGTTACGGGAACCTCGGCTGTAGGTATAAGGTATAAGTCGTCTGCAGTTGCATGATACATTTGGCCTTCTTTATCGGGCAACTGACCTGTGCCATAGCCTGATGCTGTGTTTACAACGTAGGGGGGCTGTACTTCGAGATAACCGCTTTTTCGTGCTTCCTCAAGGAAGAATGCTTCAAGTGCACGTTGCAGACGAGCCATTTTTCCTATATATAAAGGGAAGCCAGCTCCGGTTATCTTTACACCTAAATCAAAATCTATAAGATTGTATTTTTTGCATAAATCCCAATGACATAGGGCTTCTTTACCGAGTTCGGGTTTCTTGCCACCTTCTTTTACTACTACATTGAATGAGGCATCCTTGCCTTCGGGCACATCATCATTTGGTATATTTGGTATAGAACAGAGTAGAGTAGTTAATTCCTCTTCTGCCTTTGTCATTTCATCTTGTAACTCTTTGTCTTTCTGTTTTAATAAAGAAACTTGTTGCTTAACAGTTTCAGCTTCTTCGCGCTGACCGTTTTTCATTAGTTGACCTATTTTTGCAGCCAGTTGCTTTGCTTCTTGTTTTGTTTTGTCAAGTAGTTGTTGTGCATTTCTGCGCTTTTTGTCTACTTCTTGTACTTGTGAAATTGCTTCACTTGCACCGCTAAAGTGTTTTTTTTCTAAACCGCGAATTACTCTTTCGGTTTCTTCATTTATGAGCTTTAATGTCAACATAGATATATTGTTTTTGTTTTTTTTCGAATGTGCAAAATTAATAGTTATTCTCCAAAAATCATCATTTTATGCAATTTTTCTATTAAAATAGACTAAATATTCTGCGTTTTCTTTGATTGCTAAACGTATTAGAAACTTCAAGTTGCTTGTTTTTTTGTGATAAATAAATAGAAATAGCAGTTCATAACTGTTAGCAATAAGTGCAAACAATCTCTTGTTCTTATGTAGATGTCAAAATTATTTCTTGATTTTATAAAAATAAAAGCGGGCTATGTATAATAGTCCGCTTTATTCTTTTATAGTAAGCTATATTTGGAATGTTTTAGTAATTTTCTGCGCAAAGTTCGAAATAACTTTGTGGATGATCGCAAACTGGACATACCTCTGGAGCATATTTTCCGACAACAATGTGTCCGCAGTTTCTGCATTTCCAGATGCAATCACCATCACGTGAGAAGACTATTTTGTCGTTGATATTCTTCAATAACTTACGATAGCGTTCTTCGTGGTGCTTTTCAATAGCTGCTACTGCACGGAATTTTTCGGCAATTTCTGCAAATCCTTCTTCTTCAGCTTCTTTAGCCATACGCTCATACATGTCGGTCCATTCAAAATTTTCTCCCTCTGCTGCTGCTTTCAGGTTGTCTGTTGTTCCTTTAACAGCACCGCCTTCAAGTAGTTTGAACCACATCTTCGCATGTTCTTTTTCGTTGTTTGCTGTTTCCTCAAAAATTGAGGCAATCTGCTCAAATCCATCTTTCTTTGCTTTTGAAGCCCAATATGTATATTTGTTACGAGCCATTGATTCACCAGCAAATGCTTCTAAAAGATTTTTCTCTGTTCTTGTTCCTTTTAAATTATTCATAATGTTTTTGTTTTTAAGAATATTTTATTATATGCTTATTATATTAAAGTTATTTCTCCACAGATTGACTGGTTCATGTATTTTCGGACAAGGTTAATGTCATTATATCGGGCATGAAGATACATTAATTTGGTAACTGCACTTTCAACGGTACTGTCATATCCGCTTACAATGCCTGTTTCTTTTAACTGGTAGCCTGTATCATATCTACTCATTTCCACGCCTCCAGCAACGCATTGGCTAATGTTGACAACTACAACACCTTTATTAGAAGCCTCGCGCAACAGGTTTATCAGCCATGCTTGCTGCGGAGCATTTCCACTGCCATAGCTGCGCATAACAATAGCATGAAGATTCGGTACATCAAGGACACTACGCACTATATTTTCACCGATTCCAGGAAACAGTGAGAATACTATTACATTGGCATCCATTTCTGTGTGAGTAATTAGTGGCTTGCTATAATCTGGTTGCAAGATATTGTGCTCATGAAATGCGAAACTTATACCTGCATCACATAGTGCAGGATAGTTGAAAGAACAGAAAGCATCAAAGCCTTCTGAATTCATTTTCGTAGAACGATTACCTCTAAGTAGTTTACCATTGAAATAAATGCAAACTTCAGGAACCATTGGTGTGCCATCATCGTGATGAGCAGCTGCTAGTTCAATGCTGCTCATTAGGTTTTCTTTTCCATCAGTCCTAAGCATGCCAATTGGTAACTGTGATCCAGTGAGAATAACGGGTTTTGTAAGGTTTTCAAGCATATATGATAAGGCTGAAGCTGTGTATGCCATTGTATCTGTTCCATGAAGAACAACGAAGCCATCATATGAATTGTATTTTTCTGCAATTATATCAACAATCTTTGCCCAATATTGCGGAGACATATCACTTGAGTCAATAATAGGATCAAACTGGTAGACATCAACATCGGTTTTCAGATAAGCAAATTCAGGCATGTTGTCTTTTAGATGATTGAAGTCTAGTGGTTCTAGTGCACCAGTTCTAGGATTGCATCCCATGCCAATTGTACCTCCAGTATATATAATAAGTACACGTTCTTCTCGGTCAATGTTAGTTACACAATTCACAATATTACTCTCCTTATTTCTTGTTAACTAAAGTTTGTCAATGCAAAAATAGAGTTTTTTTTTTATATCGGCAAATTATTTTATTCATAAGTTTGTAAAATAAAAAAAATAGGCGTACCTTTGCCGAAGTTTATTCATTTACATTATCATGAAGAAAGTATTTTTACCTTTATTGTCATTAGTGCTAATTGCACTTTTAGACAGCTGTGGCACAGCTAAACATTATTCTTATTTTGAAAACATTGATTCTATCAATTGGAACAATTATCCTGGTGTTTTACATGAGTCCCGCATCATGCCAAAGGATATGTTGACTATCACTGTTAGTACTACAGACCCAGTTGCAGCAACCCCATTTAACCTCTCTGTTTCAAATACATTGAATGCAGGTGGACAGCTTAGTTCTACGGCGGGGTCTCTTCAAGGATATCTTGTTGATAATGATGGAAACATTAATTTTCCAATTGTCGGAAAAATACATGTTCAGGGCTTGACAAAAGAAGAATGTCAAAATGTTATTCACGATAAGATTATACCATATATGTCTGAAAGTGAGAAACCAATTGTTACCGTAAGGATGTCAAGTTATCATGTCACTGTTATGGGCGAAGTAAAAAGACCAATGAATGTAAGTGTAACAAGTGAAAAAATGAATATATTGGAAGCACTTGCAGAAGCTGGTGATATGGGACAATATGGTGTTAGAAACGATGTCTTGTTGATAAGAACTGATGCTGATGGTCGTCGTCATCATGTCCATCTAAATATGAATGATGCAAATGTTATTAATTCGCCATATTACTATGTACAGCAGAATGACATTATATATGTGAAGCCGAATAAGGTTGCTGCTGGTAACTCGGTAATAGGTTCATCGACGACGATATGGTTCTCGGTTATTGGTATAGTTACTTCGTTATCGTCACTAGTAGTTAACATATTAAGATAAAAACAAATATTTGAAAGATTAAAAATTTAGGTTTCCATAATTTTTAATCTTTCATTTTTTTATAGAATTTCTTTTATAAGGTTATATTTTTATGTGTGGAATAGTAGGATATCTTGGAAAGAAACAAGCATTTCCGATACTTATTAAAGGACTTAAAAGATTAGAGTATAGAGGTTATGATAGCGCAGGGGTCGCATTGGTAAATAATACAGGTAGTTTAAATGTATATAAATCTAAAGGTAAAGTTTCTGACTTGGAGACTTTCTGCAGTGAAAAGGATGTTACTGGAACTGTCGGAATAGCTCATACTCGATGGGCTACACATGGTGAACCTTCATCACAAAATGCCCATCCACATTATTCTGAATCTAAAAATCTGGTGATAATCCATAATGGCATAATCGAGAACTATGCAGACATAAAGATTAAACTGCAAGATAAAGGTATGCATTTTAGGTCTGATACAGATACAGAGGTATTGGTTCAATTAATTGAATATATTATGAACCGTAAGAGTCTTGATTTGTTGTCGGCAATTCAGTTGGCATTGCATGAGGTTATTGGAGCATATGCAATTGCTGTGCTTGATAAGAAAAATCCTAATCAAATAATTGCGGCTCGTAAGCAAAGTCCATTGGTTGTAGGCATTGGTGATGATGAGTTCTTTCTAGGATCAGATGCTACACCGATAGTTGAGTATACGGATAAAGTTGTATATCTTGATGATGGAAATATAGCAGTTTTACAGTTGGGAAAGCAAATTGAAGTTGTGAGTATGCATAATGTAAAACTAAATCCTGAGGTGAAAACTGTTGAACTGAATCTAGGTCAAATAGAAAAAGGTGGCTATCCTCACTTCATGCTCAAGGAAATATTTGAACAACCAGAGTGCTTGACAAACTGCATGCGAGGACGAGTGAATATAAAAGCAGATAATGTAACGTTGAGTGCAGTGATAGACTATAAACAACAGTTATTGAGCGCAGAAAGAATAGTAATTGTTGCTTGTGGCACTTCATGGCATGCTGGACTTATTGGCAAGCAGTTAATTGAAACTTATTGCAGAATTCCAGTTGAAGTAGAGTATGCATCAGAGTTCAGGTATAGAAAACCAGTTGTAACAAATAAAGATGTAGTAATTGCCATATCACAGAGCGGAGAAACAGCAGATACTCTTGCTGCTGTAGAGTTGGCAAAGAGTAATGGGGCATTTATATATGGTATATGTAATGCTATTGGTTCCAGTATACCAAGAGCTACAGATACAGGTTCTTACATACATGTAGGTCCTGAGATAGGTGTGGCTTCCACAAAAGCTTTTACAGGACAGGTTACTGTTTTAACAATGTTAGCACTTGCTTTGGCAAAAGAGAAAGGTACGATAAAAAACGATATATATGCTGATACTGTTAAAGAGTTAAGTAATATACCAACATTGATGCGAAAAGTTCTGGAACTTAATAAGCAGATAGCAGATTTAAGTAAGGTGTTTACATATGCTCATAATTTCTTGTATCTTGGTCGTGGTTTTAGTTATCCTGTTGCTCTTGAAGGTGCTCTTAAGCTTAAAGAAATTAGTTATATACACGCAGAAGGCTATCCTGCAGCAGAAATGAAGCATGGTCCTATTGCTTTGATTGATAGTGATATGCCCGTCGTAGTTGTTGCAACAAAAAATGATATGTATGAAAAGGTTCTGAGTAATATACAGGAAATTAAGGCTCGGCAAGGAAAAGTAATAGCTTTGGTTACAGAGGGTGACAATGTCATTAGCAGAATTGCAGATTATGTCCTTGAACTTCCTTCCACCTTAGAATGTTTAGAACCACTAATTACAACTATACCGCTCCAGCTTTTAGCTTATCATGTTGCAGTTTGTAAAGGTAAAGATGTTGACCAACCACGCAATTTGGCAAAGTCTGTAACAGTTGAATAACTACAGATAATATAAAATATTTATGTTTGTGTAAACTTATCTATTAGAAGCTATGGAACAATTAAAACATGAATGTGGTGTTGCAATGATTAGATTGCTTAAACCATTAGAGTATTACCAGCATAAGTATGGTACATGGATGTATGGTCTAAATAAACTATATCTTATGCTAGAAAAGCAGCATAATCGTGGACAGGAAGGTGCTGGTATTGCTTGTGTTAAATCCTATACGGAACCTGGTCGTGAATATATGTTTCGGGAGAAAGCTGAAGGTAAGGATGCTATTACCGAAATATTTAGTAGAGTTCATAATAACTTATTAAGTTTCGATGATAATAAAATAAAAGATGCCGCATTTGCAAGAGAAAATCTCCCTTTTGCAGGAGAATTGTATTTGGGACATTTAAGATATTCTACAACAGGGAAAAGCGGTCTGAAATATGTTCATCCATTCTTGCGTCGTAATAACTGGAAAGCTAAAAATCTATGTCTTTGTGGCAATTTTAATATGACAAATATTGATGAAATATTTAAAATATTGACAAAACAGGGGCAATGTCCACGGGTTTATACTGACAGTTACATTATGTTAGAGCTGATAGGACATAGACTTGACCGAGAAGTTGAGCGTAATTTTGTTAAAGCCAGGCAGCTAGGTTTAAAGGATCAATATATTACCGAATACATAGAGGATAATGTTAAGATGTCTAATGTTTTAAAGACTTCTATGGTAAATTTTGATGGTGGATATGTTGTTTGTGGAATAACCGGTAGTGGCGAAATGTTTGCGATGCGAGATCCTTGGGGTATTCGCCCTGCATTTTATTATATAGATGATGAAATTGTTGCTTTGGCGAGTGAACGTCCTGTGTTGCAAACAACGTTTGACCTCAAGTGTGATGATGTTAAAGAACTTGGACCAGGAAAAGCATTGTTTGTAAATAAACATTGTGGAACTTCAGTAGAAAGTATTGTTGAACGACGAGGCGACTATGCTTGCTCATTTGAAAGAATTTATTTTAGTAGAGGTAGTGATTGCGAAATATATAAAGAGAGGAAAAAATTAGGGGAGCAACTTGTTGAGCCAGTAGCAAAAGCAATAAATTATGATACAGAAAATACTGTTTTTTCATTTATACCAAATACTGCAGAAGTTGCTTTCTATGGTCTTGTTGGCGGTTTTAAGAATCATATTATGCATGAGAAAATTAAGCAGATACGGTCACTCAATCATATTCCGACTCAGCAAGAACTCGAAAATATTTTACGCTTCCATGTGAGAGCAGAAAAAGTTGCGTGGAAAGATATTAAACTCAGAACATTTATAACTGAAGGTAATTCTCGCAATGATTTGGCTTCACATGTTTATGATATAACATATGATTCCATTCGCTCTAATGTAGATAATTTAGTTATAATTGATGATAGTATTGTTCGTGGCACTACACTTAAAGAAAGTATTATAAGAATTCTTGACAGAATGCATCCTAAGAAAATAGTTATTGTAAGTAGTGCTCCTCAAATACGGTATCCAGATTATTATGGTATAGACATGGCTAGGCTTGAGGAGTTCTGTGCTTTTAGAGCTACAATAGAGTTAATAAAGGAAAGGGGAATGCACAGTTTGATAGAAGAGGTCTATCATAAATGTATATTTGAACTGCAAAATCAAAAAAATGAAATGAAGAATCATGTACGCACAATTTATGAGCCATTTGAGGTCAAGGAAATCAATAATAAGATAGTCGAGATGCTAAGACCAAAAAATGTAACTACTCCAATTGAGATTGTATATCAGTCTATAGAAGGATTGCACGAGGCAATTCCAAACCATAAAGGAGATTGGTATTTTACAGGTAATTATCCTACTTTTGGTGGTGCTAAACTATGTAACCAGGCTTTCGTAAATTATGTAGAAAACTATTATCAATACGAAAATAAATTTTAAATTTAACTAATTGAATTATTTGAGAAGGTGAATATAAGTTTATCAAATAAAATAGCATATATATCCGCCAAAGATTATATAAAAAACTATAGAGACTCTGCCCGCTTTATAAAACTATGTAAGCAATGCTCAAGGTATGGTAAAACTTGGGCGTGTCCTCCATTTAATTTTAATACTGATAAATATATAGAAGGATACGAGCATGTTTATATAATAGGAACAAAAGTTAAGTTTGATGAATGTCGGCAACCAAAATCTATAGAGGAGCGAGACAAGTTATCGAATCAAGCTATGTATATTGCTATTGATAAATTAAAACGTGTTCATGAAAAAGTGTTGTTTGAATTTCCTGAAACAGTGTCATTTCTTGTTGGGCCATGTCGTATTTGTAGTCCTGAACCTTGTGCGCGTCTTAGCGGACTTTTATGTAGACACCCTAATGAAGTTCGTCATTCAATAGAATCTGTAGGGTTTGATGTTGGCAAAACAACATCTGAGTTGTTAGGTATTGAATTAAAATGGAGTATTGACAATAATTTGCCAGAATATATAACACTTGTTACTGCGCTATTTACTAAATATGACAAGGATTTGTTTGGAACAATGCTAGAAAAAGAATTAGATATTATTAATAAAGAATATTAGAATTATAGCATTCATCTTATATTAGGTTTTTGTAATCCATATCCTTTTTTCTTATCTACAACCAGCATTATCATAGCAACGCACATTGCAGCAAATGCAGTACTAGCAAATATAATCATTGAGGTTGTATATGAAGGGTCGGTTTCATTTGCGCGACCAACAAACATTGGAATAATTGAACGCCCAAAATTCTGGATGAAAAAAATCATGGCATAAGCGGTGCCAAGACAGCGTAATGGTATTATCTTTGGAATACAAGGCCATAATGCGGCTGGTGTTAAAGAATAGCCAATACTGAAAAGCAGAATCAATCCAATTGCTATTGAGCTACTATGCACTGGAAGTGAGAAACCTAAATGAGCAATTGACAATATGCCCGTTCCTAAAATAATTATGCTTACACCCCTTCCATATTTATCATATATTCTTCCAAAAAGAGGTGTTAAAATGATTGTTGCAAATGGAGCTATAGAAGTAAACATACCAGCAATGTCTGATGGTATGCTGTATTTTATTTCCATTAGCCTTGTAGCAAATTTTAGAAATGGATTTAGTGCAGAATAGAAAAGCACGCAAAAAAGTGTTATTATCCAGAATCCTGGATTCTTCAATGTTGTTCCTAAATCACTAAAATGAAATTTCTCATCCTCATCTTCTATTGTTATTTGACCTTTTGTTTGGTAGTCTAAACGACGGTCAATAACACAGTAGACAAACCATGCAATTATACTTATTATAAGAAGTAATAAACCAGCAGTCAGCGGTGCAGATAAGGTTAAATGGCGGGCTAGCGGTGCGCTAATGCTTAGTGCGGCAGCAGTACCTAGTCTGGCCATTGCTAACTGAATTCCCATAGCCATTGCAAGTTCGTGTCCTGTAAACCAGCGCACCATTGCTTTGCTTACTGTTATACCACACATTTCATATCCAACACCAAAAAGTGAGAAACCTAGACTGGCATATGCTGCAGATTGTGGAATGTTATGGTTATAAATTGGTATATAAATTGAGGTTGTATCAAAATGTGTAGTAATTGCATAAAGTTTTATTAGGACTCCACTAATCATTAGACTGCAAGCTAATAATCCTGTGAAACGCGTACCCATTTTGTCAAGAATCAAACCGCTGAAAAATAGCATCAGTAGATACACATTCATAATACTTCCTGCTCCAGAAAAGAAACCATAGTCACTGCTGTCCCAACCGAGACCTCCTTGTTCTACAGGTAGACAAAGTATGCTTTCTAAAGGTGACATGATATCATTAATCAAGTAGCCGACCATCATGGTGAAGGCAACAATGAATAAAACTGTCCAGCGCATTGCTGGAGATTCGGAAAGAATTGTGCGGACTTTATCTGACATATAAATATGGTCTAATTTTATAATATATTTTTTAGTATACAATAAATATACTATAAAATATTAAGATATAATTCTTAGTTTGTTTTATGTGTTTCAAAAATTAAGATTTAAGATTTGAAAAGTTTAATCCAAATCTTAAATCTTAATTTAATTAAACATCTTAGAATGCCTATTCTTTAATATTTGGTTCTTCAAGACCTAGTCCCTTCTTTTTGTCAACAACTTTAAGAATTAGACCAAGAATTAAAGCTGCAACTCCAAGCGATGCAAGCATAATTAGCGGAGCTGTATAATTAAGTTCGTCAGCAGGTGTACCTTCTGGATTTGTAGATGTAAGAACTTTACCAATAAGTAGTGGGAACAACCATAGACCTATGTTTTGAATCCAAAAGATAAGTGCATATGCAGAGCCAATAATTTTTGCATCCACCAGTTTTGGTACACTTGGCCATAATGAAGCAGGAACAAGTGAGAAGCTAGAGCCAAGAACAAGAATTGTTAGATATGCAATTATGATTCCACCAACAGCATTTCCCTTGAATGCAGGAAGAACGAAAGCAAATGTCAGATGGCAGGCAATAAGCAATATAGAACCAAGAACAAGCATTGATGCAGCTTTTCCTTTATGGTCTACATAACTACCTAAAATAGGTGTAATAAGTACGGCTAACAGTGGGAATACTGCAAATATAGATTCAGCAGACTGACGCATGTATCCCATATAGCAATATGTAATAAGTGCAATAATTGAAATTGCAAGGAATGCAAAGCGACGGCTCTTAGCTTTCATGAAGTTGCTTGCAAAACCTGCAGCAGCAACAACAAGCATGATAATGTACTGAACGATTGTTACACTTGGTGATGCCCAGAATGAGTCTGCTGCTGGTTCATGCAGTTCAAGGTTACATTGAAGCATATTTACTGCATATTTCTGGAATGGGAAAATAGCACTATAATATAAAACACATAAGAGTGCTACAAGCCAGAAACCAGAACTTGTAAGAATCTGACCTAAGTCGCTAATTTTGAAAGGATCGTCTTTTTCTTCAGCTTCGCCTGTCTGTGAATCAAGTTTTTTGTCCATAAAGAAATAGACAATAAACATAATGAGTGCTATCATAAGTATTACAACTCCGAAAGCAACAGAACGACTAACACTTATAACTCCGCCAAGTTTTGCAAAGAATGGTGAGAAAATCATACAAGTTGCAACTCCTAGACGTGCTAGAGCCATTTCTGAACCCATAGCTAGAGCCATTTCACGACCTTTGAACCATTTGACGATACCACGACTTACCGTAATGCCAGCCATTTCGCATCCGCAACCAAAAATCATGAAACCGATAGCAGCAACCTTAGCAGATGCTGGCATTCCAAGGTAAAATGGAGAAACTCCTAATTCATCGAAACCAGGAATATAGTTAAGGTTGTTTGTAAACCATGTTTCGAGACCACTTCCAATAAATGCATCACTTACAGCATACCACTTAATAATTGCACCAACAAGCATTACAGCTCCAGAGAGAACTGCGGTGAAACGAACACCCATCTTGTCAAGTATAATACCAGCAAAGATGAGGAAAAATACGAATACATTAAGGAAAACTTCAGCACCTTGCATTGTGCCAAATGCATCAGAGTCCCAACCTCTTGTTGTTTGCATTAAATCCTTGATAGGTGAGAGGATGTCCATGAAAATGTAGCTGCAAAACATGGCTAAAGCCAAAAGCAGCAGAGCGGTCCAGCGCATTGCGGCAGAATCTCTCAAAGTTTTTTGAATTTGTGTCATACTAGTATTATTATTTGTCATTTATTTTTTCTTTTATTCTATTATTTCTTCAACCAGCGATCTAACCAATTAAAGAATGTGCGTTGCCAGAGAATTCCATTTTGTGGTTTTAGAACCCAATGGTTTTCATCTGGGAAAATGAGTAACTCAGCTTCAATACCTTTAAGACGTGCAGCATTGAATGCTCCCATACCTTGATTTCCATTTATTCTATAGTCCATTTCTCCATGAATGCAGAGTATTGGGGTATCCCATTTGTCAACAAACTTGTGTGGAGAGTTTTCATATGTACGTTTTGCTGCAGCAGTCAGGTCTTTATTCCAATATGCATCGTCATATTCCCAGTTAGAGAACCAAACTTCTTCTGTATCAGTATACATTGATTCGAGATTAAATGCACCATCATGGGCAATGAAGCATTTAAATCGTTTGTCGTGGTGTCCAGCAAGATAATAAACAGAGAATCCTCCGAAACTTGCACCAACGGCACCTAGACGATCTTTGTCAACAAAAGGCAGGTTTTCTACAGCGTCATCGATGGCAGAAAGATAGTCACGCATACACTGACCCGTCCAATCACTAGATATAGCCTCATTCCAAGCCTGACCATATCCAGGTAGTCCTCGACGGTTTGGAGCAACAATTACATATCCATGTGCAGCCATAATTTGGAAGTTCCAACGATAACTCCAGAATTGTGACACAGGACTTTGTGGACCACCTTCACAATATAGCAGGGTAGGATATTTTTTGTTAGGATCAAAATGTGGAGGTAGAATGATCCACACTTGTTCTTTCTTTCCGTCAGTTGTTGTTACCCAACGTTCTTGTATCTTTCCAAATTCCAATTGATCGTAGATGTGTTTGTTCTCAAATGTAATCTGTTCAACTTTCGTCTTTTTAATATCTTTTGATGGAGTTACAGCATAAATCTCATCACCTTGAGACATACTGTGGCGTTTCATAAGAAGTTGTTTGCCATTGTTCATAAGTTGAACAGAACCAAAATCCATCCAGTCATCTGTTAGTTGTTTATGCTCACCTTTGAGATTTGTCTGATATAAATTTACACAAGCATGCCAGCATCCTATGAAATAAATAGTCTTTGAGTCACTATTCCAACAGAAATCATCAACATTTGAATCAAATTTCTCAGTAACATAGTTTTTCTCACCAGTAGCTAGGTTGTATACACAAAGGCGTTGACGGTCTGCTTCATACCCATCACGAGACATGCTTAACCATGCTACATATTTTCCATCAGGTGAGAATTGTGGGTTTTGGTCATATCCAGGGTTATTCTTTAAATTTTCAGGTGCATTAACAGCTTGGTCACGCAATGTTTTAGAAGGATCTACTTTGGGAGCAACATAATCCGCAGGTTTACAAAGATTGATAGTCTTTTTATTTGTTAAGTCGTAGAGATAAATGTCAGAATCTGTAGAAATCGCGTAGTCACGACCTGTCTTCTTACGGCATGTATAAGCAATTTGTTTAGAATCTTTACTCCAATCTAATTGTTCTATTCCGCCAAATGGCTCCATAGGACACTCGTATGGTTCGCCTTCAAGTATATCATTGCCTTCGTCAATACCATTCTCTGTTACATTTGCTACATAAGGGTGTTGTATGCTTTCAACGTAGTGATCCCAATGGCGATATGCCAAATCAGTTACTCTGCGTCCTGTAGCCTTTGGAAGATCTGATGGATTTTCCTTTATAATTTCATGGAAAGGCAAAGATTTTATAAGGATTACCTTCTTCCCATCAGGTGAAAATTTAAATCCTTCAATATCTTTTGCATCGTGTGTTAATTGCTTTCTGTTGTTACCGTCAGCATCCATTGACCATAGTTGTCCATTGGTAAGGAAAGCAATGCGTCTTCCACCATCAATCCATACAGGATCGGTTTCATTTTTCTCACTAGTTGTCAGTTTCTTGTTGTTTTTACCGTCAGCATCCATAACATAGATGACATGGTGTCCTTTGTTTTCTTTAACACTGTAGTAAGCAACAGTATAGACAACTTTCTTTCCATCTGGGGAGGCTTCTGTTGAACCGATACGCCCCATAGCCCATAAAGCTTCAGGTGTGAGCTGGTCGCTTGTGAGCTTGATGTTGTTTTTTCCAATGTTCACGGTTTGAGCATTCATAGTGCTGCTTGCAAAAGTAAATGCTGCAGCCATTATTAACGTCTTGTACATATTTAGATTATATTAGATTTTCTAGAATAATTTATTTAGAATATTTTATAGCCCTCTCTTTTTGCGTTCCAATTCTTCACGTTTACGCTGCATTTCTTGCTGCTGTTTTTGCATCGCTTCAAGTCTTGCAGCTAAACCTCCCATCTTTTTTGGGTTGTTTTTATTTTCTTTATATCGTGCTTCTAGAATCTCTAGTAGCTTTTTGTCATTTGTAGTCTTGCGCAGAGTCCACATAATTGCTGCACTGAAGAACAATGACACAAAATAGTAGAAGTTAAGTCCAGCAGAATAATCATTAAAAATGAAGAAGAACATTAGTGGCATAAGGAACATCATCCATTGCATCATCTTCATTTGTTCTGCTTGTTGACCTATCATTTGATCACGTTGTTGGCGCATCGTTATCCAAGAATAGGCTAAGTTTGCAGCACAGAATAAGATACATGTAAGTGATAGATGATCTCCAATTAGCCAGATATTTTTACCCCATTCAAATATTGGATCATATGTAGAGAGATCTTTTATCCACAAGAAACTTTCACCACGCAATTGAATAGCATTAGGTACAAAGTTGAACATGGCAATCCATATTGGCATTTGAATTAACATTGGCATACATCCACTTAAAGGACTTACACCATATTGTGAATACATCTGCATCATTGCCTGTTGCTTCATCATTTGATCTTCAGGCTTGTCATATTGCTTTGTAGCTTCATCTAATTTTGGTTTTAATACTCTCATCTTTGCAGAAGACATATAACTTTTCTTTACCAATGGGAAAGTTATCGCTTTAAGAAGCAATGTTATGAGTATTAAAACAATTCCCATATTGAAACCTAAACTTGTAAGTCCGTCAAATACATACAAGGTAAACCATCTGTTAATAATACGGAACAAAGGCCATCCTAGATAGACTAAGCGTTCCATTTTAAGTTCTTTGTCAAATTTACTTTGCTTTTCAACACTTTGCAGAAGTCTGAAGTCATTTGGACCATAATAGAATTCAAGTTCGGTAGGAGTATTGCCTTTTGGATCAAAAAAAGTCGTAAGTTGTGCTTTATACAGTTTCAGGTATCCTGATCCCTTTTCTTGTGGTATGCTTGATAGATTCGAATTGTTTGCAAAATCATCTTTAGAAATCATTAAAGAACTGAAAAATTGATTTTTGAAAGCAACCCAGTCAAGTGACTTCTCTATTTTTTCATTTAGTATTTCCTTTGTTTCGCTCAGGTAATCTGTGCCGCTACCTTTCTCTTTATATGTAAGTGTTGCATATCGATTTTCAAAGTTGAACCCTTTTTCTTGTTGGCGTGTTTTTTGCTCCCATTCTATATTTAAGGTATTTGTTTTAGAAGAAAAATCATTCTCCATACCATCTACTTGCATTGAGAAGTGTAGCAGATAGTCTTTGCCTAGTACATATTTCATTGAAAGTTGCTTCCCAAAACCAGCTTGAGCAACCATTGTAACTGTAGAATCAGTTTGTTCAGTTGGGGTAAAAAACAAATCTGCAGTATTGATGTTTTGCTCTTTTCCATCAATTTTAAATGAGAGATGTTGGTCTTTCTCATCAAAAAGAGTTACATCTTTCTTGCCTTCTATGTTTTTATATCCTTTTATTACAGCTTTTTCTACAACTCCGCCTTTTGTTGACAATGTAAGTTCAACAAACTTATTTTTGAGAATTATATTTTGTTTCTCTCCAGAATATGCAGAATGGAATAATACTGTTGTATCTTCAATTGCTGTTTTTTGTTTTTCTTTCTGTTGTTGCTCTATAAGTTTCTGTTGTTCAGCTGCTTTTTTTTGTTCAGTTTCTTGTTTAGCAATCAATTCTTCTTGTGCTTTTATTTCTTCCTCTGAAGGCTTGTTGTATATGCTAAAACCGATAAGCACAGCTGCAATAAGAATGAAACCTATTATTGTATTCTTATCCATGTTTTTAATTTCTTAATTATTAATGGTAATACTTTGTTTTATATCTAGTTTTTTTTATTGGCTATTGCTGTTTTTATGAAATCTAGGAAGAGTGGGTGAGGTTTTAATACTGTAGATTGATATTCTGGATGGAATTGTGTTCCAATATACCATTTGAGATTCGGTATTTCTACAATTTCAACTAAGTCACTTTCTGGATTTTTGCCTACACAGCGCATGCCGTTATTTACAAATTCGCTTTCGAACTCATTATTAAACTCATAGCGATGACGGTGACGTTCTTTTATTAGCTCAGACTTGTATATGCTATAAACTTTAGAGTTCTTGTCCAAGATACATTCATAAGCTCCAAGTCTCATAGTACCACCCATATTTGTTATGTTTTTTTGTTCTTCCATAATGTCAATTACATTATGGTTTGTCGTAGCGTCCATTTCTCTTGAATTTGCATCCTTATATCCTAAAACATTGCGAGCGAATTCTATAACCATCATTTGCATACCTAAACAAATTCCAAATGTTGGGATGTCATTCTCGCGTGTATATTGGGTTGCTATGATTTTTCCCTCTATACCTCTTTGCCCAAATCCTGGACAAATCATTATACCATCTTGATTCGCAAGCATTTCTGCCACATTTTCCTTTGTTACCTTCTCGGAATTAATAAATGTCATCTCAACCTTATGATCATTATATGTAGCTGCTTGTGATAGACTTTCCCTTATACTTTTATATGCATCTTGCAAATCATACTTTCCAACCAGACCTATTTTTACAACATCCTTAGCTTTTTTAAGTTTGTCAAGGAATGTACGCCAAGGGCCTAATTGTGGAGTCTCTCCAATAGGTTCGCCCATTTTGCGCAAAATCGCAACGTCTAGTCCTTGTCCCTGCATGTTTACTGGAACATCATAAATAGAAGGAAGGTCTTCACTTTGAACAACACAGTCAAAATCTACATTACAAAATGCAGCAACTTTTCTACGAATGTTGTCAGACAGATGCTTCTCGGTACGTAACACAAGTATGTCAGGCTGGATACCAATGCTTTGCAACTCCTTGACACTATGCTGTGTTGGCTTTGTTTTCAATTCTTCAGCAGCTTTCAGATATGGAACATAAGTTAGGTGAACACATAATGCGTTGCTTCCTAATTCCCATTTCAACTGTCTGATTGCTTCAAGAAATGGTGTGGATTCAATGTCTCCGACAGTGCCTCCTATCTCAGTTATGACAAAATCAAAGTTTGATTGTTTGCCAAGTAATTTTACTCTACGTTTAATTTCATCTGTTATATGAGGAATGACCTGAATGGTTTTACCAAGATAGTCTCCACGGCGTTCTTTGTCTATAACAGCCTTGTATATACGTCCTGTAGTCAGCGAGTTTGCTTTTGTTGTTTGTATACCAGTAAATCGCTCATAGTGTCCAAGATCAAGGTCTGTTTCCATTCCATCTACAGTGACATAGCACTCCCCATGCTCGTAAGGATTGAGCGTACCTGGGTCGATGTTAATATACGGGTCAAACTTTTGTATGGTGATATTGTATCCCCTTGCTTGGAGTAATTTACCTATTGAAGACGAGATAATGCCTTTTCCTAGTGATGAAACAACTCCACCTGTAACGAAAATATACTTTGTTTCTGCCACAATATGATGTTTTTAATTTTTATATTTATCAGTTAATTAAGAATGTGCAAAAGTACATTATTTTTAGGAAAATAACAAATGTTTAATTGAATTGAATCAAATAAAATACATTTTTTTGTGATTAACTATGTTTTTCTATTCTTTTTCTTAATTTTGCCAGACATTTTGTAGATATGATATTTCTCGTTAAAGTGATTATTTCAGTTTTATAAATCAAGTAGTATTATAATTTGGTATGAATTTACGTTTTTACATTATAGCTTCAATTCTTTTTATCATTTGTGTTCCAACATTGTATGCCCAGCAAAATCTAAAGAGATCAGAGACAAATAATGACTCTATTTCGCTTCTCATAATAGATAAAGTTAATTTGTACGATAGAAAAATAGATACGTTAAAGTTAAAATGTTTTTCTCCTAAAAAAAGAATTCCAAAATATGAAGGTTTATCACCAGAATTATTTGCATATTTTTCACCATTTATTTTTCATGAGTCTGATATAAGTGATAGTTTCAGCCTAAATGCCAAATCTGCATCAGATAAATTTGACAGAGCTAATCTTTTCAATCTTTACATAAATCATTTTGATGTAGTTTCTGCTACAGCAAAGAGGCTTCTTGATGAAAATAAAATTAAAACGAGTTATGAGGAACCTGCAAGTCAGCAAGTTGATATGGCAGAAACCATGTCTCCTGCTCCTATAGAGCCAGATATTATTGTTTATTCTCCTGTAGTTAGCAAGCCTAACTTTTGGAAGTATTCTGGCGAATTTTATTTACAATTTTTACAAAATTACATTTCTGGAAATTGGTATAAAGGCGGAGAAAGTAATTATTCTGCATTAGGTAGTATTACTTTTGAAGCTAACTATAACAACAAACAAAAAGTAAAATGGGATAACAAGTTAGAACTTAAGATTGGTTTTATAACATCAAAGAGTGACAGTCTGCATTCGTTTAAAACTTCAGAAGATCTTATTAGATATACTAGTAAACTGGGTCTTCAAGCATCAAAAAAATGGTATTATACCCTACAAATGGTTGCTAATACCCAGTTCTATAAAGGATATAAAAGCAATGATGCAACTGTTTATTCAGATTTTATTTCTCCGTTGAATGTAAATGTTTCACTTGGTATGGATTACTCAGTTGAAGCACTGAATAAACGTTTAACTGGCAATATTCATCTTGCACCTATTGCATATAATTTTCGTTATGTGCGACTTTTGCCTTTGGCTGTGCGATACGGACTAAAAGAAGGTCGTCATGTGCTACATGACATTGGATCTCAATTTACTGCAGAACTTACTTGGAAATTTTCTGATAATGTAATGTGGAAGAGTCGGTTATATGGATTTACAACTTTCAAAAAGGCCGAACTTGAGTGGGAGAATACATTTTCATTAAAGTTCAATAGATTTATTTCGTCGAACATATTTATTTATCCGCGGTTTGATGATGGAATATCTCGTGATGAACATCATGGATATTGGCAGTTGAAAGAGTTTGTCTCGGTAGGCCTAAATTACTCTTTTTAGAATCATTTTTTGTATTTATGTGAATCCTCACTAACATAAAAAGACTTGTTTTTTTTCATTTTGTCAAAATATTTCATAATAAAAAACGGGAACGATAAAGGGGACTGGAACTTTTTATTGATTTTTTAGTTTGGCACGCTGAAAACTTAAAATCCATGAAGTTGTTAATCAATAGGCTTAAAGGTTGTAAATAATTTTAACCGATGTTCACGATTGAAAGGTTTGTTAGCGTTTGTGATATATGGCATATGACAGTGCGAAACGATACGTTTGACATGGTCAACCATCACATATGACAGTGCGAAAGGGCACCTTTTGCATTACGAGACAATGCCTGTCGTTTTCCCGCCTTTTGCAAGTCGTTGAATGATAGGCATTTGCAGAGAACTTCTTTTCTAAGCGCGTAAAACCAAGCAGGTGGACAACTGTGAAGACAATGGCAAAACAACCGATTCTGAAAGACTTTTTTCTGCAAGAAAAAGGGTATTTTGTCAAAAAAAATCATAAGATGTAACCTTGAAGGTAATAGAAACTAATATCTGTAAAACTATATTCGAAAATAAAATATATTTGTGATTATGCTACTCTTGTTTGTTTTGTGTCATAGTTTATAAAGTTAGGATTTTCTGATATGCAAGACGCTCGTCACCATTGGCAAGATATATAATTCCACAATATGTGAATGCATTCTTAGTTATTAAATGCTGCATAATTTTGTTGTCTTTATGCGTGTCAATTCTAATGTTGTCAGTGACGTTAAAAGCAAAGTCTAAGATCATGTTAAATATTCCATGACAATTTGGGGTACTTGCTATTCTATGTAAGACATAATAATCTTTTTTGTCATCAAGCCATTCTCCTTTTTCTATTATTGAGTATGTTGGCTCTGGCGAATGAATAAATGCAAATGTTGCAATGGCTATATTGTTTTCATCTTTAATAATATAGCTGTTGCCGTTAGAAATATCATTTGAAAATATTTCATACGAAGGATAACCTTCATCCCATTGCTTAAAATTTCCGCTTTTACGCATTATAATCCTTGCCTGAGATGCCAATTCTAGCAATTTTGGTAAATCGCTAACATTTGATTTTCTTATAGAGTATTTCATTGTTTTTTTTCTTTATGCAAAAATATATATAAGTATACTAAATCGTGAAAGATTTTCATTTATTAACTTTTTTGTTTTTACAATATATATTGAGGGCTTATGACATTTGTCATCATTTATTAGATTCCAATTCATCGCAAATCTAAATTAGCAAACTAAACTTTAGCAAGCTTTAGTTTTGAAAGTTTTTCAGGCTACTTTGCTTTAAGTCTATAAAATGATTATACTATATTTTGTATTACTATATACCAACTTTACAGTATGACATTATAATATTAAAACCTTGATAACCTAATACAAGTTTAGTACTTGTGAAACTTTAATTAAATATTTATTAATTACATGCAAAAAGACATTTTGTTGTATAATCTAATTAATTTACGTATCTTTGCACAATGTATAAAATTATAGTTGATAACAAATAAAATGAAAAGAATATGATAAATCGTTTATTGAATTTCTTGAATGCTTCGCCAGTTAATTTCCTTGCTGTGAAGAATATTATGTGTGAGTTGGAAAATGCAGGCTATCGCCGAATTGATCCTAAACAACCAATTGGTAATATAAAAGCTGGAGATAAATTTTTTGTAACAAAGAATGATTCTTCAATTTATGCGTTTAGTATTGGCAGGAAATCTCTGGCAGATGCAGGTTTTCATATGATATGTGCACATTGCGACTCTCCAACATTTCGTATAAAACCAAATGCTGAGATTCTTTGTGAAGGCGGAATAGTTAAATTAAACACGGAAGTCTATGGGGGACCTATCATGTCAACATGGTTTGACAGGCCGCTAACATTAGCAGGTCGGGTAATTGTAAGAGGTGATGATGAGATGAATCCAAAGACGTTGTTACTTCATATTAAAAGACCTTTGCTACAAATTAGTAACTTGGCTATTCATTTTAATCGTCAGGTAAACGATGGTGTTAAGCTTAGTAAGCAAAAAGACGTTCTTCCAATACTCGGTATAATTAATACTGAACTTGAGAAGGGAAATATGTTGATGAATGCAATACTTGAGGAACTAAACAAAGAGCACGAAGTCAAGGCAAAGGATATTTTAGACTTTGACTTGTATCTGGCAGATGCTTCGCCTTCATGCACATTTGGAATGCACGATGAATTTATTTCTTCAGGAAGATTAGACGATCTTTCTATGTGTTTTGCAGGTCTTGAAGCTATGATTTCTGTAAAAGAAAATGATATTACAAACGTTTGGGCAATATTTGACAATGAGGAAACTGGTTCTCAGACAAAACAAGGAGCTGGTAGTCCGTTTCTTGCTACAATGTTGAAGCGAATTGCCATTGCGCAGGGTGGGGGAGAAGAGGCTTTCTACCAGGCTGTTGAGAATGCATTTATGATTTCGGCTGACAATGCCCATGCTTGGCATCCAAATTATAATGAAAAATACGATCCAACTAATCATCCTGTTCTTGGTGGGGGACCGGTAATAAAGTTTAATGCTGCACAGAAATATGCTAGTGATGCTGTTTCTGCAGCAATATTCTCTGAATTATGCCGGAATGCAGGTGTTCCATGCCAGTGTTTTGTTAATCATAGTGATGTTGCAGGTGGAAGCACACTTGGAAATATTCTTGCTTCGTCAATACCTTTGCGTGGTGTTGATATGGGTAATGCTATACTTGCAATGCATAGTTGCAGAGAAACAGGATCTGTTGCTGACCATGAATATTGTGTAAGAGTATTTACACATTTCTATAATATTAAATAATGTGAGTAATTTTTTAGTTTTTAATTATAAACAAAACCTTGAGTTAGTTTATGGCAACAGTTGATGACAAAAAAGTGATATTCTCAATGGTCGGAGTCAGCAAGACCATTCCGCAAAACCAGAAGCAGGTCTTAAAGAATATTTATTTGAGTTTCTTCTATGGTGCAAAAATAGGTATTATTGGATTGAATGGCGCTGGAAAATCTACACTTATGAAGATAATTGCAGGATTAGATCAGCAATATCAGGGTAATGTTGTGTGGAGTCCAGGTTATTCTGTAGGCTATTTGCCACAAGACCCACCATTAGATGATACAAAAACTGTGAAAGAGAATGTTATGGAAGGTGTCCAACATATTTATGATGCATTGGCTGAATATGATGAAATAAATATAAAGTTTGGTCTCCCTGAATACTATGAGGATGCAGACAAAATGGAAAAATTGATGGGGCGTCAGACGGAACTGCAAGACAAGATTGATGCAACTGACGCTTGGAATATAGACTCTAAGCTTGATAGGGCAATGGCTGCGCTTAATTGTCCTCCTGGAGATTGGAGTGTTAAAAATCTTTCAGGTGGCGAACGTCGTAGAGTTGCATTATGCAGATTGTTATTGCAAAAGCCTGATGTTCTATTGCTTGACGAACCTACGAACCACCTTGACGCTGAGTCTATTGATTGGTTGGAGCAGCACTTGCAACAATATGAGGGAACGGTAATTGCTGTTACTCATGACCGTTATTTCCTAGATGATGTCGCAGAGTGGATTCTAGAACTTGATAGGGGGGAGGGCATTCCTTGGAAAGGCAACTATTCATCATGGCTTGAACAAAAGAGTCAGCGTCTTGCTTTAGAGGAAAAGACTGCTTCGAAACGGCGTAAGACTCTGGAAAGAGAACTTGAATGGGTGAGAATGGCACCTAAGGCGCGTCAGGCGAAAGGTAAAGCACGTCTTAACTCTTATGACAAGATGCTGAATGAGGAACAAAAACAGAAGGAAGAGAAATTGGAAATCTTTATTCCAAATGGTCCACGTCTTGGAAATAAAGTTATTGAGGCTACTCATGTTGCTAAAGCATTTGGTGAAAAGACACTTTTCTCTGATTTAAACTTCATGCTTCCTCCTAATGGTATTGTTGGTGTTATTGGACCTAATGGAGCTGGAAAAACAACTCTGTTTAGACTAATAATGGGACTTGAACATGCTGATAATGGAACTTTTGATGTTGGTGAAACTGTTAAGTTAAGCTACGTTGATCAGCAACATAAAGATATTGATAAGGATAAAAGCGTTTATCAAGTTGTTAGTGGAGGTAATGAAACTATACGTATTGGAGGAAAAGATGTAAATGTGCGTGCTTATTTGTCTCGTTTCAATTTCAGCGGTGCTGACCAGGAAAAGAAATGTGGTGTCCTTTCTGGAGGTGAGCGAAATCGTCTTCATCTTGCAATTGCTTTAAAGCAAGAAGGAAATGTTTTGTTGCTTGACGAACCAACAAATGATATTGATGTAAATACTCTGCGAGCTCTTGAAGAAGGATTAGAGGCTTTTGCCGGTTGTGCTGTTGTTATAAGCCATGACCGATGGTTTCTTGATCGTATTTGCACTCACATTCTTGCGTTTGAGGGTAATGGAAATGTTTTCTATTTTGAAGGAAATTACAGTGAGTATGAAGTAAATAAAGCAATGCGTTTAGGACTTGATGAACCTAAAAGAGCACATTATCGTAAATTGATGGATAATTGATGAGATATAATTTTTATGTTTCAAGCCAAATATTGATGTAAAATATGACAATTCAAGAATTTAGAGAATATATGAGTACTGGTAAACCAATAGACGATGGTTCACCAGTACACATTATGTTCCATAGGTTATCGCAAGAAGCTTTGAAGATTACTGCGGAAATTAATGGGAAGTATCACACACCAGATGAACTGCGCTCTTTATTGAAGCAGTTGTGGGGGAGGGAAGTCCCAGAGTCGGTAGGACTATTTCCGCCATTTTATACAGATTGTGGAAAAAACACAATTGTGGGTGAGCGTGTATTTATTAATATGGGATGTAAGTTTCAGGATCAAGGAGGTATAACAATAGATGATGGTGCTCTTATTGGACACAATGTAGTACTTGCAACATTAAATCATTTAATTGAACCAGAAAAGCGTGGAGGAATGACTTATGCACCAATTCATATTGGTAAAAATGTATGGATTGGTGCTAATGCCACA
Organism: Prevotella sp.; assembly: GCA_017627765.1. Classification (GTDB taxonomy): domain Bacteria; phylum Bacteroidota; class Bacteroidia; order Bacteroidales; family Bacteroidaceae; genus Prevotella. The sequence goes on along the minus strand of JAGAGD010000110.1, from coordinate 3,284 downwards.
GTTTTGCCTGGTGTTACTATTGGCGATGGAGCTATTGTTGCTGCAGGAGCTGTTGTAACTAAGGATGTACTTCCTCGTACAATAGTTGGAGGAATTCCCGCTAAGTACATAAAATCAATAGATTAACTATAACTCAAGATTATAATGCAAATACTTTTAGCATCTGCAAAAACAATGAGTGACGATACTAAGTTGTCATCGAAAATTAACTTATCAGAACCAATGTTCAGATTAGAGGCAGAAATATTAGCACGTGATATGTTCCAATATTCTGTAGACTCAATAGCAGAAATGTTGAAGTGCAGTCGTATGATTGCTTCATTAAATAAACTCCGTTTTATGGATTTTTTCAATGATGTTGAGAAAACGGCTGCCATATTTTCTTATAAAGGACAAGCATATAAACATCTGAAAGCAGATAGTATGTCAATAGATGATTTGAAATTTGCACAGAATCATTTATGGATTACTTCTTTTCTCTATGGTTTGTTGCGCCCATTTGATGGTATTCTTCCATATAGAATGGAGGGCAATGTGGAGTTGCCTAGTGCAGAGGGCAAAAATATTTTTGGATTTTGGAAAAATCGTCTAACGGATAAACTTATTGGAATGATAAAAGCAGATGATGGAATTTTACTACATTTGGCTACAGAAGAATACCAGCATTTATTTGATTGGAAACGATTGAGTAATGAAGTTCGCATTGTGCAACCTTTATTCTATGTTAAAAGTGGTGATAAATTGAAGATACAAGCTGTTTGGGCAAAAACTTGTAGAGGAGCAATGACAAGATTTATAATTGAAAACCGCATTACTAATCTTTCTGATATACTTTCATTTTGCTATGAAGGTTTTCATTTTGACTCTAAGTTTGGTGACCAAAACTATCCGCACTTTATTAAATCAGACATATAAATTAACGTATATAATTGTTGTTTGAGTTGGATGTCATATTAGGGTATTTGTCTTATTCTTTTGCTGTTGACTTTTTATACAAATAATTAGCATGGTACAACCAAAATTCTCATTAAACAAAATCAATCAGGCTAACCTTGTAAAACACTTCTATCAACTCAATGTTGTATCTTGATTAAAACATATAATTACATATTTTGTTTTATTACTGTCCGCTAAACCACGACATTGTATGCTCAACTTCTTGAAGCACAGGAGTTGGGCTGTTTTTTTCTCATGTACAAGCCCCCACTACTCATTTATGCTTTCCTCTGGAGGCGATTCAGAAGCTTGTTCGAGCATAATTTTAAGGTCTGCGTCAGGCTTATTGAAGAAATTCTGCATATTTAGGTAGTACATCATCACAATCTAAGTTGGGCAAAATACCTATCAACTGCAGTCTTGGAGAAAGACACATTTCGGCCTTCATATATCTTGGGAATGTCGAAATGCTCAATACGCCTCATGGCCACCTTTCTGGTCACCTCGTACTTCTCGCAGATTTCCTTCATGGTGTAGGAGTCCGAATCAATCTTATGCTTACGATTATTTCGCTTAACGTAAGCCGGAGCGTTTTCGAACATTGCTTCCAGATCGCTTCTTCTGACGAGTGTCCTTGCTGGGAGTCTTAGGGCTTTAAACTGTCCTTGTGCCATATACCTATATATAGTAGTCTTTCCAACTCCCAAGAGTTTTGCCGCCTTGGGGGTAAGATATGGTTTATCTCCTATACTCTCTACGATGGGCAACGTTATTTGTTGCTCATCTTCAACTTGTTCTTTCAATTTCTGCTTCTTTTTTGCCCTGTAAGCCTTGTCTATACATGCTGTTGAGCTGTAAAGAGTCGTCATTTTGTGCGCGATAAATGGTTTCCCGCACCACTGGCAGCGTTTCTGAATATCCATAAATGTCCGTCACTTTGAAGATTTAACTCTGCTATTTTTTGTTCTATTCTGTTCCGTTCTGTTCCGCATTTTCCCACTGTGTTCCACATTGTCCCTTCGATGGCGTTTGGTACAAGTTTCACTGTGCGCGGATTCCAGAAGCAAGTGCAAAATTAGTAAAAATCCATCTTAACCATCTCCTTTGGTGTTGAAAAGTTTATTTTTTTCTTGGTCTGTTGTTTAATTTGTCTTGTATCCTTTTTATAAAATCGTCTGTATATTGGCAAAAATGATCTTTCTTTGGAATGTATTGCCTGATGAGTCCGTTTGTGTTTTCAATGGCTCCTTTTTCCCATGATGAATACGGATGTGCGAAATATACCCTGGTTCCCAGCTTTTCAGCGATTATCTCGTGTGCTGCGAATTCCGTCCCGTTGTCTGTCGTGACAGTCCTGAAGCATTCTCACAACGGTTTCAGCCAGAGGCTTCACCTGTTTTCCCCTGTCGAGTTTCCGCATCAGCATAAACGAGCTGTATCGGTCCACCAAGGTGACGGTGGCACCTTGCCCTCCTTTTCCCACAATGGTGTCCATCTCCCAATCTCCGGGAGTTTCTCCATAGCCTGCCTTCGGCCGCTCGTCAATCGTTATCCTATTCGGTATTGAGAATCCTTTCCTTTGTCCATTCCTGGTGTATTTCTTTCCACCTCTGCGTAAGAACCTGCGCACATTGTCCCTATAATGCGGTGGGCATTGTTTTATCCAGTTATAGATGGTGGACTTCGACACGTTCTTCCCCTCCTTGCCCAAACGCCCGGAAATCTGTTCTGGCGACCACTGCTCCTCGCGGATGAGGTTGAACACCTCACAGCGTAGCAACGGGGCTACAGACCTGTTGCCAGGGAGTGCAGCCTTGCGCCTTCGCGTCTTCAAATCGGCCTGGTGGTAGTCGTAAACTCCTTTGACGTTGGAATTGCGCTTGATCTCACGAGATATCGTACTCTTACTCACATTTATGGCACCGGCAATAAATGTTTTGCTCATTTTCTTTTGGAGTAGCACACTTATTGTGTACCTTTGCTCCCGGGTTAGTTGCTTATACATTTGCAATACAAAAGTAATTAATCTCACGGAGAGAAGCTATATTGTTTCTCTCTTTTTTTGTATTGCCTCTTTCATCCTCTCGCCGTTCATCCGATCCAGGAAGCCTTGCGCCACCAAGAGGGAGGAAAGCCTCCGCAGTAGGTTTCATGGGATAACGCTTATTACAACACGGAAAATCGTTGCACTTCTAATTGGAATTTACGCTATTGTTGGGCTTCAGAGACATAAATCGTACTTTTACGGTAGAAATACGGTAGAAAAAAGAAAATAAATAGACTCGAATAACTTGAAATAAAAAACGTAAAGTGTTGAAATTCAGTAATGTGAAAGATGATAAATTGCT
>JAGAGD010000109.1 GCA_017627765.1 Prevotella sp. | reverse complement strand
TCATCTACTGGCCAAGCAAGCATAACTTCATAGTAGCCTTCACCGTCGGTGTTGGTGAGGATGTCGTTGAGTGAAACCTGAGCGTTGATGATTGCTTCGCCTGTTTCCTCATCGGTTACGGTTCCTGAGACCTTGTAGGCAACATGAGTCAGTGCTATGTTCTTTTCTGTCTGCTGCTCTGTGATAGTCATTTCCTCTGAGAATGGGTTGTAGCCTTCCATCTCTGCAGTGAGAGTATAGTTCTCGGCAAGAGGACTGAGAAGTGTGAATGTATATTTACCTTCCTCGTCGGTTGTAGCCTCAGCTGCAACTTCCTCACCATTCATGAGTTTGACTGCCACCTCTGGCATAGGCTCTTCGGTCTGTGCATCGGTAACAACACCAGAAACAGTATATTCGCGCTTCATCTCGTGGGTTAAAGCTACGCTGCCATTAGAGAATTCCACTTCCTGAACGTCGTCAAGATAGCCTTCGGCTGTTACGGTAACTGTATAAGCAAAGTCACTTTGGATAACAGGAATTTCGTATTCACCATTCTCGTCAGAAGCACCAGTATAGAGAACATCGAACTCTTCGTTATAGATTTTTACATTAGCATTTGCAATAGCATTTTCTGTACCTGCTTCTACAACTTTTCCGCTAACAGATGTAGGTTCAACTTCAAGAGAGAAGATTGCTACAGGGCTCTTTGCAGAACTCCAAGCAATAACACCTCTTGTATAATAAGCGTTAGAATAGCTAGCATCGCAGTCGAAATTGATATTGATATAATCGCCGTTACCGTCAATATTTGTGCAAATGCGGATGTTAGACTCGCCATCCCATGTTATTGGAGAAGAAGACAAGTCGATAACGAAATCATAGTTTTCGCCAGCCTGGAAAGCAAAAGTCTCATTGCTATATAATGCAACATGAGTCATTTCGTCTTTGTTAGCATCACCTGCAGTAATGTTGCCTGCTGGCTGCAATGCAACCCAAGCATCAGCAGAGAGAGAGTTGATGGTCTTAGTAGTTGTTGGAGTACCAACAAACTTGATAGACTTGATTACAGAACCAGGAGCAAGCCCGAACTGTGTCAACTGCTCTGGAGTGTAAGCGAAGTCTGCTCTTGCATCGTGTGTAGACACGTCCATCCATGGTGTATAGAAAGGAACGTATGTGCTTGTGGCAGAAGCAGTACCAATAACTACTTCGCTTGACAATACTTCTTCAGAAACAGTAACATCAACCGGCTGTGTTGCAAGTGTATAGTCGCCGCTCTTGAACTCAATGTAAGCAGGGAAAGTACCTACTGCATGTGGCTTGTAAGTGAATGTGAATACTGTTGGAGTAGTCAGGTTGCTTACATATTCACCAGTATGGGTATTACCATTAGAAGGAAGTGCGACAGTTTCTGCCTCTATTACTTCATCGCCAAAATAAAGAGTTGCAGTGTAAGACTCTGGAGCCTCTTCTATTGTTGAGCTGATGTTGATGAGTGAAGCAGTTGCTGTGTAAACATTGTTCTGCTTAGCAGTAGCAGGAACATTTGAAGCAGAAAGATACCAGTCGTGTTCTACATCTACCTTTGTAAGACCATAGATGTTGTCGATGAGAGTCTTGTCTAATGTGAAGCCAAGATAGTAGTCGCCTTCTTCTTCAATTGTAGCAACAAAAGTCTTTGCATTCTGACTGAGGTCTGAGAATGGAACGTTCTTCAACTCTGTCCAGTTCTGACGGTCTTTTGAAGTATAAACCTTAACAACCGCACTTGAGTTATAGCTTGAATACCAAGCATCGAAAGTGAAAGACTCGCCTGCATCTGCATGGAGGAGAGGTGTTACAAACATCTTAGCAGAACTGCTTGACTGCAAATATGCATTCCAATCTTCAGAACCTGCTGCGCCAGATGTGCTCAGATAGATTCCGTCTGGATGGATAGAACCATCAGGGAACATCTTTTGTCCGTCTTCATCGAATGTGATAAGATTCTTAGAAGGGTCGATGACAGTACCGTTCATTGCCAAAGTGTAAGTAGCCTCAGGCTTGTTGTGGTTGGTATATACAATCTCGATATTTCCTGTGAACACACCGAAGTTGTCAACAGGAAGAGTGATTGGTACCTGAACCTTTTCCTTAGCAGCGACTACGAACTCTGTTGTTGTAGCATCGGTTGTGAAAGGAGCAGTAAGAGTAATGCTGTTGATAGTCAGAGGAGCAGTACCTGCATTGTAGATCTCATAGTTGAGAGTAGTGCTCTCATTGATTTTTCCGAAATTAATAGGAGTGTAAGTAGGAGAAGGATTAGAATAGTAGGTTGTGCCTGTCTTGTCGAAAACGAATTTAGACTCATAAGCATTGATACCTACGTTTCTTCCCTGAAGGGTTGTTCCGCTGATGTTTTCCTTTACATCCCAGTATCTCCATGATGTTCCAACTGAACTTGGGAGTGAAACTTCCATTACGAAAGGTTCTGAAGTTGCGCCTTTAGCAATAGCAACAGGCACAGGGAATTCACCATAAGTTACAGAAGCATTGTTGCGAGCAAACAAAGAGAGAGTATAGTTCTCGTCGCCAACATTCAAGTCTACGTCGCCACTGTTTTTCAAAGTAACAAGATACTTAGCAAGGATTGTTCCGTCTTCTTGCTGATTCCAGTAAGTTGTAGAAGCACCATCAACATCGGCAACTGAAAGAATGGTCAGTTTCTTCTCTGGAGTGATGTCGGCTGAAGTAGCTGTGAAATCATCCATGAAGACGTATTGACCACGAATACCGATACGCTGTCCTTCAGCAATCTCAACTGTTGCTGTAGTCCATTCATCTTTCGACAAATCGTCAAAACGAGCAAGGAGTTCATTCTTTGCTGTAGCTGTTTCGTTAAGAGAATAGAACTCAACAAATGCAGGGTTAGCAGGAGATGCACTTACCGTTGCTTTAACCTGCAGAGTAACTGTTCCTGATACGTTAGGAGTAACGAGAAGGTCGTAAACCACTTCACCACCCCAGTTATCGCCAGCATACTGTTTGTTTGCCTGCAAAGCACCAGAGTTGTCAACTCCATTGGTCTCACTATATGAGTAACTCATGTAGTAAGGACCATAGCCATCGTAGTTTCCGCTGCCGACAATATGTCCCCAGTTAGAAGCAACTGCGAAATCATGATTGCCCGTCAGAATTGCGGTGTTGAAATCCATAGAATATGGACTCACCGAATCTGCCCATACCCTATTAGTAAATAACAGGGAAAGGAGCATCAATAATAAATAGCTGTTTTTTCTCATAATTTTTATGTTTAATAATAATATAGTAGATAATTCTTATTTCTTTATAAGCACCTTCTTCAAAGATGAACCCTGACGGAGTATATAAATGCCATTTGCAAGCTGGCTTTCAGAAACCTCCATACCGTCTATAGTATAATACTTGCATGGGTAAGAAGTGTTGTCCTCAATGCTATAAACGCCAGTAACATCGCTCAAGTCGAAACTGTTAGCGTTGGTTATATCCATTTCTTTCAAGTTAGCATCGGTTATTTCGTCAGCCATGCGCGTAACAAATGCTATTGCCTTCATCTTGCCAACATTCCATGAGTCGTCAAGTTTAACAGTATAATTGCCAGAATATTTCAAGCCATTAACTGTAATCTTATCGCCCTTAGGAGCAGAGACAAACTTGCGCAAAACATTGTTGTGGATATAATTAGGATTGTTTGCAACTTGATTGCCGTTGACTACATACTGAGCTGCTTTAACTCCGTCTTCAGTAAGAAGAACTGTCAGGGCAAGGTCGCCCATCACGGCAGAGGCATCTTCAGACACATCGCCAGAGATTCCAAGAGAAAGTTCGCGCGAATCGCTATTGTAAGAAGGAGTAATGTTGACTGTAGCAAATGCTGGTCGTGCATCTTCCTGTGCAAGCATATCCATAATAATAGGTGCAACAAAGTCAGGACCGATCTGTGCATAATAGTTCACGTCGTAGGCTATATACTTCTCGCCAGGGAAGTAAGAGCGGTCAATAGTGAACGATGGGTATGTATATGCATAGAGGTCTGTCAGATAGTCGGCATCAGCTGTAGCCAAAGTATTGCCTGGCTCATAAATGTTTGCCATACACATATTATTAGCACTGCCAGAAACCTTTGCAAACACATCGTTTACGTAATATGCAAGATATTCTTTCTGACTTGTGTATTGCTCAACATAGTGCTGCTGACGGGCAAATGAGTTCTCATAGATATAGAACACTGACTCCATCATATCGTTCTTGTTAGTTTCAGGTGCAGCACCTTCTATTGTGTTTACGAAAACTTTGAAAGTGTGTTTTCCTACACTAAGATTGTCGCCAAGTGCCACAATCTGTTCAAAACCGTCTGACTCGCCTTCTTTTATTGTTTCGTCTTTCTGGATGACTACAGGTGCTTGTTCGTCAATCTGATAAGCTACAGAATAGCCGTTAACATCTTCGCGGCCTGAGTTTGCAACTGTAGTATAGAAATCAACATTTTCTCCGCGCTGCTTATAACGGAAACCTGTATCGAGATAAACAATGTCAAGGTCTTTTGAAGGAAGACTGCTTACGTCAACAATGAGCTGAACGCAGAGTGCGCCAACATTTGTTATAGGATACCAGCCTTCGCCAGAATTGAAGTTACCATAGATGAGGAATTCGTTACCTGTAGCCTCGCCTACGGTTGCAAGATAGCCTTCGTCTGCGGCAACCATTTCTTCAGTCTCGGTGTAGTCGAAACCTACAAGAATGTCTTCACCTTCTTTTATTTCATAAGACTTGCTGCCATTGAAGAATATATTGTTCCATCCTTCATAGGTGCGCTGTGTCTGCTCAATACTTTCGCCTGTGAGAACACCTTCGGCATCAACGCCATTAAGGAATACACGAGAACGACCAATTGAATTGGTAAGCGCAAATCTTATTCCAATAACCTTGCAGCCTTCGTATGGTTTCAGAATAGAAGATGTTAGCAAAGCACCGACAGGGTAAGTACCAGTCATGCCTAATGCTACATTTTTCTGAGTAATTGAGTCTGTGTTAGAATAGCCCACAGCACGCTGCATAGAAGAAAGTCCATCAACTTTCCTAATTACACTCTTCGCCATAGGGGCTTTATTGCCATTGTCGGCAATTACTGCAACACGCGAATTGGCAGAAGATAGCGTAAATTGGGCATTGGCAAGTTTTGCCTGATGTGAACTGACAGAGGCAGTGTGCTGTCCGTAGACAGCAACACTTGCCAAAGCTGTGAATAATATGATACTAAATCTTTTCATTATTTACGGATTTTCTTGAATTGTGTACCAGACTTAACAAAATAGATTCCTGTTGGAAGAGCAGAAAGACTCTCGCCAACATATTGACCTGAAAGATTGTAAATGCCAGATTTTGCATTCGTACCGAACACTTCAACGTCACCAACCTTTGTTATGTTGATGGTGTACTCTGCCATTTCTGATTCACCATTCTTGTAAATAGCCTTTATTCCAATGGTATGAGAACCTGCACTTAGCCCTGTAATAACATAAGAAGGTTCAGTGCTTTCACCAACTTTAACTCCATCAACGTAGATGTCATATCTGATAACATTGCCATATTCTATGAATGACACATCGCCTTCAGCAGGACCTACGATGAAATCGTCAAGTTGCGCAAAGAACGCATCGTATGATGTGTAGTGAACACCGATTCTGATTGTCTTGCCAACATAGTCAGAGAGGTCGGTTTCATATTTTGCCCACTCTCCACCTGAGATATTGTCAACTGTGCTTACAACTGTGAAGTCGACTGGTTCAGTGCTGTTTTCAGCAACGCAGAACTCAAGACTTTCTGGATACATCTCTGCATAAGCCTTAAGAGTTGTAGTCAGAACATAGTTGTCGCGAATTTCAATTTCAGGAGAGATAAGCCACTTGTTGGCTCTTGCTTGTTGAGGAGAAAAGAACACGATGGTCTTATCACCAGTAGGAGCGGCAACAGCAGGGTCGGTAGGCAACATTGCAGGTACGGTATTCCAAGGATTGAACACGATAGGAGCAATTGCAGCTGGAGCATCAGCAGTACCAGCACCTGGGAAATAAACAATATTAGAGCTTGAACCTAAACCGATAGGATATACAGGACGCTGGTCGAGGTCTAACGAAATCCAATCGCCAAACGAACCAGTAGCGAAGTCTTCATACTCTTCAAAACTATCGTTGAATTCAAGATTCTGATTCCATCTCAAAGATACATCGCTAAGTCCATCACCAGTACCATTTATGTCGGCTGTAATATTATAAGGTGTGATTACCCTGTCAAAAAGAACTATATCATAGTTTGAATCGCCTGCAACGTTGATTGTATTCTGATAAGCCTCGAAAGCACCTTCTGCAACATTAACAACATATTCGCCATTTGGAAGCGATGCAATCTCTGCCTTGCCTTCGTTTACGGTAAGTGTATAAGACTGGCTTGTTGCTGTGCTGATGAGGTTTACAGTCTGACCGTCAGTAGAGAGTTTGCTGTCAGCAGTAACATTGAAAACGACTTTAGAATATCCGTCAGCAGGAACGACGAGTGAAGTTGTAACCATGTCGCTTTCAGTTGCTCTATATACAGCCTTGACACCAAGTGTATAAGTACCAGGCTGCAAGTCTTCGAATGTATAAGAATACTCCTCAGTAGTTCCTACCTCTATTCCATTCTTTGAAATATGGAACACTTCATTAGGGTTGTCCATTGAAGGACGACGTACACGAAGTCCTTTTGCCATTGCAACATCATATCCCTTAGCCTGACCAACATAGAAGTCGTCTATCATAAGCATAAACGAGCCTCCATTGTTGTACTCGCTAATATAACGGATGGCAAACTTTACAGCCTGTCCTGCATATTGACTAATATCATACTGATATTTCTTCCATCCTTTAAGGTCGGCAGTCTCATAGTTGTCTGCATCAAGACGTACAAAATCAGACTGAGCAGGATTGTCTGTTTTTGTGGTAACATAGACTTGGAACTTCTCTGGGAACTGGTCTGCTGCCTTACCCATGAAGGCAAGTACATTGTCTGTTCCTACAGTAATTGAAGGAGAAATCAGCCAGTCGTCGTTAGCCTTACCAGAGTTTGTACGGGTAAATCCTACATACTGTTTTCCGCTATATGGTCGCAATATAGGATAGTCATACCACCATGCAGGTTCAACGGCAAGAGGGTTAATGATTTGTGCATATTGCATTACGCAACGATTAGGATAATCGCCAACAATAGGAGCAGCAGCCTCTAAGTCGGCGTCTATACCAGTCCACTCTCCGAAGTCTACTGCAAAAGGAGCATAGTCTTCGAAATTATCGAAAAAGACAGGTGCTTCTGTATTCCAAGTCATCAACGCGCTGTTCTTTCCAGTATAAGCATCATGAGTCAATGTTGCAGAAACAGCGAAAGGATTACGAACTTTCTCTGTGAGTGTAACTTCTACTGTTGCACCAGTTCCGTTCTCAGGCACATAAAAATCTTTTGTAGCAACTTCGTATCCAGGTCTTTCTACTACAAGATTATGATTTCCTGCATACACCATAACAGTGCATTTGCCTTGTGCATCGAGTGTAACCGTACCGTATGACAAGGAATAGTCAGTCTGTGTCAGACTTACTTCCTGCCCTTCAAGGTTGTCGCCCGAAGTAGCAGTCACAGTTATAGTCAACGATTTGTCGCGACTCTGTGCGCTGGCATTGAGGACAACAGAAATAAGTAAAAAGAAAAACAGGAGATAGCGTTTATTCATATCTTAATAATTTAGGGATATTTATATACAAAAAAGGGTAATGGGGAAGCTTCTATAAAAGCGCCACCCCATTACCTTAATCATTTAAAATATTATTTGCGTGTTATGCGGAAAGACTTAACGGCGTCACCGTTGTTAACTTTCACAACATACATACCCTGTGGCAAAGCCTTAAGAGTTTCAACTCCATAGCCCTTCTTAACCATCATACCGCTCATGCTGTAAACTTCAACTTCAGCATTGTTGTCGATTTCGCCGAATGAAACAGCCTTGATTGAGTTAGCATCCTGGAAGTGAGAGAATGTGAAGTCATCGAAGAAAGCAACATTTGTTGCAGCATTTGTTGTATGACGAAGTGCAACATAGATGCTCTTACCTGCATAAGCAGACAAGTCTACTGTATAGTGCTGCCAGTCGTGACCGTCAAGGAATGGGATTTCCTGTTCAGGCAATACGACGGTGAAGCTATTCATATCTGTATTGCTTGTCTCGCTGACAAGAACAGAGATGCGGTGAGCAGGTGAAGGAAGAACGCTTTGCAGACATTCCCAGTTACGAGCATAGAAGTCGAATGTAGAGTTGCTTGTAGCATCGAGTTTTGTACTGATAATCCAGTTGTCGGCAGTCTTTGTTGAAGCTTCATTTGGAGAAGCAGCAACAAGAGCGTGTGTACCAGATACAGGACTCATTATTCCATACATAGCCTCATCGTCTCCAGGCCAGAATGCGAACTTATCGCCACTCTTCTCAAAGTTAATCCAGTAAGCTCCAAATTCATAAGAAGGTGCATTATCTGCATCAATCATAGTAAACTTGTCTTCCCAGTTATATTCCAAATCGTTTGGCTCAAATGAGTAGTAGAATACATCTGCTGCAAGAGCTTCACCCTTAACTGGCAGGCTTACAGAATATCCACCTTCAAATTCAATTGTGAGGTTATCTTCTACAACTGCTTCAGTTGTCTGAGCGTTGAACTGCATGCTGAAAGCAGCTCCATCGTTTGGCTGAATCTCTGTGCCAGCAGCCAAGTCTGTTGTAAAGTTCTGAGTACCGAATGTTGCACTCTTAACCTTCAGAACATTCTTACCCTTGTTGAGGACAGAGAATATTTCGCCTGAGTTAACAGCCTTATTGTAGTTAACCTTGCCGGCATTCCAAGAGTCTTTGTTGAATATGGCCTTGTCGCCTACTACACCGTCAATCAGAATATTGTCGAGAGCAGCACCAGTGTCAGCAGAGCTATAGCTGTGGTGAGTCCAACGGAACTGAACTTTCTTACCAGCATATTCGTTCAAGCTGATGTTCTCATCAATCCAGTATTTGTTTTCACCATTGAAAGAGTTTTCAGAAATGTATGACAACTGCTTCCATTCGCCATCAGCAAAGATTTCGAATACGATGTCGCTTACGCCATTGTTAGGTTCAACATTTTGTTTCTTAACCATGCCTGATTCATCAATAACCAGTTCGCGTGGGTGAGCGTCTCCCCAAGAGAAAGAAATGCTCATATCCATGTCGGCAGGGAGAAGGAATTCCTGAGTTGTAACAGAGTTCTGTCCGCCAGCGTTCAGCCATGCTGTATAGAGAGTTGCACCAGAGCCTCCATAAGTTGCATAGTTGTTGATTTCCCACTCTGCATATCCGCTTGCAGTGTTGCGTGGAGTCTTCTCGTCAGGTGTCTGAGTCCAGCCAGTAGGCATGTTTCCGCTATCGAAGTTCTCAGAATATGGATAAGTTGAAGTTGAAGCATCTTTCTGAGTTGTGAAAGACCAAACAGGAACAACATCAGCAAATGCGTTTCCATAAGTATTATAAGGAACAACCTTCCAGCTGAATGTTGTTTCGTAGTCAGCAACAGGAATTGTATAAGTAAGAGCATTGTTTACATCAACGCCATTAACGAGATTGTTCATTTCTGCATTGCTTCCTACATATACCTTATAGCCTTGGGCAAACTGTGCAGGTCCCCATTCGAGAACGATGTCTTTTGGATAAACCTCTGTTGCGCCGTTAGCTGGTTTTACGAGTGTTGCAGCACCAGGCACACCGTTGGCTCCGTAAACGTTAGGGAGCAGTACACGGTCAAGATAGAAGTCGCTATATTCTTCAGCACCTTCGTCGGTAGACTGTATTGCTGTGTTCACCCAGCGCACATAAGAGTTGTCAGTACCCTTGCCAAGGTCAACAGTAACAGTTTCCATGTATTCGCCTAACTCATAGTTGAAAATCCACTTTTGTGTCCATGTCTGTCCGCCGTCAGTTGAGACTTCAACCTTAATGTCATTCATCTGATATGTACCACCCTCGTAACTGTCGAACTGGTTATAGTATGTAAATGTTACTTTACCTCCATTTGTCAAGTCAAGACGTGGTGAAGTCAGAATCTGGTCAGAGAAAGAACCTGTTGCATAAGCAGAGCAGTCGCCTTCAATAGCAATCTTTCTGCCGCTCCATCCGTTATTCTTCCATCCAGCAGGTGGGAAGTAGTCGTTGAATGTCTCGAGCAAGTATCCTTCTGGCACAACTTGTTTGGTTGCAGAGAACTGAATTGTTACATCTCCGCCATTAGTGTGAATAACAGCATTGCCAGAAGCAGGGCTTGTCAGAGAAGCAGAGTAAGCGAGTTGGAAACGCACGCTCTCGTATTTGTTAAGATTAACGCTCTCTGGGTCGAGTGTGCAGCTAATGCCTTGAGGAAAGTCGAAACCAGTAATCTTCAGTCCGTTTGTACCCTGATTAGTAAGGGTTATCACGTCTGAGTAGAGTTTTTCGCCAATGTAGAGAGTTCCGAAGTTGAAACGGTCAAGCGAAACAACAGGCACTGGAGTAACAGCAGGAGTGAACTGCTTAACCTTAACGTCATCAAGCCAAACAACATTAGCAAATGGAGTCATCATCTTGTAAACGAAAGCAAGTTTAACTTTCTGACCTTTCCAGTCGCTCAGGTTAATCTTAGAAGTGTGTGGGTCCCATGTTGTGATAGGATAAACAAGAACACCGCTTTCTTTCAGCATTGACTCATTCTGAATAGAGAATACAGTTTCAGCATCGTCAAGATTGCCATCTGTAACGACACGAACCTGCAAGTCGTAGAGAGACTCTGGCTTTGAAATCATAGGGCTTACAATCCAAGTGAAACTCAACTCGTAAGTGTCGTTGAGGTCCAGTTCTGGAGTAAGCAGAATTTCTTCGCGAGGTCCAGCGCCATCAACATCTGAAGCAGTCAGCGGAGCGTCGCAACCAGCAACATGCTTGCCTGTGATAGTGCCCTTAGAAGCATAGTAATTGTGCCATCTGTATGACATCTTGTTGCCATTATAGCTGTCAACAGTGGTCCATCCTTGTCCTGTAGCTACAGGGCGAGAATAAGTTTCTGTACTCGATGTTTCAAAGTCTTCATCGAGAATTGTCTGCGCCTGCAATGTTGTTCCGAATAGGGACAACAGCATCGCCAAAATCATGTAGATCTTTTTCATTTTAACACTAAATTATTTTAAAATTATAATATATTTTTATCTAACACAACTATCTTTCGCTTTTTTGTATTGATTGCGTTGATTATCACTAATTAACAGAACGCATAATGAGTATACACAGTGGTATCGCTACTTTTGATAGCAAACACACGGAATAATTAAAATAGAGATACTCTTGCTTATTATTTTTATTTTTTACTTAATTCCGATTATCCTTCAGAGTCTTATTTGCTAAATATTCATAACAAATAGATTCTAAATACAAAAAGAACAATTATGGTGCAAAAATATGAAAAAAAATAGTAAACACAAATAAATTAGTTAGTTAAATTGTGTCAACATTAATTTTTTAACAATAGCCTTCATGGGAAAAACAAAGGCATACTACCTATAAAGGACGTGGTTAGTCACATAGGAAATAATAACGGAAAGACTTTAAATACACGATATTTTCGCAATAATAGCCAGTACAAATCTTGTTTCTCGTCATTTTTGCTTACTTTTGCAGAGTTAAAGTCTATGCTTATCTCATTTTATTCATAATTTTCTGATTTAAACATCGCTTTACAACAAAAGTTTTCAGCATGCTAATCCGCTATATTATATGTAAATTTAAGGTATAAGAAATAAAAGACATGAGAAAAATCACATCACTACTGTTGCTGGTTGTCATTGCTCTGACAACTAAGGCACAGACTCCAAAGGAAGAAATAGCAGAGAATCCTAATCTCGCGGCGTCTAACTATCTGGCTTATCCTGGCCCGAAGCAGAAGGTACTCACTCCTGCTCCTGCGGGCTATAAACCTGTTTACCTGAGCCATTACGGCCGTCATGGTTCTCGCTACCACATCGGCAAGGGCAGTTATCAGGATGCTTTTAAGATACTTGCCCACGCTGATTCACTCGGAAAACTTACTCCACTTGGCAAAGAGACCTTCGAAAAGGTCAGACTGCTGACGGAGGAAGCAAGAAAACGCGATGGCGAACTGACGGAACTTGGTGCTGAGCAGCATAGGGGCATAGCAAGAAGAATGTTTGAAAGATTCCCTGAAGTGTTCGAGGGCGATGTCAACATAGAGGCACGCTCCACCATCATCATTCGCTGCATTCTCTCTATGACTAATGAGTTGCTTGAACTTTATGCTCGCAATCCGCAACTGAAGATTTTCCACGATGCTTCCGACCATGACATGTGGTACATGAATCTTGAGGGAACTGAGTTGCAGAAGCAGCGCGAAAACGATGAAACACGACGCGTCTACAAGGATTGGCTTAAGGAGCACGTCGACTATAAGCCTCTTATGAAACGACTATTCAACGACGAGAAATATATTGAAGACAGCGTAAACGTAGGACTGCTCGGTTTCAGACTCTTCAGACTTGCAAGCAACATCCAGAGTTCTGAGATTCGCCACAAGGTGTCGCTGTGGAACCTATACACTAAAGACGAGATTTACGAACAGTGGCGTGCCGACAACATCAGTTGGTTCCAACGCTATGGATATTATACTCTGAACGGAGCAAAACAGCCTTCCGTACAAAACAATCTGCTGCGCCGCTTCATTGAGCAAGCCGACAGCTGCCTGCAATATGACCGACCTGGTGCTACTCTTCGTTTCGGACACGAGGTAGTGGTCTTGCCACTGGCTTGCCTGCTTGGACTTAATGGTGCCGACCTTCAGACCGACGACATTTCGAGTCTGGAAGAAAACGGATGGGTAAACTATCGCATCTTCCCAATGGCTTCTAACATACAGATGGTTTTCTACCGTCGCTCTCCTGCCGACAAGGATGTACTTGTCAAGATTCTGCTAAACGAGAACGAGGCAACTCTGCCTAAAGCTTTGAAGCCCGTTAGCGGTCCTTACTACCGATGGAGCGATGTACGCAAATACTATCTGAAGAAAATCAATGGATAATATAAAAGGCTCTGCCTTTAATAACTTTGGCAGAGCCTTTTTTCTTTTATGTCTCTCAACTTTAGCAATTTTCAGTTTATCAAAATCACGCCATTTCCAGTAACCATAAAACGGAGCAAACTTAAAAAAAATAATGGCCCAACTTACACTTCGTAAGTTTTATTTTCAGCCCGATTTTTTGACGAAAAAAGTAAAAAATCTTGACAAACGGAATTTTCATTCTAGAGAAAGATTTTCCGCTTGGCACGAGGCTGAATGCAAAAATGTGTTTAATTGTTAATCAATCGGCTTAAACTATGTAAACGAACATAAGGAATGAAAAAGTGAAAGGTGTCCTTTCGCGATGCGAAACGTGGCATATCGCAGTGCGATATGTGGCATATTGCAGTGCCAAAGGTGC
>JAGAGD010000108.1 GCA_017627765.1 Prevotella sp. | reverse complement strand
GCTCTGCTTGCTGCCGAAATGCTGGCACTTGCCGACGACAAGATTGCAGAGCGCGTGGCAGCACACAAGGCTACACTCGGCAAGAAGATAGAGAAAGCCAATCAGGAACTGGCTTCTATTGAATACTCTATGAAGACCAACTAAAATTAAGTTTCAGACGTTTCTCATCCTCAACTATAATCAAGCTTATGAGGTTTTAAGGTTGTTGGGATATGAGGTGGTGAGGTTATGTTAGAAGGATTAAAGACTAAGGGGAAAGGATTAACAACATAGGCTTTTCTGCCCGTCTGATAGTCAGCCTGCCACCCCATTTGCTGAGCAAAGCTACTAGAAAGCCTCTTGCCAGAGAAGTTGAGGACTTCTGAAAATTCAACTACAAACAACATGCTGACTCAAAGAAGAAAAACTACTGTAGCCAGAGTGGGCAACATTGGCATAGGCGGCGACAACCCTATTCGCGTTCAGTCTATGACAACCACCGACACTAACGATGTGGAAGCGTGTGTAGAACAGTCCATCCGCATCATCAGCCGTGGAGGAGAAATTGTCAGACTGACGGCTCAAGGTGTGCGCGAGGCAGAGAGCCTGCGACTCGTCAGGGCTGAACTGACCCGCAGAGGCTTTGCCACTCCGCTTGTTGCCGACATCCATTTCAATGCCCGCGTGGCTGACGTGGCTGCGCAATATGTTGAGAAAGTCAGAATAAATCCAGGCAACTACGTCGACCCTGCCCGCACATTCAAGCATCTGGAATATACCGATGAGGAATATGCTGCCGAACTTCTGCGCATAGAAGAGAGGCTGAAACCGTTTATAGATATTTGCAGAAAACACCACACTGCCGTGCGCATAGGCGTCAATCACGGTTCGCTTTCCGACAGAATAATGTCGCGCTATGGCGACACACCTGCTGGAATTGTTGAGAGTTGCATGGAGTTTCTGCGCATTTTCCGCAAAGAACAGTTCGACGATGTTGTCATTTCCATAAAAGCATCCAACACAGTCGTGATGGTAGACTCGGTGCGTCTGCTTGTTGAAACTATGGACAAGGAAGACATGCACTATCCTCTGCATCTCGGAGTGACCGAAGCTGGCGAAGGCGAAGACGGTAGGGTGAAGAGTGCTGTGGGCATAGGCGCATTGCTTACCGAAGGCATAGGCGACACTATTCGCGTCAGTCTGAGCGAAGAACCCGAAGACGAGATTCCTGTAGCAAAGGCTCTTGTTGACTTAATACCAGTCTGCTCATTTCTCAGAAGCATGGCAGAAAACGATGTTTCGGGAACTGCCGACATGAAGAAAACTCTCGAAAGTGGGGAGTATTGTCATATAAAAGATGACAAAATCTGCCTGAACATTGATGCTACGACATGGGAAGAACTGCAACTGAAGGCTGCAATGGCTTGCGGTGCGCTGCTCATCGACGGTAAGGCTCACGACTTGCAGATAACAGTCTGCAATACTCAGTTAGCCGATAGCGACAAGCTGCAGCAACTGAGCGACGGAATACTGCAAGCAGCCCGCATAAAGTTTACAAAGACGGAGTATATCTCTTGTCCTGGCTGCGGAAGGACTCTCTACAATCTGCGCGAGACCATAGCCCGCATTAAGGCTGCCACAAGCCACCTCGTAGGTCTGAAGATTGGCATTATGGGGTGCATTGTTAACGGTCCTGGCGAAATGGCTGATGCCGACTACGGATATGTAGGAGCAGGCAGAGGCAAGATTTCGCTCTACAAGAAGAAGGAGTGTGTTGCAAAGAATATTCCTGAAGAAGAGGCTGTTGACCGTCTTCTCGAACTAATAAACAGCGAAGAGGCAAAGAAATAATCTTTGCCTCTTCGCCTTTTTTTTATTGTTTTCCCAATTAAAGGTTTATAAAATTCTTATATCTTCTATAAGACCTATTAGCCTAACCCGCCTTATTAGTCAATATAGGCCAGACTATCTTATAACCTGATAAAGTCAAAGCTTCAATAAAAACATTCTGCCTAACTGACAAACTCGCGCGTGTCATTATAGTCACGGTAAGGACTATGCAGGTCGAGATAGTAGAAGTTGTGGCTCACCCTATGGGCTTCGTCGGGCACTTTCATATAGTCGCCAAACTCATGTTCGAGATACTCGTGCGGACATTCCACGCCCATCAGACTGTGACCCTCAAACTCTACAGGCGTAGGAGTTCCGTAGTATCGCTTTGGCATCACGCTCGTCATGCCGTCGTTCAGCAGACTTGTGTATGTGCTTTTGCCGTAGTCGTAGGTCAACATGACTCGCTTAAACCTTCTCATTATACCGTCTTTGCTAAAGATATGGTGCACAAGCAGAGGCAGCCACGACGAAGCGCCATGCCCATGCTTGTAAGGGTCGCGCTGCAACAGATAGCCTATCTTCTTGCAGAAAGAATATCGCCAATACTGGATGCGCTGCAACAGCTTGTTGCTCGATATTCCGTCAATAGGGAAAATGTCTATATAAACGCCTCCGAGATAGTCAATATGCTTACGCTCAATGAGTGTGGTCGAGGCATCCTGAATCTTTCCGAAACCAAACATAAACTTGCTGTCGGTCTCGTGGCATACAAACTCGTAGGGCTTTGGCAACCATTCATCAGCATGCTCTATCAGAATTTCATATTCAGGACGCGGAATGGCAACGTCGATGTCGTCGTCCCAGGGAATGAAACCTTTGTGGCGAACAGCCCCAAGCATGGTTCCGAAAACAAGATAATAGTGAAGATTGTGCTCTTTGCAAACCTTGTCGAAAGCGAGCAATATGTCGAGAATGTGCAATTGCAATTCGCGCATATTGTAAGATGGTTGCTTTTGCTGCATTTGAAATGAATAGTTAGATGTTTCATGCAAAAGTAATAAAATAATGGGAAAACGCAAAAGAAATAGCCTTTTTGATGGGAAAATGTGGCTGAAAAACATTACTTTTGCACAAAATAAGGAAAGTTGAGACTTGAAAGTGTGCTTTCCTGACGGATTATTTAGGGTAAGAAAAAGAATTGGAAACAGCTTCAACATCAACAGCAAACGAGCAGCAAGGCGGCAAAAAGCGCATTGTCTGGCTCGACGATGCAAAGATGTTTGCCATGCTTTGCGTCATATTCTATCACTGCCTGAAGTATATGCCTGCCGACATGGCGGGCTGCAGTGATACGATTGAGGTCATCACATCTTTCAACATGCATCTTTTTGTAGTGCTGGCTGGATTTACATCGTTTCGTGCCTTGCAGCGCATTGCCTGCTGGGACGACTATCGCCGTTATGTCGTCAAGATAGCCCTGCACCTGCTTGTGCCTACCTTTGCCATAGGACTGCTCAGGGCATTGCTTACGCTCGACCCTCATGCAATCGGCAACGAACAGTGGTTCTTGAAGTTTCTTTTCCGTTGTCTGCTCATGTTTGCTACGTCATGCTGGCTTGTTGCCATAGCCTCGCGCCGCCTTGACAAGACAGGCAGCACGAGGATAAATCAGGAATATGTTGAGATTGCCAAGTACATTGGTTTCCTGCTGCTCATGTTCTGCACGTCGAAAACAAAACTGCCAGAGTTTGCAAGTTATTTCCTCTTTGGCTATTTAGTGAAGAAATACGACCTGACGGGCATGCTTTTCCGAATGAAAAGCAATCCGCGCCAGTTCAACATCATGCTTACCGCCATCAGTCTGGCAGGAATACTGACTGTGGCATGCACATTCGGCATAAGCCATTCATTCGACTTCTATGACTATCCATTAGGCAGGCTCAGCAATGATGGAATGTTGAGCGTGTTCTTTGCCCGACAGATATGCGGCTTTGGCTGGGTATTATTTTTCATGCCGCTATTCTTTTTGCTGTCTCGTCGCTACACCCTGTTCAGTTATTGGGGCAGCAAGAGTCTCGGACTCTACATCATCCACACCTTTCTGCTCCACATCTTCATAGAGCAACTCCCATTCAGGTTCTATTCGGGCTACATCGGCTGGATAGAGGTCTTCACGCTTGCAATGGCGCTCACCATGATGTCGATGATTATAATCCGCCTCTTAGAGCAGAACAAGTACACGAGTTTCCTTTTTCTTGGCAATGCGATTAAGTAAGAGTTTAGTCTTCTGAACTTGACTAATCGACAATTGATATTAATGCCGTTTTTTCTGCTCCAACCATCGTTGGCATTCAATATCTGTGTGACATTATCTACAAAAAAGGACTGCACCAAACTGATGCAGCCCTATTTCTATGGATGAGTAGACTGTTGCTAAGGAAGTTCTATAACTTCAGTGAAATCACCGAAAGACCCTACCCCTGGAATGTAATGTTCAAGTACGGCAGTGATTGTCTTACCTGAGAGAGTTCCTTTACCAGCAATGCTGACATTGCCGTACTGAGAACTTACCCATGCTGGCTGTTCATTGAAAATGACCTCACCATTATCGATGCTAAAGACAACATCAAATCCTCCATTATACATATTAATGGCTTTGTAATAGTCCATGCCTTCAGCCTTTTCAATTACTAAATCCCATGAACCTTCAAAAGCTTCAGAAGTGATTTTTCCCACACCATACTCTGCCCATGTCAAAGCTAACTCAACTGTAATATTTCCCGAATGGTTAGCCGTCTTAGTTAGAGTATCTTGCAAAGCAATATCAGCATCGCTAAGTTTGATGTCAAAAGTGTATTTTTTTCCTACTTCCAGACCAGCGGTCTTAACAATGATTGTTGCAATGCTCGAACCATCAGCAAAAGTCACTTGCCCGTTGTTGGGGTCTGTAAAGATACCTTCATGTGGTGATGATAATGTATAGTGGGCAACATACTCACCAGCCTTGGTAGATCTTACAAGTCTCACAAGAATATCACTTTCAGGCGAAGAAACAACATATGAGGCTTTTGGAGACTCTATCGAGATATT
>JAGAGD010000107.1 GCA_017627765.1 Prevotella sp. | reverse complement strand
CGAAAAAGTGAAAGGTGTCCTTTCGCGATGCGAAACGTGGCATATCGCAGTGCGATATGTGGCATATTGCAGTGCCAAAGGTGCCCTTTCACACTGCGAAAGATGCCCTTTGACTTTTTTAACACTTATGAATTATAAGACGAAACGTATAATGTCTTGATATTGAATGATTTACTGAAAATAGAGAGAAAGCGCTCAAGAATCGCATATTTTGCAACTTCGTTTTGCTTGGTCGTAAATTTTTAAGTTATGGGTAGGTTTAGTTAATCAATTTTTTACCCAACTCGGCTCTGAAAATTGCACGTTTTCCGCTCAACAAAGGCTAAAGAACAAGAATTGCTTTCAGATTATAAGTTAATTGGGATGATTTATAAGAAATAAAAAAGAGCCTGCTTATTTTGCGTAAGTAGGCTCTGCTGAATTTATTTATATCTGCCGTTGGTTGGCGACTTATTGATTTCTCTGGCACTAACTATTCCGTAGTGAACAGAACTTGTATGACGGTTTGACCAACTGCCTTCATGGTTTGGCGGTCTATGTGCTGCATGTCGTCGTTGACGGTATGCCATGTTGGGCCGAAAGAACTGCTCTCATTGTATGGATAGTAAGGGATGATGTCGATTGTAGGAATGCCTGCAATCTTGTTTACTGGGTCGTGATCGTCGGTGATGTATCCGCCAGTCTGCGAAACAAAGTAGCCGCTATAGCCTGCCGACTGTGCTGCGCTCCACACTCGGTCGACAATGCGCGGTGCGTATTTCATGGAGAATCCTTCCTTATAGAACTGTGCGTTTTCGCCTCCTACCATGTCAAGCAGTATTCCGAACATTATTTCCTGTCCGTCAACAGCCTTGTAGTTGTTTGACCAATACTGCGCTCCGAGTGCCCAACTGTCTTCTGCCTGAATGCCAGACCATTGAGGAACGCCCCAGTCTTCGGCATCGAAGCAAACGAAGTCTACGCCGATGTTGATGGTTGTGTCTTTCTGAAGCAGACGTGAAATCTCAAGCATGACAGCTACGCCGCTTGCTCCGTCGTTGGCTCCCAATACTGGAGTCTTCCAGTTTTTCTCGTCTGGGTCGTTGTCAGCCCAAGGTCTTGAGTCCCAGTGGGCGCACAGAAGTATGCGCTTTTTAGCCTCTGGGCGGAAGCGTGCAATTATGTTAGTGCTCTTCAGAATTGTTCCGTCATAGCCTTTCAGGTCTGCATTTTGTTCTTCTACGGTGCATCCGAACTGCTTGAACTTGTTGACAATCCACTCGCGGCACTGGTCGTGGGCGGTGCTGTTCATCGTGCGCGGACCGAATGCGCATTGCTGTTCGCAGAAGAAATAGGCAGAGTCGGCATCGAATGTAGGACCTGCAAGGCTTGTTTCCTGCAAGTCGTCGTCGCTCTGTTTGGTTGCCTGCTTGCACGAAGCGCACGATATGAGCAAGGTTACTACAAAGGCAAGCGACATGATTGATGATACTGAAGATGAAAGTTTTTTCATTTTGTTTCTGAGTTTATATATAAATGTATTGGCGAGCTTAATATCGTGCATAGTTCATAGTGCATAGTTCATAGTTAGGGTTAAAGTTAAGTTTTTCGTCCCCGTTAAGGTTCTTATAACTCACAACCTTAATCTTTAATCCTTACAACTACACTCTGAATATTGTTCTCAGCCAGTTGCCTCCCCATATTTTTGCTATGTCTTCTTCGCTATAGCGGCGGCGCAGCAACTGGATAGTGAAGTTTATGTTCTCTGATGTGTCTGCCATTCCTGGTACTCCGCCATCGCCGTCGAAGTCGGTTCCTATTCCAACGTGGTCTATTCCCATAATGTTTATGGCATGTTCTAAGTGTTTTACAACATCGAGTATTGATGCTTCGCTGTCAGTTTTCAGGAAACCAGGGTAGAGAGTTATCTGGCATACTCCGTCTTTTTGTGCCAGCGCACGCATTTGGTCGTCGGTTAGATTTCGCGGATGGTCGCAGAGTGAGCGGCAGCTGCTGTGTGAACAAACCACAGGACGCGAAGAAATCTGCAAAGCATCGTAGAACGTAGACTCTGCTGCATGGCTCAAGTCAACGGCTATGCCGCAGCGGTTCATCTCGCGAATGACGTCAGCACCGAAGTCGCTTACGCCTCCCCATGTGGCAGAACCGCGAGCCGAGTCGCACAGGTCGTTGTCGCCATTGTGGCAGAGTGTTATGTAGACAATGCCTCGTTTGGCAAAATACTCCACTCGTCGGATATCGTGTTCAAGAGCCTTTCCGTTTTCTATAGCATACATTATGGAGTGTACGCCCTTACGTTTGTTCTCGTATAGGTCGGCAATGGTACGAGCATGGCGTATGTAGTCGTGGTTGTCGGCAATGATTGTGTCGAGTTTGTTGAATATAGAATCGGCATATTCAAAAGCCGAGTCCTCGTAGTTCTGAGGTATGTATGCTGCCATAGTAACTGCATCCTGACGGCCGTCGGTCATCTTATGCAAGTCGACGAGAATGCGATTGTCGCGCACTGCAAAGTTTATTCCTTGCGGAAAGAGCATAGGAGTGTCGCAATGGGTGTCGAGTGTGAGAATGGAGCGATGGACAGCCTTTGCCTTGTTGAATAGTCTTGCCTCGTTGACAAGCCATTGGAATAGAGGTAGTCCTTCGCTGCCTAACCATTCTGGATGCCACTGTACACCGAGTATGGCGTGGTGTTCGCTGCTTTCAATTGCTTCTATTACACCGTCTTTCGCCTTAGCCGAAATGCGGAAATGAGGTCCGGCAGCATCAACTGCCTGATGGTGGAATGAGTTAACGGCAATACTTTCTTTGCTGTAAATGGTATGGAGTATGGTCTGCGGCAATATGCTTACGCTGTGGGTTGCTTCCTGCTGCGGCGCATCTTGCGAGTGTTTCAGTGTAGCGACTGAAGTTTCTTTTCCTTCACGCTCACTCAAGTCTTGTGCAACATGCCCATCGAGAGCCATTGCCAGTGTCTGACAGCCTCTGCAAATGCCAAGCATAGGAATCTGACGGTTGTATGCAAGTCTTGTAATAAGCAGTTCTGGCAGGTCGCGCTGAGGATTGATATTGTGAAGAAGCGACGAAGGCTCCTCGCCAGCCCAAAGCGGATTGTAGTCGCCTCCTCCAGAGAGCAGCAGTGCATCAATGTTGTCAAGTGTGTTAACGATTGTGTCAACATCATCTACTGGCGGAATAAGTACGGGCACTCCTCCAGCCTTAACAATCTGTTCGTAATAATGATTGCGCAGGGTGGCATTGCCATCAGCGAAGTTTGCAGTGATGCCAACCATAGGGCGGCGCTCTGCTTCAGGATACTTTGAGTAAACCTTTTCGAAATATTGTTGCAGATTAAAGTTCTCCATGTTTCTTTTCAGATATAATAAAAACAAAGAAAGTTGCACCGACTCCCTGGTGGTTGTCGGGCAACTTTATCTTAATCTTCTTCTTCAAGTCTTACGGGAACGTCACGTTTTATGCTCTGCTCCAGTGAGATGAGAGTCTCTGTGGCAATCACGCCTGGTGTAGACTGCAACTTGCCGTTGATGAGATCCATCAGTTGTTCGTTGTCACGGGCATAGAGTTTAACCAGCATAGTGTAAGGACCTGTAGTGAAATGACATTCAACAATTTCTGGAATCTGATAGAGTTTGTCAACCACTTTGCGATACATGCTGCCTCGTTCAAGAGTAAGTCCAACGTAGGTGCATGTAGAATAGCCGATGCTCTTAGGGTTAATGTCAAACCCGCTGCCAGTGATTACGCCATTTTCCACAAGATGCTGCACTCGCTGATGGATGGCTGCTCTCGACACATTACATTCGATGGCAACATCCTTGAACGGTGTGCGTGCGTTCTTCGAAAGAATCTTGAGAATCTTTTTGTCTAAATTATCAATCTTTTCCATTTGCTTTCTGAATAGATTTCGTGTTGTCTGTTTATGTTAAAGGCAATACTCCATCTTTCATCTAAGTTACTGAAGCTTCGGAAATCCTCAACTTCTGAGGCTTAAATTAAGAAGATTATACCATATTCTATAATAATATGCATAAATCCCTTTATAATCTTATAACCTCATAACCTTCTAAAAGTGGAGGAATATAAACCTCCTAAACTTAAATAAGTTACTTTATAGCCTCAAGTTCAACAGTGAAGATGAGTGTTGAGTAAGGAGGAATCTTGCCAGCCTGACGCTCTCCGTAAGCCAGATTCTCTGGAATAAAGAGCATCCACTTGCTTCCTACTGGCATCATTGTCAGCGCTTCGGTCCAACCCTTTATCACTTGTGTTGGGCGGAAAGTTGAAGTCTGAGGGTTGCGGTCGTAAGAGCTGTCAAACTTTGTTCCGTCGATGAGCGTTCCTTCATACTTCACAACCACTTCGTCGCTTGCCTTTGGAATAGCGCCATTGCCCTCGCGAAGAACTTTATATTGCAGACCTGAAGGCAAAGTTACAACGCCTTCTTTCTTTGCGTTCTCTGCGAGGAAAGCTTCTCCCTCTGCTTTCATTGCTCTTTCGGTTGCTTTCTTTGCTTCTGCACGTAAGCCCTTCTCGTAGTCCTTTGCTGCACTAACCTCCATTTTAGTGTCGTGGTTTGCCATTGCAGTTAAGAAACCCTGATGGAACATATCTGGAATGATAGTATCTTTAGCATACTTATATTCCTTTTCCTTCATAGGAAGCATTCTCTCGCAAACCATGTTTGCCACCTGTATGCCGGCAATGTAAGCCTTGTAGTGTTCGTCGTCCATTTTAGCAAGTCCCATCTTGTAGCCCTTGACAACGTCTGCCATGTAAGCAGTGTCAACGCCGAAGTTCTGCTGAAGGAAAGGCATGAGTCCGTCGGTCATGTTCATTCCTGCGGCATAACTCAGAGAGTCGCCTGCGGTGATGAGTTGAATGACCTTTTGGCAACATTCTTCTTCACCCTTATGACATTTCTTTTTGTCCTTGCCATGACCTTTCTTTGCGTGAGGACATTTGGCTTCAGTATTGTTCTTCTGCTTCTTTTCCTTCTTGCTTTGCGCCATAGCAGGTGCAAAAGCGGCACTTGCCAGTACGACAAGTGCCAGTATAGCGAATTTCTTCATTCTTCTTTTGCTTTTTAGTCTTTACTTCTGCTGTATGTTAGCAGGCATCTGTGGTTTTGGAGCACTCTTTTCAATGGCAAGCACTTCAATCTTGAAGATAAGAGTAGAATAAGGTGCTATCTCGCCAGCCTCGCGCTCACCATAAGCAAGGTCTGCTGGGATGTAAACTTCCCATACTGAACCTACAGGCATGTGAACGAGTGCATCAGCAAAGCCTTTGATATACTGTGAAGGCTGAACTGTTACAGGCTCTTTGCGCTCGTATGAGCTGTCGAATACCTTACCGTCGATAGTACGTCCTTCGTAGTGCAGTTTAACATAAGAAGAATCAGTTGGAATGGCACCGTTACCTTCTTTGATTACTTTATACTGAACGCCGCTTTTGAGTTTCTTAACTCCAGCCTTCTTTGCATTCTCCTCGAGGAACTTAGCACCAGCTTCCTTGTTCTTTTCAAACTCCTTAGCGCGGATGCTCATAGCCATTTCGTTAATCTTTTCTGGAGTAAGTATGTTAGCCTTGCCCTTCAGTCCGCTGATATATCCTTCGAGCATCTGCTTCATTGACAGAGTCTTAGTAGAGTCGTTGCTGAAGATGCGGCGGCTCAGACCTTTGTGAGAGAACATGAGGTCGAGGCCGAAGGCAACACCTGCGTTGTAAGCCTGCTTCTTCTTGTCGTCAACAGCGTTTGCACCGTCGCGCAAACCTTTGATAAATGCATCCATGTAGGCAGTATCTATCTCCATCATAGCAAGACGCTGCTTAACCTGCTGTGCCTGTTCGCAGCCAATTGCAAAGCTCAGAGAGTCAATCTTAGAATTTGCTGAATTGTCTTCCGTCTTCTTGTCGCAAGACACAATTGCTGCTGAAGCGAATACTACCGCAGCAAAAAGAATCATTTTTTTCATCGTTTTTACTATTTTTTATTAGGTTTATGTTCAATTAGATAATAAATTTGACGGGAACGTTAACGTTAACCTTAACGGGAACGATAACCTTAATCCTTAATCAATCAATCACCCCCCCCGACTTACTGCACCTCAATCAGTTCAACATCGAAGATGAGAGTTGCATAAGGAGGAATCATCTGACCTGCGCCAGACTCTCCGTAAGCAAGCATGTAAGGAATGAAGAAACGAGTCTTGCCGCCTTCCTTCATGAGTTGCAGACCCTCAGTCCAGCCAGTAATCACTTGGTCAAGTCCAAACACTGCAGGTTCGCCGCGCTGAACAGAACTGTCGAATACTGTTCCGTCGATGAGGAAACCCTCGTAGTGGCACTTCACCTTGTCAGTAGCCTTAGGGCTGCGGCCTGTTCCTTCTTTCAGAACCATATATTGTAGTCCGCTTTCGCGAGTAATTACGCCTTCTTTCTTTCTGTTTTCTTCGAGGAACTTCTTGCCTTCTTCCTTGGCAACCTTTCCTTGTTCCTGGCGCATCTTCTCTACTTCCTCCTGCTTCTTCTGGAAGTATTCCTGCACCATTTGCTGCGCCTCTTGATGAGACATTTTTAATTCTTTACCTGCGATAACGTCATCGATAGCCTGAGAGAAGTCTTCGATTGACAGTCCTACAATGTCCATTTGCTTGAGTTGCTGGCCAATGCCGAGTCCCAAAGCATAACTTAGTTTGTTCATGTCTTAAATCTATTGTTTTTAGTTTATTGTTCTTCAACGAAAAATCGTGCAAAGTTACTTTTTTTCTTTGTAAAGAATGTAGTATTTGCAGAAAAATTACTATTTTTGTGCATTGTTAACGAGCAATAAGAATAATATTGACTCAGTTGACAAGCTTAATATGGTGCATAGTTATGCTGGATTAATGATTAAGGATGCAAGATTAATAATAAAGTTCCCGTTAAGGTTCCAATAGCTATAATCCTTAATCCAAGAAAATCCTTCTATAATAACAATCGAATAACAAACAAGAAAAGACTTACAACATGAAAAAGAAGTTAGTAGTGCTTACAGGTGCAGGAATGTCGGTTGAAAGCGGACTTAGCACTTTCCGTGATGCCGACGGACTTTGGGAGAACTATCCCGTGCAGAAAGTTGCCACACACGAGGCATGGGAAGACGATCCTAACTATGTTAATGAGTTCTATAATATGCTGCGAGGCAAACTGCTGAAAGCTAAACCAAACAAAGGGCATGAGCTTGTGGCAGAACTGGAGAAATACTACGATGTTACGGTGATTACTCAGAATGTTGACAACCTTCACGAAATGGCTGGTTCTTCTAAGGTTATCCACCTGCATGGCGAACTTATGAAGGTGTGTTCGGAGCGTGATGTTGACGACGAGAGATACATCAAGCAGCTGACTCCCGACAACTATACCGTTGCGCCCGATGAGAAAGCTGGCGACGGCTCGCGTCTGCGTCCTTACATTGTGTTCTTCGGCGAGGGTGTGCCAAACATCTCGCGTGCTGCCGAAGAGTGTTCAAAGGCTGACATATTCTTGATAATAGGAACGTCGCTGGTTGTCTATCCCGCAGCAGGTCTTGTTCAGTATGTCAAGCATGGTGTGCCTATCTATCTTGTTGACCCTGCCGATGTCTCAGCCCACATCTCTGGAGTTACCCACATCAAGAAAGGTGCTTCAGAAGGAATGAAGGAAGTGGCAGAACAGTTAATTAGTTTATAGTTATTCTGGATTAATGATTAAGGAATGTGATATCAGTGCATAGTTCATAGTGCATAATGCATAGTCTTTGGCAGTGCATAGTTCATAGTCCATAGTCCATAGTTGTTTTAGTTGACAGTTAACGTTAAAGTTCCCGTTCCCGTTATCGTTCCCGTTGGATTAGTTCCCGTTAAAGTTCTCATAACTTTCTCTTGAATGTTGTTTTGTGAGTATAATCCTGAGAATATCTGTAAATAATTAGCCCCGAAAGTTGTGTCGCAACTCTCGGGGCTAATTCTGTTAAGCAGATATTTCTTTAGTTCTATTTGCACATCACTTTCTTTGTCGAGCCGTCGCTCATCTTCACGATGTTTATGCCCTTCTGCGGCGAGCTGATTCTCTGTCCGCTCACATTGTAGCGTTCTGCTTCTTTTGCAGTAATGTTCGTTGTTGCCGACTCTACATTGTTCTCTATGCCTTCCACTATGTTTTTAAACTTGTTCCATGCTGGCGTACTTTCGTACTTTGTCTTTGTGCCTGTCGGAACATAAAGCGTAGCACTTGTGAACTCAAAATCCCAAGTGTCGGAATTATATACACAGAACACATCTTCGTCTATCATAAATGGTTCTTCTATCAAAGATATTACTGAAGTCAAGCCTGGACATTCAGCGAAAGCCCCATATCCGATGCTTGTTACACTGTTTGGAATGACAGTATTTTTACATCCAGCAATAAGCGTATTTGTCTCAGTTTTTATCAAAGCATTGCAGTTTTCGCGCGAGTCATAATTAGCATTACCATTTTCTACAGTAATTGATTCCAAGCCTGAGCATTCAGCGTATTTGTAAATTATTTATAATCAACGATTTGTAATTATAACGGTAGAAAAGTGATGACATGGTTTAAGGAATATCAGCAAGATAATGCAGATTTAACGTTTTTAACCTAATTTACGGCATAATGTAAATATAGCAATGCAAAAACTGCTGTTTGTGGGGCATTTTTACAGGTGGCAGTCCATACATAATCCAAGAAATGTGTCTTTTCTTGAATAGGTTTAATTGTATTGAAACTTTGCTATAACACCAATAACAATGAGTTTATGTGGTATATGTATTAAACACCGTCTTCATCGTCCATCCAACTCCGTAGTAAATCAATAGTATCGCTCTTCGGACTATTAACAGAAGACAATTTGTCAACTTGAACAATTACTGGCAAATCAGCAATCAAACCTGACAAAACACATGCACCAACAGGTAGAACTGGCAATGATTCTACAGAAACCTTATCTAAGTAGGATATTGCTTTCTCTACCATTTCCAAGTCTCGATTATTTATAAGCCTATGGATGAGATAATTGTGCAACTGTGAGATTATGGTTGAGGAGATGTCGGAAGGTCGCTGACTTGCAATAGTCATAAACACGCCAAATTTTCTTCCTTCCTTTATTATCTCCTCAAAAGTCTCTAAACGGAAATCCTTCCAAGACTCACTCTCACGTTGTGATTCGTATGATAGTATATTATGAGCCTCATCTACAATTATATTAAGGTATTCATGCAGTTCACCATTCCTGAGTTCTTTGTGCTCACGATATAGTTTGAACGACAAGAGCAAGGGAATGAGTTTCTTTGTCATTATATTTACGTTGTTCAAGTTTACAACGACGAAATTGCTATTATCCCAAAAGTCTAATGCATCATCAACAATAAACACCTTGTTAAAATCTTTCTGAAAAGCCTTCAACTTGTTAATTGCCGGAGCTATGTGTTCATTCTGAGCCCTGTTGCTTAATACATCATTTATCAACTGTATATACATATACATTATCAAGATACTGACAAAATCCATTGGCTCTGATATTCTTGCAGCGTCACGATAAATTAGCAGGTTTGGAATATGCGCAACACCTGCGGCATTAAAATAATCATTACCAGAAAAGAAGCAACTACGAACGCCGTGCCACTCAAAATCACACTGATGGCCTAGATTTATGCCTGTAGGATCCATATTCGGAGGAAGTATCTCCTCCAGATAATCCAACAGTTGTTTTGCCCTAAGATAATCAGTCATACGAAGCACCCTTTCTACTTCGTTTTTTACAATACCTTGTAGATATGCTATTGGCGCATTTTGATTATGTACATGTTCATATAGTTGTAAAGTACGCTTAATGAAAGGCTGTTGTGTTTTCTCTGTGGCACTTGCGAGAATGTTCACCAATTCAGGATTAAGTAAATCAACCCTCTTAAGAGGAATACGATCACCGTTATTATTCCGAGTATTGAGATTATATATCTTCTTTCCTTCGATAATTACATGTTCATCAGAATACTCCCCATTGAAATCAAATAGTAGGAATTTAGCATTCTTACGAAATGCATCATGAGCATTAAACGTCAAGAAAAGGTTCCTATAAATATTTGCAAGTGTATAACTCTTTCCACTACCAGTGTTTCCAAAGATTCCAATATGACTGGAGAAGAACTTGTTGATGCCTATATTTATGGGAATTCGATCATCAGACATGAGTGCACCAATTCTTATTACGGGTTCTCCTGGCTTTGCGAACCGGTGTATCAATTCGAACTCTGCATTATCCATCAGCATACAATCGTTGCCAATCAACGGCAATTCCTTGACTCCTTTATAATAATTGCCATTTTCAATGTAGCCAATGAGCTGAACAATAAGAATCCTATCAATAATCTCATTTGTATTATGGTATTCAGGATCAACCTTTTTATTCTCTTGGATATACTCACCATCGACCTTTGCAACCAATTGTACGAATCCTTTAAGAATTTTGATGTATCCACCAACTACCACATTCTTAATAAGTTCACCACAATACATCATGTGAGTAAGATTTTTTTTCTTGTCAACTTTCACCTTCACCTCACGACCATTCACAGAGAAAACTTCACCAACCTTAAAAATGGAGTCTTTCTGCATTATTCTCGCAATTGGATTATCCATAATTCTATATAAGACTTGCAATTGGATTGAATATATACTTATTGATAGTGGCAAAATCGAAACCTGTGGGGGCAGTATTTCCTAACTTTGACTTATAATCCTCATCTTGAGCCTCCCAAAATGCATCAGGTGATAATATGCTGATATTGTTATTAAGTATATTTCCGCATCTATACAAATTGGCCTCAATTTCAGTTTTTGCTCCTGCATTATATGCAAAGACTATCACTGTCAAAGTGGGATTGGCATTAGCCGCACGTAATGTTATTTTTGCAATATGCTCATCTGCAAATGAGAAGCCTGCACAAAATAGTACTGTAGAAGCGCTCTCCAACGCATTAGAGTAAAGGCGCATTAACTCATAGAAATGCAAGTCAATTACAGATTCCCTGAACTTAGCTTTTCGAGGATTAACCATTACCATTTTCATATACTCAGACATAAAGGGGGCACATTTGTCAGGAGAGTCTGGGGCTGTTGCAATTTGTGCTTTCGCTTTCTCTACTATATGATCAAAACTATCGCCAAAATCAATTGAAATAAAACTATCCGGAACTTTATCAAATTCTTCACCGATTAAATTAGGTCAAAACAGACCGAAATAAACCTTAAATCAAATCGCGTAAAACGCTGTCCTACAATTAACTCCGCTTAACTAACCTTATTCTTTGTCTATTGCGTGTTTGCCCCTTTTAGAGTAATTTTGTACCGCCATTGTACCTCGGGTGGATGAGCAGAGGGTTCGTAGGTGTGTTCCCTTAAATCACCTTATTTCCTCTTAAATCCGCTTAATTGGTTTCCGTCAAGGACCAT
>JAGAGD010000106.1 GCA_017627765.1 Prevotella sp. | reverse complement strand
TCATCTACTGGCCAAGCAAGCATAACTTCATAGTAGCCTTCACCGTCGGTGTTGGTGAGGATGTCGTTGAGTGAAACCTGAGCGTTGATGATTGCTTCGCCTGTTTCCTCATCGGTTACGGTTCCTGAGACCTTGTAGGCAGCATGAGTCAGTGCTATGTTCTTCTCTGTCAGCTGCTCAGTGATTGTCATCTCCTCTGAGAATGGGTTGTAGCCACCTTTCTCTGCTGTCATTGTGTAGTTTTCTGCAACAGGTTCGAGCAGAGAGATTGTGTACTTACCGTCAGCATCGGTTGCAGCCTCAGCAGCAACTTCCTCACCATTCATAAACTTAACGGCAACATCTGCAAGAGGGCTGTTGTCTGAAGCATCAGTAACAACACCTGTAACTGTAAACTCTTTCTTCATCTGATGAGTGAGAGTTACATTGCCTTCGTTGAAGCTGATAGACTGAACATCGTCAGCATAGCCTTCTGCCTTTACAGTAACGTCATAGTTCAAGTCAGACTTCAGAACATTTACGGTATACTTACCGTCAGCATCAGTCTTACCATAGTATTCAACGCCACCGCTCTTAACAGTTACATCGGCATCGGCAATCGGACTGTTGTCGCTGAATGCCGTAACAGTTCCTTCAACCAGACTGCCTACAGTTACCTGCATGTAAGCAACAGCCATGCCGCATTCTTCCCAATTGCCCTTATTGATGTCAGTATCATTGTAACGGCACATACTCTTACGAGCGTTGTCTGTCACAAAGTAAATCCTGTTATAAGACTTTGATGCAGAATGGAATGCAAGTCGTAAGTTGCCACCGTCATAAACAAATGGCTCGTCGAAGTCGAACTGCAAGACAACACTAACATTGTTTGCTGTTCCTGCTACGAGATGCATCTCAACATTCTTAGCGAACACCTTGGTCATCTCAGCTGTGTCGCGAGGTGCTGCGGTAGAGATAGCAGCATCGGTTGTGTTCTCAAGGAACAGAGACTGATATGCAGTCATGTCCTTTGCACTCTGACTATAACCCTTGATAGAGATAGAATTAATCTTAGCACCCTTTGGCAAGTTCAGAACATCAGGGGTATAGATGGTCTGCATTTCAGAAATGTTATAATAGAAGTTACCGAAGCTCTTAGAGTCGGCTACGTTAATTTCGTCACCAACCTGAATCATCTTGTCGCCTACTTCTTCGCCAATAGTAACCTGAGTTGGCTCGCTGCTGAGTGTATTGTCGCCGT
Source organism: Prevotella sp. (assembly GCA_017627765.1). Classification (GTDB taxonomy): domain Bacteria; phylum Bacteroidota; class Bacteroidia; order Bacteroidales; family Bacteroidaceae; genus Prevotella. The sequence continues at coordinate 12,831 of JAGAGD010000106.1, read as the reverse complement.
TAATAATCTTTATAGTAGCATTGAACTGTCCTTCCTTGTGAGGATAGAAGTTGAAGCGCAGTTTAGCAGACTTCTCGCTTGCAACAGTAACAGGTTTAGCCTCAGCAACCTTTTCTTCGCCGAAGAAGAGTGCTGCAGTATAACTGTCAGCAGTCAAGTCTTCAGTCAATGGATTCATTACTGTAGCCGTAGCTTTCATCTCTGTGTTAACAGTACCTTCTTCTGGAATAACTACATCTTCGAGGATAAGTCCTGTAGCAACTTCGAGTTGAGCATCAACTACTGGAGTTTCTATAACATTTACATTTTCCTTAACATAAGGTGCATAGCCAGACTTAACAACCTTGAACTGATATTGCAATCCGTCTTGCTTAACAACAACTTCATACTTGCCCTCAGCGTCGGTTGTTCCACTATACATCACATTGTCATAAATGTAGCTAACCTTTGCTCCTTCAACAGCTGCACCACCATCGGCTGCGGTAACTGTACCAGTTACAGTTGCAGGTGTGCGCTCTGTGCCAAAGCGAACAACTGGCAGATTTGTTGTCTGGAAGTCAACATTCAGCATAGTCTGTGCATTGTCGTTACGACGGAACATTGTATGTGTGTTGTCATTTCCGTCAACTTCAAACTGTGCACTCTTATATGAAGCAGAAGTCTTCTTTGCTACGATGCGGATGCTTCCACCTGTGTAAACGAAAGGTTCGGCAGGAGTGAACGATAAGAGCTCAGCTCTATCTGTTGCATTACCACCTGCAGGAACTGTATAGTTACCGTCATAAACCTTAGTCATATTGTCGGTGTTAACAAGTTCTTTCAGGAAAGAAGCAGGTGTTTCGTCGGTTGTGTTTTCAATCCAAAGCTGGATATTTATGTCGAGGTCTCCAGGGTTGTATCCATAATAAGAAATACTTGTAATCTTAGTTCCTGGAGCAAGACCCAGCATATCGGCTGTGTAGACTGACTCAATTTCACTATTCATATAATATAGGTCTACAGGACCTCTGTTATCTGTCTTTGTGAAATTACCAACAACAACTTCATTAGAAGCAACTTCATCGCTTACATTAACAGTCTTAACTTCGCTCTTTGCTTCATATTCGCCAATACGTACAACAAAATAAGCCTCCTGCTCACCCATCTCATGAGGTGTGTATGCGAAGTTATATGTTGTGGTTCCACCAGCTTCTACAGCCTGTGGGTCGAGTTCCATCACATCATTGCCTAAATGGAATTCAACAGTCATGTCGTCTATAGTCTCAGCCTTTGCAAGAGTATTCTTTACAGTTGCACTAACATTGAAAGCTGTGTTTACAGTTCCCTGTGCAGGCATATTCAGATTGCTTATTGTAAGGTCGTGTTCAACAACTGCGAGAGCATAAGCCTCAATATTGTCAACCTTAGCATTACCAGCCTCAAAAGCGATATACCATTCACCAGCAGGGATATTATTTACAGTAAACTTAGTAAATTTATAGTTTGCATAGAGTGAGTTGTAAATCAGTTCGTCAGAGAACTTGTCGGCAGCATCAGCAGCATCAGCACTAAGAGTGCGAGCCAGAGTCCACTCGTTGCGGTCGGCAGAATAGTAAACTTTGAGCTCTGCGGTTTCTCCTGAGCAACGTGCTGCATCGAAAGTGAGTGCTTCACCTTCTGCAACAACCATCTTAGGAGTAACCATGCGAGTTGCTTCAACCTTATTGTTCTCTGCAAAGTATTTGTTAACTTCGTTTGCCTGTTCAGTTACGTTGACAGAAACACGCCAGTTGCTGCCATCTGCTATAAGGTCGTTTGGAATCTTGTTGTCTTCGAAGTTAGCAAACCACTTATCTTCAGCAACAACCTTTCCTGCCAACTGGTAAGTCTGGTCGTTAACATTACCCTTGAAAACCATGTTTCCACTCTTCTCGCCAACCGCATTAGCAGACATTGTGATGTTAACGAGTTTGAAAGCATCGGTAGAGAGAGTGATAGGAAGTTCTGCATCAGAAGTGAATCCTTCAGGAAGAACAATCTCTGTAATGTTCAAGTCCTGGGCACCTTTGTTCTTAATAACCATAGGATAAACAACATCAGTGCGTGTAGGACCGAAGTTGATTGTAGAACCTGCTGCAAGGCTTGTAGAAAGACCTGAGCGTGTTATTACGAGCATCGGACTGTTAGAAATAGGTTCAATCCAGTCGCCATACTTCCAGTCATCTGCATTAAGACCATTATATATATTATATCGTAGACGGTCAGGATAATCGCTTATATTAAGATTTGCAATAAAGCTTATAGGCTCTGAAGTTGCACCTACAGCAAGAGTCTGGTCTATAGGAAGAGTGGCAACAACTCGGTTGTCGTTAGTCTTCATAATCAGTTCATATCCTTCAGTTCCAGGAGTCAGTGGTGCCTCACCATTGTTTTCAACAGTAACAGTGTAACTCACGTTGAAGTTTCCGTTATCGTCAGCAACAACAGTTTCTGGATTATTTGAAGTCCAGTTCTTGATTGCCATCTTCTTTTCATAAACGATATCAGCATTGTCGGCTGCAAAATCGTCGATGAAGACAGCATGACAGCGAAGTCCAATCATAGTCCAGTCACCAACTGTTGTGGTGATTTCCTGAAATCCGTCAGCAACGGTTGCCATAGTAAAGTCGTTTGTAGTAAGTTTCTCTCCTCGCTTCAGCACGCCATTCTCACGAGTAACTTTATAGAACTCGATGAGTGGAGTGAAAGAAGAATTGTCAAGGTAGCGCTTCACTTGAATAGAAACCTTACCCTTAACGAGAGGAGTTACCAGCAAGTCGTAGGTGTCGTGTCCAAGACCAGCACCTAAAGCACCGCTTTCATCTACTCCACTGGCTGAATTCCATGTGTAGGTCACGTACTGAACGTCCCCCCAGTCAGTGTAGGTGTCTACGATGTGTCCCCAACCTGGAGCCACCTTAAAGGCATGGTTGGTCGCAACATCTTCAATCTTGTTGTTGAAATCTACAGTGTAGCCCTCAACAACATCTGCCTGCACGTTGTTATAGCCGCAAAGCATAAACATTGCAAGCAAAAGAAGTTTCAGTTTGTTCATAAATGTTTTGTTTTAATAATAATTAGGTTGTTTAATTAGTGCAAATTTAAACAAAAAGTAAATATTTTATTACTAAAAGTCTTGATTTTTTTAAAATTTAACACAATTTAGTATGTGCAATATAATAATATTCTTTATTTTTGCATCGAGAAGATAATACAAACTGATTTATAATTTAATTTGACATGAAAAGAGATTTACTCAAGACGTTATGTGTTTTGATTCTTACATCTATTATTTCTTTACCATCTATTGCACAAACAAAATCATGGTGGGGATATTATAATGATGTAAAAGACTTAAGCCAGTATGGTGTAGCTAAGGCCGAGACCTACAACGGTGCTATGTTTATAAGCGGGCAGCATCCTGTTGCCGGAGGCAAGACTATTAGCTCAATACGCTTCTATCTTCAGAGTAAGACTAATATTAAAGATGTAAAGGTGTGGCTGTCAAAAGACCTACCTACATCTGCCGACAATGCCGATGTTGTTGTTACAACAAACTTCCAGCAACTTGATGAAGGATATAATGACATAGAACTTGAAACACCTTATAATATATCTGAAGAAGGTGTCTATGTTGGATATTCATTCACAATCACTCAAGTTTCGTTCACAACCGACCGCACCCCTATGGTTCTCACAAAGAATCGCCCTGAGATTGAAGGAGGACTCTATCTGAAGATAGGCAACGAGGATTGGCACAACGAATCGCAGACTGGTATGGGCAACCTTGCTCTGAAGGTTGAGCTCAACGGAGAATTCCTTACCACCGCTGCCGATGTTGCTGACTTCAATCGTGCCTATGTCTTGAAGAATGACAGCCATCAAGCAAACATTTTTATCACTAACTGCGGAACAAAAGGAATTGAGGAAATTGACTATATTCTGAACATTGACGGACAGGATTCTGCCGAAAAGCACTATGTATTTACAAAAACCTTGAAGAACCTGGGATACTCTTCTGAGGTAACTATTCCAATAGAAGCTGGCGAGACTACAGGCATAAAGCCCATTTCGTTCAGAGTCACCAAGATTAATGGCAAGGCAAATGAACTTGAGAACAACGGAAAGTCTGAACTTTTCGTAATCGGACAGAAGGTAGACAAGAAGGTTGTTGAAGAAGAATACACAGGCACATGGTGCGGATGGTGTCCACGAGGCATTAAAGGAATGGAACTCTCTGAGCAGATCTTCGGCGACAGCTTCATAGGAATTGCAGTTCACTATAACGACGTAATGGAATGCAGCGACTATTTTGAATATATCTATTCTAACGTAAGCGGTTTCCCTTATTGTGAACTTAACCGCGCCGCTTCTCCCGACACATATTATAATACACTTGAAACAGGATACGGACTTGATACATACATCACAGAAGAACGCAGCAAGTTGTCGCCTGCTATAGTCGAGGTGGAGCCTTTTTGGACTGACGAAAACAAAAATTCTATCACTGTAAAGACAAACCTTAACTTCCAACTTAACCTTAACGGGCAAACTCCTTACGCCTTGTCTTACGTCATGGTTGCTGACGGACTGAGCGGTCCTGGAAAAGACTGGAAGCAAAAGAACTTCTATTCAGGCGACAGCAAGTATGCCAATGACGAGAATCTTGCAGAATACTACAACGGTCCAAAGGAAATTACTGGCATGACATTCAATCATGTAGCCATTGCAGGATGGAACATTGGCACTAAGCAGACAGACCTGATTTCTGGAATTTTCAATGAAGGCGAGCCTAAAGCAGTTTACTTTACAGCCGACCTTTCAAATAATAAATTCATAGAGAATCCTTCAGACTATGACTTAGACAAAGATAATGTTCATTTCATAGCAATGCTTATTGATACAAACACAGGTGAAATTGTAAATGCTGACCGAGCAAATCTTACCATCTTAGACCCTAACGGCATAAAAAATGCTGAAAGCAAGACCATTGCCGACGATGCTATATATAATATAAGTGGACAGAAGATAAGCACCAACGGAACACTTCCTAAAGGCATATACATTAAGAATGGAAAGAAGTTCATCGTCAAATAACTTCGTTTTCCACATCACATTATGAAACGAAACAATCACAATACTTATATCTAGTCGTTCTTTCCATTGCTAAAAGTTTATGCTCACATCATTTAAAACATTTTTTAGCAAAGGAAAGAACGCATAAACATTATGAAACCAATAGCAAACAAAACAAATTCAAACTAAAATAAACAAATGATTATTATTATGAAAAAACTATTTTTACTACTCATGCTCTTACCATTGACTTTGGCAGCCAATGCACAGAACAGTGCAGCAAAAACCATCGAAGCAGGCGAAGGTCAGCAGTGGTGGGGCTACTACAAAGGAAGCGAGGAACTGAAGGGCATGGGCTATGGCATCAACGGACACTATGATGTTGCCATATTCATTCCTGGAGATGAAGGAGTAACTAAGGATGCGACAATCCATGCTGTTCGCTTTTTCATCACTACCACTAATAATCTTAATAATGTAAAAGTGTGGGCTTCGAAGCAACTGCCTGAGAAAGGCAAGCCAGAGACAGCCGACATCGAAGTGAAGTCGCTCAGCAAGGATGAAATCATCGTGAGAACCGAAGGCACTAACGATGTAGCCTTCACTCCTTTTAAGGTGCCAGAACAGGGTGTCTATGTTGGTTATTCATTCGACATCACCAGCATCGGGTCAGAAGACACTTACTATCCTGTTGTTGTTACAAAAGGAACAGAAGACATCAACAATGCCCTGTGGCTCTATGTTTCATCAAATACAAGTTGGGTTAACTGCTACGACTGGGGCGGCAAATACGGAAACCTTGCCCTGAAAGTACTCATCAGCGGCGACATGGAGAAGAATGCCGTAGAGGCTGTGTCTGCTGAAGATGCTGTTACACTGAAGGGTTCTTCTGCTAATGTTCCTCTCAATATATTCAACTGGGGAGCTGACGGCGTTACTTCTTTAGGCTACACTGTCACAACCGATGGAATTGAAAGCGAAGAGATGAGTTATACTCTCGAAAATCCTTTCAATACATTCCATAGTGACACCACAATCCTGCTGCCAATACCTGCAGATGAAGTTGCAGTGAAGAAGCAGAAGACTATAACAATAAAGAAAGTAAACGGACAAGACAACGAGGTGGAACCTGCACAGCGTTCTACCACTACATCACTCATAACTGTTGCAGAACCTACACTCCGCCGTGTAGTCATGGAAGAGTTCACAGGCACATGGTGCGGATGGTGTGTACGTGGCATCAAGGGCATCGAACTGTCAAACGAGCTGTTTGGCGAACAATTCATCCCTATAGCAGTTCACGGCAGCGACATTATGGCTATACCTGAATATTCTGGTTTACGCCAGAACGTAGGCGGACTTCCAACGAGTCTTATCAACCGCTACTATGAGTGCGATCCTTACTATGGCAGACGCGGCATCGACCCTGTTGCAGGTTCTAAATTCGGCGTTGACGAAGACATTCGCAACATGCTGGCAGAAACAGTAGAAGGCAGCGTATATTCATCGGCTATTCTGAATACAGAAGGCAGCAACATGACCATTGATCTCACAACCGAAACCACATTCCAGTTCTCTGCCGACGATGCACACTATGCCATCGGCTACGTTCTCCTTGCTAACGACCTGGAAGGTCCTGGCAAAGACTGGGTACAAGAAAACTTCTACACTCGCTATCAGGACAACGAGAAATACAACAAAGACGAGAACCTTCAAGAATACATCAACGGCAGCGACAAGATTAGGGACATGCTCTATCAGCACGTGCCAATAGCAGGACTCGGAGTTGACAACGGAATAGAAGGAAGCATCACTGCACCTATTTCTTTAGCAGAGATTCAGACCTACAAGTCTACGCTAAACATCACAGGTAACACTCTAATGCAAGATGCCAACAAGCTCGATATAGTAACGCTACTCATCAACACAAAGACTGGACGAATCGTTAATGCTCACAAGACAGCAGTTATCCCTTACGACCCTACTTCCGTTGACAGCCTCACAGCAAAGACCGACAACGGGAAATCTCAGGTATTCACTATCGACGGCAGACTTGTAAGCAAGCCTCAGCCTGGCATCAACATCATAAAGAACAGTGACGGAACAATACGCAAGCAGGTTGTCAGATAGACAATCTGCCTGCCAATTTCTCTCGTGTCAGCAATGACTGATATAAAAATAAACACACAAGAAAAGTAACTTAATAATAAATTCACAAAACCTATGAAATTAAAACATTTACTCACAATGGCTTTACTGGCAGTAGGACTGACAGCAAACGCACAAATCACACCTGGTGAAAATCAGTTATGGTGGGGATTCTTCAATGAGAATTCAAAGACACTCCCTTACGGACAGGGCGACAAAGAGCGCTACGAGGTTTGTTTCCGCATTCCTGGAAACAGTGAAGTAGCTCTTGGCTCAACTATCAGTGCAGTCAGGTTTTATCTCCGCAGCACTGAAGGTGTAGAAGACGTTAAGGTATGGCTCACTGAGGTCCTGCCAGCAAAGAACGACTATACCTATGACTACGTGAAAGATCTTAACATCGACGAACTTAAAGTGATGGAAGACGGATGGAACGAGATTTCTATTGACGAACCTTTCACAATAACAGAGGTTGGAGTATATGTGGGATTCTCATTCACAATTACCGACAATAGCACAAAGGAAAATCAGTATCCTATTGTTTGCAGCTGGGGCGGTCGTCCTGATGGCAACTACAATACTCTTGTTTACCGTGTCATTGACGACGAAGGCTGCCACGCATGGTGGAACTATGGCTCACATGCCGTAGACGGCAACCTTGCCATGCAGGTTCTTATCAATGGCGACAACTTCCCGAAGAACTCAATGAAGATAGAAGATGAGTTCATGGAAGATGTTGCTGTGCTTGGAGGCGAGATAAAGACAGACGTGAAGGTTACTAATCTCGGCATTAAGGGCGTTCAGAACTTCGACTACACAATTACACGCAATGGCGTTGAAAGCGAAGAAATGCACTTTGACATGGAGAAACCTCTGAAGGCACTCGACGAAGAGGAATATGTAGCAATCCCTGTCAAGGCAGCTGACGAAGAAGGCATAAGCCGTGCAAAGATTAAGATTACTAAGGTAAACGGCATGCCTAATGAAGAGGAAGATGACAACGAATGCTCTGGCATGGTTATCACACTTGCCGAGTCTGCACCTCGTACAGTTGTTGTAGAGAACTTCACAAGCACTCAGGATGCTTATGCTCCACGTGGACTCGTTGCCATGGAACGCCTGAAAGCTCTCTATCCTGAAAACTATGTAGGCATCAATGTTCACGGCGGCATGAATATGCTAACCAATGTTAGCGACCCTATGTATTGCTATGCCTATGCTGACTTGTTCGGATTCGTATATAATGTTATGAATGCTCACTCTTGCCTAATTAACCGCGTAGTCGGTTGCGACACCTATCTCGGAACAACCGACGATATAGATGCATACCAGTTTGACATACAGAAGGACATAAACGCAGCTATGGCTGAACCTACAGAAGGAACTGTTACTATCAAGTCTGTTGAGCACGACGATGACATGACGCAGTTTGACGTAGAAGCTGAAGTAAACTTCCTCTACAACCGCAGTGATGCTCCTTATGCACTTGCTTACGTGCTTGTACAGGACGAGATTGAGTCAGAATCTGAAGCCATTGAAAGTGGATGGCCACAGTACAACGCTTTCCGTTTTGAGACATATCGTCCTTACTACGAAGCTGAAGACTTTGAAGTATTCCTCAGCGGCGATGAGTATGTAACAGGTCTTACATATAAAGATGTAGCTGTTGCTGGTTGGGGAGTTTTTGAAGGAATGAACAACACCATCACAGCTCCTATCCAGAAGAATGTTCCTCAGACTGTTAGCAAGAATCTTTCTCTGCCAATGGGCAGCCTCGTTACAAAGACAACAGGACTGAAACTCGTTGTGCTTCTCGTTCAGAAAGCAGACACTGGCGGTGAGGTTATCAATGCAGCTGTCTACAACTTCGACTCTGAGAATGCAATCAATGGCGTAACTGTTGGAAACCAGACAAATGGAACAACAGCCATCTACGACCTCTCTGGCCGTAAGGTTAATGCTAACGACATAGTTCGCGGCAATGGCGGTATCTATATCGTTAAGCAGACCGACGGAACAACACGCAAGGTGATGTTCTAAAATGAAGAAGATGAAATCAGAAAATTAAAATTAACATTATATGTTCAGAAAGTATTTCCTTTTAGGACTACTCCTGTTCGGTACAACAGCCTCGTCCGTCTGCCTTGCAGACGATGAGGCTGTTGCGCTTCCGTTTGAGGAGACCTTCGACAGCGAGGCCGCTATGGAAAAGTTCATTGTTCTTGACTTGAACAACGACAATAGCACTTGGGAGTATGCAAAGTTCAACAACCAAGATTATCAATCGGTTCGATATCGCTATTCCAATAATGATGCTAATGACTGGCTTTTGACTCCACAATTCCAACTTGCATCTGGTCGTGAATACAAATTGAAGTTTAAGTCTTGGATAGGCGACACAAAATACAACAAAGAATTCATCGAAGTGGCTTTTGGTAAAGGAGAAGATCCTGCTGCCTATAATTTTATTATGGCAAAGACTCAAGTAACTACCAACGCGAACGACAAAGAAGAATTTGAAGTAATATTCTCTGTTAGCGAACCTGGGCTTTATCGCATTGGTTTCCACGCTTTAAGTGTCAAGAACCAGTATTTCATGTATCTTGACGACATCAGTGTAGAGGCTGGAGCTCTCAACACTGCACCTGCTGCTGTTACCGACTTTACGGTTACTCCTGCGCCATTGGGAGAGCTGAAGGCTACGGTCAACTTCACAACCCCAGCTCTGACTAACGAAGGAATGACTCTTGAGGGTATTCAGAAGGTGGAGCTGAAACGTGGCAAAGACCTTATAAAGACTTTCGACAATCCTGCTACAGGTCAGGCTCTATCCTTCGAGGATGCCCTAACCGACAATGGATTCGTTACTTATACAGCTACAGCATACGGCATTGACGGCTCTGACGGCACACCTGCTTCACAGACTGCCTACGTCGGAATTGATGAGCCTGGACAGGTAATGAGCGTTTCTACACGCGACAGCTACGATGGAGACATAATAGTTACTTGGCAAACTCCGAGCGAAGTAGGCATCAATGGGGGATATGTTGACTTATCGTCACTTACATACAATGTTTATGTTGTGCGCAGTGGCATAGCCTTCCCTCAGCAGCGTGAACTTACCTCACTATCCTACACTGCCGAAAATATAATATTCTCTAAGAGCGAACAAGAGCTCTACAACTATGGAGTATCTGTCACTACTGCTGCTGGCGAAGGCAGCATGAAGCTGGGCGAGGGCGTTCTCGTTGGCGATTGCTATACTCTTCCATTCCACGAGTCGTTTAAGGGAGGCATGAGCTACTATTGGTGGCTTGACAGAACAGGAGAAAACACATTCCGACGCATAGGCAAGGAATCTGATATGTATGACATGTCAAGCGACAATGACTGGGGAGCAGTCACCTGGACTGCCGACAAGGCTGGCGATGAAGCTTGGCTCAACTCGGGAAAAATAGAACTGGCTGCTGCCAGCAATCCTGCTCTTACGTTCTCGGCTTATTGCTATAACTCTACAGACGCAAAACTCGAAGTTGAAATATGGGATGGAGAAAACAATAAGAAGGTCGTGAAAACCATTGACATGAATACATGGAACGAAGGCAACGGATGGCACGAGTTTCTTGTTGACCTTACTGAGTTCCGCTCAAAGGAATATGTCGTAATCCATTTCCATGCTATTTCCAATGATACTGAGTCGCCAATGTTGATTGACAACATCAATGTGGCTGAAAACATAGGCTACAACCTGTTCACTACTGTATCGGCTCCTTCGCGTGCTGTCGTAGGCGACGAAAAGACTATCGTTGCAACCGTAGGCAACAATGGCAGAAACGACATCGACAACTACAAGGTAAGACTCTACATAGACAATAAGGTTGTTGAAGAAAAGAACTTGCAGAACATTATCCACAACTCAGAGGTGGAAGTTCCTTTCACCTATACTGTCAAGGTTAGCGATGGCGATGTGCTGAAGATTCAAACCGAAGTGGTTTGCGAGGAAGACGAAATCGACGGCGACAGCGAGAGCAGCATTGTTGAAATGAAGATAGGTCAGACCGACCTGCCTGCTGTTGACGACCTGAAAGCTTTGGTCAGCACCGAGTCTATGGCTTTCTCCTGGACTGCCCCACTCACGGCTGACTATCAGACTACCGACGACTTCGACTTCTACGAGGCTTGGCTGACAAGCGGATTTGGCAGATGGACTACATTCGATGGCGACAAGGGACTGACCTACGACTTAGGCTATCAGTATGAATTCCCACATCATGGCGAAGCCTTTGCTTTCATCGTGTTCAATCCTGCCGAAGCTGGAATAAACACACTCAACAATCCGCAGTTTGAGGCTTACTCTGGCGACCAATACTTGGCTTGCTTCAATGCCGATACTGAGCTGACTCCTAACGGAAACAACGACTGGCTCATCTCGCCAGAACTCTCTGGCAACGCACAGACTCTGAAGTTCTACGCTAAGAGCATCTCTTCAAACGAATTAGAGTCGTTTGAGGTTCTCACATCTACAAGCGGTGCTGGCGTCTCTAACTTCACCAATAAGGTATTGACAGTCAACGAGGCTGAAAACGACTGGAACCGATATACGGCTGAGATTCCTGCAGGTGCTCGCTATTTTGCCATCCACGTTGTTTCTAAAGACAAGTTTGCTCTGCTTGTTGACGATGTAACCTACGAGCCAAAGCAGCCCGAGATTATCGGCTATCGTCTCTATTGCAACGGCGAGCTTGTAGGCGAGACCGATGCAGAGACAACAGCGTTCACACTGACACCGCTGCCAAGCAGCAATGTTGCTGACTATCGTGTAACGGTTGTCTATGCCGAAGGCGAGTCACCTCTTTCTAACGAGTGTGTTGACGAGACATTAGGCATTGAGTCTGTAAGTTCCGACCAGCTCAACGACAAGTCTGCTGAGTTGTTTACTATCGACGGCAGACGCATTGTCAACAATCCTTCACAAGGCATCTACCTGCTCCGCAAGTCAGACGGAACTGTAAAGAAAATCATGGTGAAATAGTTAGCATCTTGAGGTTATGAGGTTTTTAAGGTTTAAGGCAACTATACTGTATTTTGTATCAGAACAGCCTAACTTCACTTAATATCCATACAAACCCATTGCATAACAACATAAGCGGCGACTGGATAAATCTTCCTGTAGTCGCTTATGTTGTTTTATTTGTAGAGCAACCAATTAATATCAAAGTAAAAGTCCCCGTTCTTTCAATCTGAAAGCAGTTTTCGGTTTCTTATCCTTGCCGAGCGAAAAACTTGCAATTTTCAGAGCCGAGTTGGGTAAAAAATTGATTAACTAACCTCGCAAATAACTTAAAAATTTACGACCGAGAAAAACAAAGTTGCAAAATATGCGAGTATTTGGCGCTTTCTTGTCGTTTTTAGTAAAATGTTAGTAATCAAGACATTATACGTTTCGTCTCAAGACTCATAAGTGTTAAAAAAGTCAAAGGGCATCTTTCGCAGTGTGAAAGGGCACGTTTGGCACTGCAATATGCCACATATCGCACTGCGATATGCAACGTTTCGCATCGCGAAAGGACACCTTTCACTTTTTCATTC
>JAGAGD010000105.1 GCA_017627765.1 Prevotella sp. | reverse complement strand
TAACGACGAAGAACTGCGCGAACAAATCAACAAGGAACTCTATCAGAAGGCTTACGACGTAACTAAGCAAGCACTCGAAAAGCAGGAACGCCAGGAGGCTTTCGACCAGATTATCGAACAATTCAAGGAAGAATATAATGCTGCTCACACCGACCTGAGCGAAGAAGAACTCGAAGAGAAGGCTGACCTCATGGCTCGCTACTATCATGACGTCATGCGCGATGCCATGCGCCGTTGCATTCTCGACGAAGGCATACGTCTCGACGGTCGTAAGACTGACGAGATTCGTCCTATCTGGTGCGAGACATCACCACTGCCAATGCCTCACGGAAGCGCATTGTTCACACGCGGTGAGACTCAGAGCCTCACTACATGTACACTCGGAACAAAACTCGACGAAAAACTCGTTGACGACGTTCTCGACAAGAGTTACATGAAATTCCTTCTTCACTACAACTTCCCTCCATTCTGTACAGGCGAAGCAAAGGCTCAGCGCAGCGTAGGCCGTCGTGAGATTGGTCACGGCCACTTGGCTTGGCGTGCTCTGAAGGACATGATTCCTGCCGACTTCCCTTACACAGTTCGTCTTGTTTCACAGATACTTGAGTCAAATGGTTCTTCATCAATGGCTACAGTATGTGCAGGAACAATGGCTCTGATGGATGCAGGTGTGCCAATGAAGAAGCCTGTCAGCGGTATCGCTATGGGACTTATCAAGAATCCTGGAGAAGACAAGTATGCCGTTCTCTCAGACATTCTCGGCGACGAGGACCACTTGGGCGACATGGACTTCAAGACAACTGGTACACGCGACGGTCTGACAGCAACTCAGATGGACATCAAGTGCGACGGTCTTTCTTTCGACATTCTCGAAAAAGCCCTCATGCAGGCAAAGGCTGGCCGCGAGCACATCTTGGGCAAGATAACAGAATGTATCGCCGAACCACGCGAAGACCTGAAGCCACATGTTCCACGCATCGAGGCATTCGACATTCCAAAAGACTTTATTGGCGCAGTGATTGGTCCTGGTGGAAAGATTATCCAGCAGATTCAGGAAGACACTAACACAGTCATCACTATCGACGAAGTTGACGGAGTTGGCAAGGTTCAGGTCAGTGCTCCAGACAAAGAGGCAATCACAGCAGCAGTGAAGAAGATTAAGTCAATCGTTGCCATACCAGAAGTTGGCGAAGTATATGAAGGAACCGTAAGAAGTCTCATGCCATACGGATGCTTCGTAGAAATAATGCCAGGCAAAGACGGACTTCTCCACATAAGCGAAATAGACTGGAAACGTCTTGAGACTGTAGAAGAAGCAGGAATCAAAGAGGGCGACAAGATTACCGTTAAGTTGATGGAAATAGACCAGAAGACTGGCAAATACAAACTCTCTCACAAGGTGCTCACCCCAAAACCAGAAGGATATGTTGAGCGCGAGCGCCGTCCTCGCCCAGAGCGTCGCCCACGTCCTGACCGCAACGGCAACCACAATGGCGAGCGCCGTCAGCGTCCAGAGCGTCACGACCGCAACGGAGACAACGGCAAGCAGGAGCGTTTCAACGACTTCCACGACCCACTGGCAGAGCGTGAACCACGCGACTTCAACGACTCGCTCGACCACATCTCTGACATCGACTAATATTAAAGTTGACAACTGTCAACCGCATATAAACAATAAGAGCAGCATACACCGCTTGTGGTATGCTGCTCTCTTTTTTGTCTAAACTGATAGACCGCTCTAAGATACACTCTTCAAAAAAGCACGATTGATTGTAAGGTTGATGGATTTAGAATAATATTTCTACTCACTACTAAGATTAGTCGAAACGAGTGTTGCCACAAACCACGCTATGAACACAAAGCGCAAAAGCAACGGACAGGCAACAGGGAACACGGCAAAGACGAATGCTATCTGAACGTGGAGCAAGTGAAATGTCTGCCGCATATTGATATTTTTATTCAAACAAGCCGAATAATAACCGCGCAACCACTCGAAAGGCTGCATCAGAATAGTCATGATTGCACTGAAAACACTAACTGCTTCGTTCACTTTCTGACTGTTCATTCTCACTGTAACTTCGTTTTTCATATCTCAATCTCCTTTTGTTTTAATCATGTTATTTGTTAATTCTGCTGCAAAATAATGCGAATCGAGTGCACAAAAGGTTCGTTTTTCAAATAATATCGTTAAATTTGCATGGTTTTTCACAGTCGTTAAGACTTTAACCGCTATTCTATCACAAAAAGAGAACACACAATCATGCTTAAGAGTCATTTCTACGACAACAAGATAGAGGCAGGATGCGACGAGGCAGGCAGAGGCTGTCTGGCTGGCAGCGTATATGCCGCAGCAGTCATCTTGCCCGAAAACTACGAGAACGAACTGCTAAACGACTCAAAGAAACTCACCGAGCCGAAGCGTTATGAGTTGCGGAAAATAATAGAAAGGGATGCTATTGCGTGGGCAGTAGGCATTGTTACAGCCGAAGAGATTGACAAGATAAACATTCTGAATGCTTCCATTCTTGCCATGCACCGAGCCCTCGACAGTCTGAAGACACGCCCTGAGGCAATAATCATCGACGGAAACAAGTTTAAGCCCTACAACGAATTGCCCTACACAACTATAGTGAAGGGCGACGGAAAATATATGTCTATCGCGGCAGCATCAATACTTGCCAAGACCTATCGCGACGACTATATGCGCGAGCAAGCAGAGAAATATCCGCAATATGGATGGGAGAAGAACAAAGGATACCCAACGAAGGAGCATCGCGAGGCTATAAAGAAGTATGGAGCATGCCCCATCCACCGCCAGTCGTTCACTCTCCTGCCTGCCGAAGAACTTTTCCTTGACTTCTGATTTTATGTGGTTTGCTGGTGTGATTGACTTAACATGGCTAATAGTATTTATAAGAAGCATAAGACATATTATACAAATAAGACTCATCCGATTAAGTTAACAGACTGAGAATAAATGATTTTGAAATAATAATCAGCAATCAATTGCCAATTATCAATTAAAAAAATGCGTCACGACAAACTTCAGAGAGAACTCGACCTCATACTGCTCTTAGCCGAGAACCGCACATATACCGTTGAGCAACTTTGCGAAAGGCTCAACGTCTCGCGCCGAAACCTATATTATTATTTCGACTTTCTC
>JAGAGD010000104.1 GCA_017627765.1 Prevotella sp. | reverse complement strand
TGTCATCTAATAGCTCAAATTGTAAGAATTGGGCACTGACTATAGTTGCTGCCCTTCTTGCATTATGTGTTAGTGTTAACGAATTGCATGGTTATTTGTATGTCTCAACTATTCCCGTTTTTATGTTTTGGGGACTTGACTTTTATTATTTACTACAAGAAAATAAATTTCGCAAGCATGAAGTAGAGTTCATAAAAAGATATTCTTTGAAAGATAATACATGGAAGGACTTGCTATACAGTTTTGATATTTCTATCCCAGAGACAAATAAAAGTTGTGCCTTAAAATGGCATTGTTTTAAGTCTTACTCTGTTTTGCTATTCTATCCCGTTATCATTGTTTTTATCTGCCTACTGTCATGCTTCATTGGTAATAGAGAGTCTCAGAAAGCTCAAGACCTTCAAACTCCTTTGCAGCAGATAGAAATCAAACAAGATTCTATCATAAATGCCATAAAATCATTCACAGACAATAGTTCACAAAACGACTTTTTTTCTCTGATAGACGATAATGTTTGTTTACCTGTATCTGGAAACAAGGATGTTTCCAATTCGCAATAATAAAGGCAAAACGAGCACGTTTGCAAAAGTTAAAAGTGTTAAATCTTTACTCTTTAGATCACTCACAGAATCCACATCTTCACTTTTCTACCGTTTAGAGTGTAAATCATTGATATAAAACAGTATACAAATACTCATCCTGCTCAGCCTTGACATCAATAAGCATACCCAACGGCGTAACAAGCATTGAAGCACAAGCTTTCTTCGGTTGCTCAGGCTTGGAATCAATTACTGTAGGAAATGGTAATGCTAATTATGACTCGCGCGAAAACTGCAATGCTTTGATAGAAACTGAAACAAATACGCTTATTACAGGATGTAAGAATACTGTCATTCCCAACAGCGTAACCAGCATAGGCAATTATGCTTTCGCTGTCTGCACAGGCTTGACATCAATAAGCATACCCAACAGCGTAACAAGCATCGCAAAATATGCTTTCATCGGTTGCTCAGACTTGGAATCAATTACTGTAGAAAATGGTAATGCTAATTATGACTCGCGCGAAAACTGCAATGCTTTGATAGAAACTGAAACAAATACGCTTATTACAGGATGTAAGAATACTGTCATTCCAAACAGCATAACTAGCATAGGCAATTATGCTTTCTATGGCTGCACAAGCTTGACATCAATAGATATCCCAAACAGCGTAACAACGGTTGGCAATTATGCTTTCTATGGTTGCAAAAGCTTGACATCAGTAATATCTTTGATAGAAGAACCATTTATGATAAACGAAGATGTGTTCTGTGTATATAATTTCGACACTGAGGATATTGAGTTCACAAGTGCTACGCTTTATGTTCCAGCAGGAACAAAGACAAAGTACGAAAGTACGCCAGCATGGAACAAGTTTAAAAACATAGTGGAAGGCACAGAGAACAATGTAGAGTCGGCAACAACGAACATTACTGCAAAAGAAGCAGAACGCTACAATGTGAGCGGACAGAGAATCAGCTCGCCGCAGAAGGGCATAAACATCGTGAAGATGAGCGACGGCACAACAAAGAAAGTGATGTGCAAATAGAATTAAAGAAAATATCTGCTTAACAGAATTAGCTCCGAGAGTTGCGACACAACTTTCGGGGCTAATTATTTACAGATATTCTCAAGACTAAACTCACAAAACAACATTCAAGAGAAAGTTATGAGGACTTTAACGGGAACTAATCCAACGGGAACGATAACGGGAACGGGAACTGTCAACTAAAACAACTATGTATTATGCACTATGAACTATGCACTATAATAAACATTCCTCTTACAAAACTAAATAATCTGCATATTTTTTCATAAAAACGAATAAATATGTTGTAATTTAAAAAGAAAAGTGGTATCTTTGCGACAATATATAACAAAAAAGCACACTTTTATTTTCTTTTCACTAAATATTATTATCAATATGAAAAAATTCTACATTTACTTGATTATGGCTGTTTCGGCTATGGTATTCCCATTTCAGGCTATGGCAGATGAATGGACTTACGACTTTGAGGACATTGAAGCTTTAATTGGAAATCAAGGTCCACGTGCTGTTATCAACGCTAATTTCAATGGGCTGGCATGGCACTTGTATGGTGCTAAGCGCAATATTGACGACCAAGACTGGTGCAACGGCGAAGGCTCTATCTGCCTGAACGGTACACTGCTCAACTCTTCTATCCTTGCAACAGAGACTCCTAACATAACTCTTTCTAATGCTCGCGCAATAGGCAAGTTTGAGTTCTATGCTGCTGCTCACGACTACTGGAAGAACAACCAGTTGTGGTGGATAGTGCAGTATTCTACCGACGGCAACAACTGGATTACTACTGGCGATGCCTTTATGGCTACTCCTGAACCACAACTGATTAGCCGCAACATCAATCAGCCTTCGGCTCAGGTGCGCATTGTTCGCGAAGACTATGCTACTTACGACTATACTTCGGGCAATGCCTATGAATACAAGATAAACTTCGACGACTTCCGCATCACCGACTATGACGGAACAGTTGCTCCTGTACTCTCTGCCGACGTTGCTTCGTTAGACTTTGGCGAACTGACAAAGGGTGAAGAGGTTATCAAGACATTTACTCTGACTCACAAGAATATTGAGGGCAACATTGCAATGGAAATCATTGGCGACGATGCTGTCTATTTCACTCTCTTGACCGAAGAGGTTTCTGAAGGTGAGTCTACCGACATAAGCATTAAGTGTACGGGTAAGCGCAAAGGCGACTATATGGCTGTTTTCCGCGCTGCAACAGACGATATTCAACTGAATCTTACACTGACTGCTGTTGGCAAGATTGAAGGCGATGTGCTTTTCAGCGGCGGTTCGGGAACAGAGAGCGACCCTTACCTCATCAGCGATGCATCTGATATGCAGACACTCTCAAATATGGTAGAGAACGATCAGAACACATTTGAAGGACAATACTTCCTCATGACAAACGACATAAACATGAGCAGCATTAAGAATTTCCGCTCAATAGGCAATCAGTTTGGCCGTCAGGGAAGTGGCATAGACGGCATTCGTCCTTTCAGCGGAACATTCGACGGAGGCAATCACGTTATCCGCAATCTTACTATCAGCAACAGTTACAACTTCGTAGGCTTGTTCGGTATCGTTAATGGTGCAACCATCAAGAACCTCACCATTTCGCAGAGTTCTATCTATGGTTCGTCTGCCGTTGCTCCACTTATTGGCGAAATACTTGAATATGCTGAGGTTCAGAACTGCCATGTTACTTCAGACGTTGTTGTCAAGAACGAGATGATGTATGCTTCAGGACTCATCGTAGGCGCAATGGAATATATGGGCGCACCAGATGGCAAATACCTCCGTATCAGCGACTGTACTACTGGGGCACACGTAACCGACTTCACTGGTGGTGCAGCAGGCATCATTTGCAGTCAGGCTACTAATGGTGCAATCATAGAACGCTGCGGAAACAAGGCTGAGGTTACAAGCAATAATCACTTCGTGGCTGGTATATGTATGCTCGTAAAGGGTACAACAACTATTACCGACTGCTACAATACAGGCAAACTCTTCATGGAGGACGATAACTCACAAGGCGGCAAAATAACTACAGACTGTCGCGGAGGCGGCATCGTGGCATCAGCAGAGGATATCCTCTTCACCGACAATTGGCTGACAATAGAAAACTGCTACAGTGCAGGCTACATGAGTGAGTCGAGTACACGCCTGCACCAGATATACGATGCAGACCAGATGATGGGAGAAAACTGTACGCTTTCTAACAACTACTACATTGCCGAAACTGGAAACATCTACCAGAAATATGCTATTCCTGTTGAAGAAAGCGTAATGAAGACCGACGAATTTGTCAGAATGCTCAACAGAGGACAGGAAGGCTGCTGGATGATCAAGAATGGTGTAAACAACGGATTCCCTGTTCCAGAAGGAAGTGTTGCTAACGCTATTGAAAATGCTAAATCAGACTCAAAGCCTTCTATCGCGATTGAAAACAATAGGGTAGTGGTCAATGGCAACTACGACAAGGTAAGCGTCTACGACCTCAACGGACAGCGCCGCAGTCTCAATAGCCTTGCTAATGGTATCTACATCATCAAGATAGAAGCCGAAGGAAAGACTTATAGTTATAAGATAGTTTATTAGTTTGTTAGTCCTTAAATTATAAATTACTCACAAAAGTGGGAACTGAATAAACTAATAAAGTTTAATCAATTATAAACTTATAAACTCAAAAAATCCTTGCTACAAGCAGAGTAGCAAGGATTTTTTATTATAAATATAGTCAGATTTGAAGAAAAACATATAATTTTGCAATCTCAAACCATTGTGCTACCGCAGTAACTGCATGCAGCATAATGAAATAAGCAACAAAGAAAACAAAAATAATAACGACAATAACAAAATAATTATGGCATTAAAATGTGGTATCGTAGGACTTCCAAACGTTGGTAAGTCAACTCTTTTCAACTGTCTTTCAAGCGCAAAAGCGCAGGCAGCAAACTTCCCTTTCTGCACCATCGAACCAAACGTGGGTGTGATAACTGTTCCAGATGAGCGACTGACTAAACTTGCCGAACTGGTACATCCTGGCAGAATAGTGCCTGCAACATGCGAGATTGTTGACATTGCAGGACTTGTGAAAGGTGCTTCTAAAGGCGAAGGACTTGGAAATAAGTTCTTAGGCAACATTCGTGAGACCGATGCCATCATTCATGTGCTGCGCTGCTTCGACGACGATAATATCACTCACGTTGACGGAACAATAGACCCGATACGCGACAAGGAGATAATCGACACCGAACTACAACTGAAAGACCTTGAGACCATAGAGTCGCAACTGTCAAAAACACAGAAAACAGCAGCAGCAGGCAACAAAGACGCTAAGGTGCTTATGGGTGTGCTCGAAGCCTACAAGGAAGTGCTGGAACAAGGAAAGAATGCCCGCGTTGTAACATTCGAGTCGAAAGAAGAACTGGAGGCAGCACACAATCTCTTCCTGCTGACAGCCAAGCCTGTTCTCTATGTTTGCAATGTTGACGAAAACTCAGCAAAAGACGGCAACGAAATGACTAAGAAGGTTGCCGAACTGGCTCGCGAAGAAGGAGCGGAAAGCATGATAATAGCAGCCAAGACCGAAGAAGACATTGCCGAACTGGAGTCATACGAAGACAAGATGATGTTTCTTGAAGAACTCGGACTAGAAGAAAGTGGCGTAAACCGACTGATAAAGAAAGCCTATGCCCTGCTCAATCTTGAGACATTTATCACCGCAGGCGAGATGGAAGTAAAGGCATGGACCTACAAGAAAGGATGGAAAGCCCCACAGTGTGCTGGCGTAATCCACAGCGACTTTGAGAAGGGTTTCATCCGTGCCGAAGTAATCAAATACGACGACTATATCCAGTATGGCAGTGAGGCTGCCGTGCGCGAAGCAGGAAAAATGGGAATAGAAGGCAAAGAATATGTAGTTCAAGACGGCGACATCATGCATTTTAGATTCAACGTTTAGTTTAGTGCATAGTTCATAATTCATAGTCCATAGTTAATATGGTTAAAATGAAAGAAAGCATAATTGGTGATAAAAGCAAAGACTTTGCACTAAGAATAATAAAACTGTATAAATTCCTAACGACAAGACCTGATAATAAAGAATTTATCTTGTCAAAACAAGCACTACGAAGTGGTACGAACATTGGTGCAAATGTTAAAGAAGCTCTTCGTGGACAGTCTAAATCAGACTTTAGGGCAAAGATGAATATTGCACTAAAGGAAGCAAGCGAAACGCAATAATTGCTAATAATATTGAAATAATTAAAATATTAACAAGAATAGTAAAAAACAGTATAGAACTATGAACTATGCACTATGCACTATACACTGCTTTATCCGTTGGTCCCCCAACGAGATAGCATTGCAACTCGGACCATTGGCGATACGCTGGTATGCGCTCTGTTGGATTATCGGACTCATACTAGCATATTTGGTTGTTCAGCGACTTTACCGCCAGCAGAATATAAAAAACGAGCTTTTTGAACCGCTTTTCATCTATTGCTTCTTCGGAATACTGATAGGTGCACGACTTGGACACTGCATCTTTTACGAACCAGAAAAGTATTTTTCATCATGGTATAACTTCCTTGAGATATTCATTCCTATGGAACATACCTTAGACGGATGGCACTATACTGGCTTCATGGGACTGGCTTCGCATGGCGGTACAATAGGACTGATGATAGCCCTGTGGCTCTACTTCAGAAAGACTCATGTACCTATATGGCAAGTTCTCGACAACATAGCCATTGCAACACCTATTGCTGCCTGCTTCATAAGAATTGGAAACCTGATGAACAGCGAGATAATAGGCAAGCCTACTGACGTTTCTTGGGCTTTCATTTTCGAGAAAGTAGACTTGATGCCGCGCCATCCAGGACAACTATATGAAGCCATTGCCTACTTCATCTTCTTCTTCATAATGCTCCATTTCTATCATTATGGAATGACTAAGGATAACAAGGCAGGCAGTATTGCTGACTTTTTCAGCCGCTATACATCTGGAAAAGTTGGCACAGGCTTTTTCTTTGGATTGTGTCTTACATTGATTTTCACAGCACGATTCTTCATCGAATTTACAAAAGAAAACCAAGTAGCATTCGAAAACTATCTGCCTCTTGACATGGGACAGATACTGAGCATTCCTTTCGTAGTGGCTGGAATCTACTGCATGATTAGAGGAAAGAGGCTGGAAAAGAAATAAAAACATAATTAATAATCATAAAAAAGTTGGTTTATAGTCAATGCAACTATAGACCAACTTTTTTGTTTTCAATAAACAAAGCTACCCAAATTTCTCACCAGTTTAAACTTGTTAGACTTATAAAGTATTAAGGTTATGATGCTTATTAGTCTTAAAGAGTAGAGTAAAACAATAAAAAAACGCCTCCTCCAGTATAATAAACCTGAAGGAAGCGCTTAGGATAGAGGGGTATGAATAAATTGAGTGTGTCTTTTTTTAATAGTCAAGTATGCGTCGTGCACCAATATATCGGCCTTTATAATAGCCAGTCTTAGCATAGTTGTCAACCTTAATTCCGTTGCGGGCAGCATGGATAAAGCAGAAATTACCATTGTTTTCAACCTTTGAAACAATTCCTACGTGGCCTACACCGCGTCCAGAACCAGGACTTGAGAAGAACACAAGGTCGCCTACTTTCAGGTCTTTACGATCAACAGAAATGCCCTGTGTGTACTGATCTCTTGAAGAACGACCAAGCGAAATATTGTTTTTCTTGAAAACAAAACTTGTAAATCCAGAGCAATCGAAAGCCTTAGGACCAGCAGAACCTCTGCTGTAAGGGCGACCTAAATACTTCATTGCATCTTTAATTATATCTTCTCCAGTTACGTTGAACAGTGCTTCGAACTCGTCACTGCTTTCAGCGAAATCTTCTTCACTATTAGCTTCTGCTTCTGTATTGTTGTCGTCACTAACTAATGTAGTGTGAGGCAAGTCGGCGTTAACCGACGAGAACGTAAAAAACGACAATACAAAAGTTACTAACAGTTTATTTATTTCCATAACTAATTATTTATTTTATTTATTAAGGTAAGGAAAATAAAGATATAAATCAAAATAAAAAGACAATGAATTATTGCTAAATTCTCCTTTTTCTCAAACGAAAAATGTCTCTGAAAGTGCTTTCAAGGAATGAAATGATGTGCACTCTGATTCATTTGTTCTTTGCAAAAGTAAGAAAAAAATCTGAAAGAAAAGAACCCTGTTTACATTCTTTCAGGTTCTAAAACGAAGAAAAAAATACACAAAACCTCCCGCTTTGTCCAATATATCAGTAAGTTAAGGCTATCTTATATCAAGTAATTCGCTTATTCAGTTTTTATATTTTTTAATATAATTAAGTGGATATTTATAAGAAATTCAGACTTAAAAAACCGAATTTTAGTTGAATTTTAACTAAAAAACAGTATAAATATACTATTAAAATACATTCATTTTATGTGATATTTTAAGCTAAAAGGATTGTTAAGTTATAATATGAAATTCGTTTTTTGACGTTATTAGGCATTTATGTTATAAGCTATGATTATGACCATCCTTCTATAATGCCATGAAATTCTAAACGACTGGAGCAGTGAATACGCTCTTTTCAGATTCCTTATCAGCCCATTTCAAGTCGCCCGCATCTATAATTGAGTGGAACAAGAAATAAGTCTTCATCTTTTTGTCCTTATTCTTTTTCAGTGCATCTACCTTTTCAGGATATTTCTCTGCAAACCTATCCGAATACCATATCCATGAAGCCACGCTGTGTTGCTCCTCTCTGTCTACGCCATGAGTGAAATAACCATCTTCGCCTAAGCTCTCGCCATGATCTGAAAGATAGATGATTACAGCGTTTTTACTTCTCAATCGGTCTATTACTTCGTGCCAGAACCAGTCGCTATAGAGAATAGTATTATCGTAAGAATTAACCATTCTCTCTACTGAGTTGCCATTAATCACCCTGCTGTCGGCAGTAGGAGTATATCTGCAAAACTCCTTTGTGAAGTGAGAGTTATAGAACCAGTGCGAACCAACAGTATGCATTACTATAAGCTGGCGGCTCGATTTGCCTAAAATATCATCATAAATAGGAAGTATGTCACCATCAAGCCAGCTGTCAAACAGATACATTGACTTTGAAGAATTGACATAACTGAGTGTGTCAGCCTCCTTCATGAAGTAGACATAAGTATCGCCACTCTCCTGATTAGCCAGCCAAGAAGTGTGAAATCCAGCCTGCTTAAACAGTGAAATAAACGATCTTTCATGATAAGCTCTCTCTGGATTATCATCAGAAGAACGCGTCATGAAGTGAGGAATACTGAGATGTGTAAGTGTAAAGTCAGTTCTTACATTTGGCAACGAAACAATGTTTGGTTCTTTCAGAAGCATTGGAGTAGTCTCGCGTTTGTATCCATTCACCTGCAAATGGTCGGCACGCAGCGACTCGCCTATGATGAAAACCACCGTTATGCTGTCGCTTTCTGCCGTAGCCTTATTCTTGAACATATCCCTTTCTTCGTCAATTTTCTGCTTTGTTCTCAGATATTCGTCAATGCTATAATAGATAGAGTAGGGCATTCGCTGCTCTACTTCCGTTGAAAGATGACCGCGAGAATTTGGATAATATATAAATAGGAGTGCAACAACAATCCATAAATACCATAGTCTTACGCTTATTTTCTTCCAACGATAGCGGACAACAAAGTATGATAGCAGTAAACTTATAAGACAACAAACAACGAGTTGCCAACTGATAGCGTGCATTGATGTTCGCATGTCGTTGACTAAAACAAGGTCGATAACCTGCGGAGTCAACACAGCTTTCACTGTATAGCGATAGTATGTCATCACCGTACAAGCAAATGTTATCAGCGGAAAACTGACAGCAAACACCCATTTCTGCAACGAAAGCAAAAGGAAAAGACCAAACACACCAATCTCTATCAGCAGCCAATACTTAAACAACTGAACATAGTCAGCCATTCCTTCGCACGGCATGCCGTAGAAATCAGCAAACACAAAGGCTAAACCATAGAATATAGTTATAATTGCGACAAACATAAAGAAATGCCTGTCGCAATTAAAATCACTTTTCAATGACCTGAAAATAGTCTTAATGTTGCGTGTTATCAATTATAAATTATATTTTTATTAACCTTTATAAGGTATTCAACGTGCTCCGTTATTTAGTTTTTAAGATGATTATATACTAACTTCACAAAAACACCTCATTACCTTACTTTATGACAATTCCAGCATTCTGTTGATAGGTTTAACAGCTTCGCGGGCTGTTTCCTTGTCAACGTCAACTGATGGCCATTCATATTTAAGGCAGTTATATACCTTTTCAAGCGTATTCATCTTCATATAGTTACACTCATTGCATGAACAGCCTACTCCGCCTTCACTCACCTCTGGTGGAACAGGATAGAAAGTCTTGCCAGTACACTGACGTTCCATTTCGTGAAGAATACCAGCCTCAGTAGCAACTATAAACTCTTTCTTGTCGCTCTCTACAACATGCTTCAGTATCACTGCCGTAGACCCAACAACGTCAGCTATTGCAAGAACAGGACCCTTACATTCTGGATGAGCAAGCACAATGGCATCTGGATGTTCACGCTTCAGTTTAACAATCTCGTCAACAGAGAAACGCTCATGCACATGACAACCGCCATTCCACAGCAACATATTTCTGCCTGTAACGCTGTTTATATACGAACCTAAGTTATAGTCAGGACCGAAAATCAGTTTCTCATCCTTAGGAAATGTGTCAACTATCTTCTTAGCATTGCCCGATGTAACAACTATGTCGGTAAGAGCCTTAACCGCAGCAGTAGTGTTAACATAACTAACAACCTTATATCCAGGATGTTCCTCCTTAAACTTCTTTAAGTCTTCAGCCTTGCAAGAGTCAGCCAGCGAGCATCCAGCATTCAGGTCTGGCACAAGCACCAGTTTGTCAGGACAAAGAATCTTGTCAGTCTCTGCCATGAAGTGCACACCACACATCACGATTATGTCGGCATCAGTCTTTGCAGCCTGCTGAGCCAGAGCCAGCGAGTCGCCAATAAAGTCAGCCACTTCCTGAATCTCTCCCTGAGTATAGTAGTGAGCCAAGATAACCGCATTCTTTTCCTTAGCCATGCGTCTTATCTCAGCCTTCAAGTCTGTACCTTCTTCAACGGGTTCTGTTACATAACCCTTTTCAATCCATTCTTTTTTCGCTTCCATAATATTTTTGTTCTTTTTATAGACTTCAAGATTTTATCAACCAGTTAATCTTAAAACCTTATTTTTTTATTTTTATTTCATTTTCAATTTTTAAAAAGATAAATAACAAATAAAAAACTGCTGTTGATATGTTCAAAACTTTTTGCTTAAAAATTTGTATAATCCAATTTAAACATTTTCCATAGAGTTATTAACAATATCAATTTTCGTTTCTTTCTGATTATCACTTCATAATGAAGTTATCAACAATAATTGTTTTTCTGTGCAAAGATAATAAGTTTATATCTTTTTATTGTAGAAATTGGTTGAAAACTTACTTAAATGGCTGTGAAAAACTTTTAGAAATCAACACTCTAACCCTTTTTAAACTGTTTTGGTTGAAAACTGAATACTTATCCACATCAATTTCCACTGACTTATCCACAGTTTTATTATAATTATAAACATGGTGTTGTGGAAACTCATAAAGACGAAATATCATCTATGGTTGTAAATAGTATAACTCAAAAAAAGAGGGCATCTTTCCTTTTTTCAGAAAGTGTCCTCTTTGAAATATAGAGTTAATTTTGGTTAGTTGTCAGAACAAGTAAGATGCAGAAATCATGAATGTCTTATTCTTCATGCTGGTGTTCTTGCCTAAAATATCTTAATCCAGTCGCCATATTTCATTATTGATTTAAATTTGCCTGCAAATATAAGTCAAAAAACTTGCTTATTAAAATATTTATAGATTACTTGAAAAATATCGTAATTGAATAATAATAGCGATGTCTGACAGAATTGGCTATGCAAAAATCCTATTGGCATCGCTATCTTTATTTTCTTATCCAACTAATCTATATTCTTTGCCTTACAGAAAGAATAAACAATGCCAATGACGATGATGTCAACAACAACAAAACTGAGTATCAGATTGAATAGCTTTTCCTTGTTGTCAATTGCGAATAAATGTGGACTGCTAATTATGGCATCTGCTTTGAAATAGTAATGAAGAGCTGCAAACATCAGCACAATCACTATAAGAAAAACTCTAAGCATGTCAGAGGTAAACACATTTTCTTCAGGTTTGTACTTGAATTTCAAGAATCTATACCAAAGGTATAATGTCACAGTTGCACTGATAGCAATAAATACTAATATTAAAAAATCTGCCATATTAAATAAGTTTATTTTATGATTACTATAATGTTATTATAGCTGGCGTGGAACATTCCTATATCTTAAACATCGGTTCGCAACGTTCTTTGCATGCTTTCGGCATGACTTGTCTGTATTGTAAGTAGTCCATAGTGCCGTGCCAAAGGCAAATGCGAAAGATAATGGTCCAGTAAACGCTCCTATAAGCATACCAGTAACTCCAGTTGCAACATCATAACTTATAACTAGTTCCCTTTCCCGTTATCGTTGAACAAATCTGTGTGATATTAAATACTCAAATAAAGAAATTGCTCCCCTAAGTTAGGGGAGCTGTCACGAAGTGACTGAGGAGTATGTCTACACGATGCAACAGCATCGTGGATGATTAATGTCACACAGATGCCACAGATGTCTCAGATTTTTTAACGTTCCCGTTCCCGTTATCGTTCTCAATCTTCAATTCCCCCTCTAAGTTAGAGGGGGCAAGGGGGCGTATGTTATCGTTAACGTTAACGTTAAAGTTATCGTTCCCGTTAACGTTCCCGTTCCCGTTATCATAACTGATAACAATCTGAAACCAGTTTTCCGCTTCCAGTCTTTGCCGAGCGAAATACTTGCAATTTCCAGAGCCGAGTTGGGTAAAAAATTGATTAACTAACCTCGCAAATAACTTAACAATTCTGGAC